>JAVEXE010000007.1:0-24525 GCA_034004105.1 Azonexus sp. | reverse complement strand
TCCGATAAAAGATCATGGGCTTCCTGCAGAAAATCCTGCAGCAGGTCTTCCATTCCCGAAAAATCGCTCATGTCCGCTCTCCTCAGAAACCCAAACTGTCGAGCAGGTCGTCCACCTGGCCCTGATTGATGACAACATCCGTGCGACCTTCGGCGTTGATCACCGGCCCGTTCATCAGACTCGCCACCTCATCGGTGCGCTTGGCCTCTGGAACCACGTCCAGAAGAACACTCATCAACCCAGTCTCCAGTTCATGAGCCAAAGCAACGATCTTCTTGATTACCTGACCTGTAAGATCCTGGAAATCCTGGGCCATCATGATTTCGGTCAATTGTGCGTGCGTCGCCTGTGTCTTTTCCGGCAACTGCTGGTTCAGGAATGCGCGCGTTTCAACGGCCAATTGCCGGAATTGCTCTGGCGACATTTGATTGGCAAATACCTTATCCCAAGCGGAGCCAAGTTCTCCCGAACGTCGTTGAATATCATCAAGCAGTGGATTGGCGATATCGGTGGCGTTAAGTACGCGACAAGCGGCCTGCTCCGTCAGATTTGCAACATAAGCCAAGCGATCCTTGGCATCTGGGATTGCCGTGACCGTCTTCTCCAGCAACTTGTCATAACCCAGCTGACCAAGGGTATCGTGTAGACTACGCGCCATATGCCCAAGCCGATTAAACACAGCCTCCTGTTTCGGCCAGCCTTCTGCCCCAATGCCTTCCGCCGCAGGAACTTCAGCACACACTTGAGACTCTGCGACGACCGAGTCAAAAAGCGCCTGAAGCTCGTCGTTGTCACCACCGGCTGGCGTATTTACCGGTTTCACAGGTGCCGCTACTGGTGCCGGCTGGAAATCTGCAGCGATGGAGTCAAACAGGGCCTCGAGATCCGCAGAATCATTGGTCGCAGACATAAAGCTCTCCTCAGGCCTTGCCAAATTTTTCGAAAATCTTGTTCAATTTCTCTGACAAGGTTCCGGCCGTAAAAGGCTTGACGATATAACCGCTTGCTCCCGCCTGGGCTGCCGCAATGATGTTTTCCTTTTTTGCTTCTGCAGTAATCATCAATACAGGCAAGTGTTTCAATTGCGGCGTAGCCCGAATTGTCTGCAACAAGGTCAAACCGTCCATATTCGGCATGTTCCAGTCTGTCACCACAAACTCGAACCCACCACCCTGCAGTTTCTGCAGCGCAATGGCGCCATCCTCGGCTTCATCAACATTGGTAAAACCCAGTTCCTTTAACAGGTTGCGAACAATACGGCGCATGGTGGAAAAATCATCCACCACCAGAAACCTTGTTTTCGGATCAGCAGCCATGCCTTACTCCAGTAGTCTTTTGTTATCGCTCAATTAGCGGTCGCAAGGTATCAGCCAGTGCTTCCGCGTCAAATTTTGCCACATAGGCATCAACACCTACTGACTTCCCCATAGCCCGGTTGGCTTCTGATGACAACGATGAGTGCATCACCACCGGCACGCCTTCAAAACGCGGATCGGACTTGATATTTTTGGTCAAAACGTAACCATCCATTTCAGGCATCTCGGCATCGACCAAAATCAATCGCAACTCATCACGAATATTGGCACCAGTTTGCAAGACATGGGCAGCAATTGCTTGCAAGCGTGTCCAAGCCTCCAGGCCATTGGTCGCATGCTTGTGTTTGACCCCCAATTTGTCCAGCACTTCAGAAATCTTTCGCCGGGCAACAACCGAATCATCGACAAAAAAGACGCTCGTATTCGGGTCGACTCGGGCCGGGGGAATATCGATGATCATCGCTTCCCCGAACGCATTCGCCAGAATCTGTTCTACATCAAGAATTGAAACCAAGCCGCCGCCTTCAAGCTCGATCACGGCCGTAATCAAACCATGATTGGCCGACAAAACACTTTCCGGCGCTTTGACGCGTTCCCAGTCAACACGAATGATCCGGTCGACCTCGTGCACGAGAAATCCCAAAGTCCGTTTGGAATATTCCGCCACCATCATGGTTTTGCCCAGACCCTCCGGCACGCCCTCCAATTGCATGAACGGTGCCAGAGAAAGCACGGGGATAACATTCCCCCGCAAGGAGATCAGCCCCTCGACCCCGCGCGGCATGTTCGGGGTCTTGGTAATGTGTGGCGTACGCCCGACCTCCCGAACCTTGAAGACATTGATACCAAAAACTTCACGCGTACCAAGCGAGAAGAGCAGGATCTCCATTTTGTTCGAGCCCGCTAGACGGGTTCTGGCATCAACGCTATCGAGAAGATTCTTGCTTTCGATCAGGTTCATTGTTGCACCTTTAGCGATTATTTGAGCAATGCCGCCGAGTCTTCAACTGCAGCAAGACGCCGCGCCAAAGTTTCGGAAAGTCGCTGGGGCTCAAATTTTGGCACATACTCATCAACCCCCACCGACTGCCCGAGTTTCTGATTTGACATACCCGACAGAGAGGAGTGCATGATTACCGGAATATCGGCGAATCGTGGGTCAGACTTGATTTTTTTGGTCAGGATATAACCATCCATTTCGGGCATTTCGATATCTGTCAAAATCAGACTGATGACATCGGAAGGTTTCTTGCCTACCGACTTGGCGTAATGGGCAACCTTCTCCATTTCTTCCCACATCTGCCGCCCATTGACCGCGCTCAATCCTTTGACCCCCATGGTCTCCAGCGTCCGCTCAATCTGCTTCCGGGCCACGCTCGAATCATCACAATAAAAAACAGTCGCGTCTGGACGGTCAACGGGGACCACACTTCGGAACATGATGTCATGCTCGATAGTCGTCGTCTCAGCAAGCACCTTCTCGACATCCATCATCATCACCAGCCGATTGTCTTCCAGTTCTGTTACGGCAGTAACCAAACCGCCAGTTTGAGCCATCAGCATTTCTGGCGGGACGCGCATCTTGCTCCAATCAAGTCGAAGTATGGTGTCGACCGCTTCGACCAAAAATCCCTGAGTGTGCCCGTTGTATTCGGTGACAATCATGATGTCACGCGGTGTCTCTGCTGAAACACCTGCATATTTTGCCAAATCGATCACAGGGACAAGCGCCCCCCGAAGACTGACCATCCCCTCCACCGATGGCGGCATTTCCGGAGCTGCTGTGATTGCCGGCGTACGCATGACCTCACGCACCTTGAATACATTGATGCCGTATGTTTCACGCCGTCCGGTGCGCTGATCAATGCCCAGAAAAAACAACAGTATTTCTAGCTTGTTGGTCCCCGCCAGCTTTGTCCGGGCATCAATACTCTTTAGCAGTTCTGACATTTCTCACTCCAAATCCGATCTCTCTGCCCAGTTAATTGCGCAACACCGACAATACACAACGTCACAAACGCTTCCCGAAAGGCTCCTTTTACCCGCGGAAAGACTTCTTGGCAACCCGACTCGTCAAACGATACGGAACAATTTACTAAAATTAGCAATCTCCAGCACTTGCTTTACATTGCCTTGCACGCCGCTCAACACGACTTCCTTACCAGCACCGCCCATTTTGTCGCGCAACATGAGCAACATACCCAAGGCCGAACTGTCGAGATAATCGACCCGGGAGAAATCGACCGTAATCGCCTTGCAAGCCAGGTCGGCAATCAAGGGTTCGTAAGCCGTGCGAAAATCCCGGTGCGTGTTGAAATCAAAACGTCCGACGAGTTCGATCGTCGCCATTCCGGCTTCTTGTTTGACATTTGTATGCATCTTAACCCCTAAAAATTAGCAAAACCGACATTAGTTTAAACCTTTCATATCCTACGGCAAGTACTGCACAAAGGTTTAGCGACCAATTGCCGTCATGACACGCTTGGCCATTTCGTCAAGAGCACACTGTTCCTCAACTGCCCCAACCAAAAAAGCCTCACGAGGCATTCCATAAACGACACAACTTGCCTCATCCTGTCCAAACGTCTTGGCCCCGGCTTGACGCATTCGCAACATCCCTTGAGCACCATCCTTACCCATCCCGGTAAGAATTACTGCCAGCGCCTGACGACCAACACATTGTGCCGCCGAATCAAACAACACATCAACAGACGGGCGATGCCTATTAACTGGATCAGCCTTTGAAAGCTCAGTGAGATAACCCCCGGCGCTACGACGAATCAGAAGATGTGAATGCCCTGGCGATATATATACGGTTCCGGGAGTCACACGCTCATTACCTTGTGCCTCGATCACGTTGGGTGCGCACAGACTATCCAGACGACGCGCAAACGACGCCGTAAAATTTTCCGGCATGTGTTGAACCACCAGAATTGGCGGACAATTCGCAGGAATGCCCAGGAGAAACTCCTTGATGGCTTCGGTTCCTCCGGTCGACGCCCCGAGAAATATGATTTTCCCGCTCGCATTGCTGGCCAGCGTCGATGGCGTCGGCTGAGCAGATGTGGGCTTGGCCACAATCGTTGACTTGGTGACACCCAAACTTCCCTGTGGAGGGGTTTGGCTACCTGTTACTTTAGCAATGGGCTTTTCTGTAGTGACACTACGGACTCGGGCCGAACGAGCCGCGCGTATTTTTTCAACCAGTTCTTCCGCGTAGATTTCCATGGACTGGCCAGCGTCTGCGCGAGGCTTACCGATAAAGTCCACCGCCCCCGCCTCCAGAGCCCTTAAGGTCGTATCGGAAGCCGACTGGGTATAGGAAGAAACCATAACCACGGGCATCGGACGCAAACGCATCAGACGCTCCAGGAAATCCAGGCCGTTCATCCCCGGCATATTCACATCAAGCGTCAATACATCCGGGTTAAGCGTCTTGATCATCTCCCGCGCGGTCTGCGCATCAGGCGCAGCACCAACAACCTCCAGATCAGGCGCAGCATTGATCATCGCGCTCAACACACCGCGCATCAACGCGGAGTCATCCACCACCAGTATTCGGGTTTTTATCATATTCGAATTACCATGAAGCACATCGCATATCGCGTGAACTCAAATGAAGAGTTCGACATCACCAGCCATTGGCTCGCCACTGAGCCGCTGTTTGTAATCACGTTCTCGGGTGAACAAGGTTTCGTTGTGGACGCGGTGCAATTTCTTCACCAGCACCCGCCCGGTCTGTGAAAAGTAATAGACCTTGCGCGGATATGAATCGAGCAAATCCTTAGCTACGACCGGGATTTTTTCCGTCTTCAGATACCTCAGAACGAACTCGGCGTTTCGCGCACCAACATTACTACTCGCCAGGCTGGCCATTACCGCACCACCACCAAAAACCTTTGCTTCGAGACGATTCCGCCTGGCACCCAATTTCAGCAGATGATTGATCAGTACCTCCATTGCATAGGAACCATAGCGCGCAGAGGTTCCAGCGGTATCGCGACCCCCATCATCAGGGAGCATGAAATGATTCATGCCACCAATGCCAGCCTCCACATCCCTGACGCAGGCTGCGACACAAGACCCCAGCACGGTGACCAGAAGAATGCCCTGGTTTGACACAAAATATTCACCTGGCAGGATTTTCGCTGCCTCAGTCTCAAAATGCCGATCATAGTACCGGTTGGTAGCGAGATTTTCGTCGTAAGCGTGTGACACGCGTATCCTTTTCAGCGATGACCAGCCAAGGCATATACCGTCTTGCCCAAGGACTTGAACAAATCTGCCGCATGCAGAAAACTCTCGGAATGACCAGCGAACAGCAATCCATCCGACTGCATCATCGGGGCAAACCGCGACAGAATCTTGTATTGGGTCGGCTTGTCGAAATAAATCATCACATTGCGACAGAAAAGCACATCCAGCGGGCCTTTGACTGGATAACTACCATCCAGCAAATTGATCCGTTTGAACTCGACCAAGCGCTTCACTTCCGGTCGAATCGCCGCAAAACCTTCCTGTGAGCCCGTACCCTTCAGGAAAAACCGACGGAGTCGCTCCGGCGACAATTTGTCCAGGCGCTCAATCGGGTAAACGCCTTTTTGTGCCGTTGCCAGAACATTTGTATCCAGATCCGACGCAGCGATAGTGACATGGGAGACATCCGCCCCAAACGTCTCCATGACTGTCATCGCAATGGAATAAGGCTCTTCCCCGGTCGACGCTGCCGAACACCAGATCTTGATCGGACGCTTATTGCCAATCTTGCGTAAATGGTCCGCGAATATCGGAAAGTGATGCGGCTCACGAAAGAACGAGGTTAGATTCGTGGTGAGCGAATTAACGAAACGCTCCCACTCATCGCCACCGTTGCGCTCCAGAGCATCCAGGTAATCATTAAAACTGGACTTGCTCAAGGCTCGCAACCGTCGAGCAAGACGGGAGTACACCATATCCTTCTTGATTGGTGACAACGAAATTCCGGCATGCTGATAGATCAGCTTTCGAACACGCTCGAAATCGGCATCAGAAAAGCTGAATTCCCTCCCACCTTCGCGGGCAGGCAGAACCTTGTTCAAATCCTGGCGCAGACTGGAAATATTTGCCACTCCGCCCGGCCGCTGGCGATCGACTGTCATCAGAACTCTTCCCATTCGTCGTCAAGACTCGCCGGCAGGCTGCGGGGCTTGGCCTTCTCAGCAGTTTGGCGCGGCGCACTCACCGCCTCCTTCATTGGAGACGATGCAGGTGCAGGCAAACTGACAGCACGTTCAGCAGAAAGCTTGAATACTGAAACAGCCCGCGACATGGACTCAGCCTGCTCTTCCAGACTTTCTGCCGCAGCGGCGGCTTGTTCTACCAGTGCGGCATTTTGCTGGGTGACCTCGTCCATCTGGCTGACCGCGAGACTTACTTGCTCAATACCGGAACTTTGCTCACGGCTCGCTTCAGCAATGTCAGTGACGATTTTCGTGACGCGCTGGATGCTGCTCAGAATCTCGTTCATGGTCGAACCCGCTTGATTGACCAGCTTGCTTCCCTGTTCAACCTTACCGACCGAGTCAGAAATCAGACCCTTGATTTCTTTGGCTGCTGCTGCACTTCGCTGCGCCAGATTACGGACTTCCGTTGCCACAACAGCAAAACCGCGGCCTTGCTCACCAGCACGCGCAGCTTCGACTGCAGCGTTCAACGCCAGAATATTGGTCTGGAAAGCGATGCCATCAATCACGCCGATAATGTCAGCAATTTTCGCGCTCGCCTGGTTGATCGAACCCATGGTGTCAACAACCTTACTCACCACTTCACCACCTTGTTCAGCAACGCGCTGTGCGCCGTTGGCCAATTCGTTGGCCTGGCGAGCATTGTCAGCGTTTTGTTTCACAGTGGAGGTCAATTGCTCCATGCTTGAGGCTGTTTCCTCAAGGCTGCTTGCCTGCTCCTCGGTTCGACTGGACAAATCCTGATTCCCGGAAGCGATTTCCTTCGCAGCGACATTGATCATTTCCGCAGAATTCTGAATACCGCCAACCAATTCACGCAAACGAAGCACGGTCTGGTTCGCATCATCCTTCAAACGACCAAAGGTACCGTGATAGTCAGTCTCAACGGTGTGCATCAAATCACCGCCGGCAATACGTGACAACAAATCAGCAATTTCATTGATGGCCAGACTGGTCGTTTCCAGCAAGCTGTTGATGCCCTTGCCCAGTTCCCGATAAAAACCCTCCAGCGCTTCTGGATTGAGCCGAGCTTCGAGATTGCCGTGCGAAGCCTTGTCGATCAGATCAGCAACCAGTCTTTGTGCCGTAATTTCGGCAGTGCGATCCAGCCACTCACCCACGGTCCCCAGACGCTGCCCACGAGAATTGATGATCGGATTCGTGACGACATTGAAAATCCGTCCTCCAATTTCCATTTCCGTTGTGCGCGTACTCTGCAGTTCGCGCAGCGTGCGCAATGCCGCCTGAGGATCTTGATAAAAATCGCCAATATTGCTGCCTACGAAGCGGTCGACCGAGAAATTTGGCTGCTGCAGGCGCAAGGCTGGCTCGATACGACGCAAGGTTTCCTGCAAGCCCTTGTTGGCGTACAGAACAGTGCCCTCATCGTCTGCAATACGCAGATTTGAAGTCACACAATCCAGTGCAATACGAATCCGCAGGTTATCGTTTGCAATACGCTGTGCCTCGGCAACATTGAAGCCTTGCTGGATCTGCATCGACTGCAGGCCCTGCAGGATCTTGCCCATTTCATCGTTGCGCGAGACATCCACGTTACGGGTGAAGTCACCGTTCGCCAGTGAGTGGAAGGTCGCAACAATGTCGTCAATTGGCCGCGTAATCGATCGGGTTATTGCCATTGCGATCCACGTTCCAATCGCGAGGGCCAGTAAGACGATGGCAGCCACCCAGATCAATTGCGTTTGATACAGCGCCTCGCCGGCCTCCACCAACAGTTGTGCATCCTCGGACTGCTGCTTGAACAATGCGTCAGCTTTGGCTGCAGCTGCGGTATAAGTCGGGTTGATCTGGCGCAGCAGGATCATGTTCGCATCATCGAAGCGCCCATCAAGCAAGGCCTCCTTGGCTGGCAACAGACCTTCCTTGACATAGCGCATGCGCGCTTCGGCGAAGCTATCAGCCAAACTTTGCAGCGCAGGAGTATGGACCTGCTTGGTATAAATATCCCATTGCCGGGATATTTCGGCAATATTGGCGTCAATCTGCTTGGTGTGGAACTCAACCGGATGGTCATGCAGATTTGCATAACGTCCATTCGGATCGTGTTGCAGGGTCAACAAGACTTGACTGCGATTTTCTGCCATCAAGCGACCGATCACTGCCAGTGCCTGTGTCGGCTTGATTCCATCATCATTTAGCTTGACAGAACTGTCGTTGGTTTTGCCCAATCCCCAAATACCCAGGATGGCCACAACAACCATAGCCAGCAAGAGCGAGGTGAAGCCTGCAAAGAGTTTTTGCTTTAATGACCAACTGGCGAGCAAGCCCTCACCGCCATTGACAACAACACCATGACGAATACGCAAGCCACCCGCACGCTTTTCGCGGAAAAGACGATACGCACTCTCCGCCGCATCGACTTGCTGCCGGGTGGGCATCCGACGAACCGACATGTAACCGACCACCTGATCGTTTTCCCGCATCGGCGTTGCAGTCGCCAGAACCCAGTAGAAATCCCCGTTCTTGCAGCGATTCTTGACAAAACCCGTCCAGGGACGCCCCTCCTTGAGATCCCGCCACATATCCTCGAAGGCTTCGACCGGCATATCGGGATGACGCACAAGGTTATGTGGCTTGCCGATCAGTTCCTCCTCCGAGAAGCCACTGATATCAAGAAAGTCCTTATTAACGTAGGTAATCTGCCCTTTGAGATCGGTCTTGGAAACGATCAGACTGTCAGCGGTCAGCATGACTTCGTTCTGGGTAACAGGCTGGTTATTACGCATTGATCTACCCTTCGTTCTAATAAGTTAAAACTCTGCCCATTCGCTCTCGCGATCAGACAGGCGGGGAACTCGCCCCGAAATCATTTTGTTAGATGTCTTGACTGCCAACAGCTTTGGCTGAGCAGTATCCTGCATCGCCTGCGTAGGCATGAAATCGGACCCATTCACCACTTTTCCCGGTGACAAAATCAACGCATCTCCGGTCACCCGAAAAACAGAAACAGCATCAGCGAGGCAACGCGCCTGCTCCTGCAAACTCTCCGCAGCCGCAGCAGCCTGCTCAACCAGTGCCGCATTCTGCTGCGTGACTTCATCCATCTGGGTAATCGCCAAACCCACTTGGGCAATACCTGCGCTTTGCTCCGTGGAGGCAGAAGAAATATCAGCGATGAGATGCGCTACACGCTGGATACTGGCAACAACCTCGCCCATTGTCGTTCCAGCCTGATCAACCAGACGATGTCCGGTGGCCACCTTGTCGACGGAGTCGGCAATCAACGATTTGATCTCTTTGGCCGCAGAAGCACTTCGCTGCGCCAAGCTACGTACCTCTGTCGCGACCACGGCAAATCCTCGACCTTGCTCCCCGGCCCTTGCTGCCTCGACGGCGGCATTCAGGGCCAGAATATTGGTCTGGAAAGCGATCCCGTCGATCACGCCGATAATGTCAGCAATCCGGTTGCTTGACTGCTGAATCGCCCCCATGGTGCTGACAACGTCCCCAAATACACTCCCCCCCTGCTCCGCCACTTTCTGAGCCGTAGCAGCCAACGCATTGGCACGACTGGCATTGACCGCATTCTGTTGAACCGTGCTGGTCAATTGTTCCATACTCGACGCGGTTTCTTCCAAGCTCGACGCCTGCTGCTCGGTACGCCCGGACAGATCCTGATTGCCCATGGCAATTTCCGAAGCTGCCGTATTGATGGCGTCTGTAGCCTCCTTGATCGAAGAAACAATTGCCCGCAAGTTGTCGACCGTACCATTGGCGTCGTCCCGAACCTTTGCCAGGAGTCCTTGGTAAGGAATGTCTATTCTTTGTGTCAGATCCCCTGCCGCCAATCGAGCAAGCATTTTTCCGATTTCATCCAGCGCTTGCCCATTCGCATCCAGAAGACCGTTGATGCCGTTTGAGAGCCGAAGGAAAAATCCCTGCTTGTCACCCGTGACAATCCGCCTTGAGAAATCACCGACCACTGCCGCCTCGATAATCTCACTGACTTCCTGCTCAATAGCCACCTCACCCGTTCGATCAAGCCACTCGACCACGGTCCCCAAGCGTACGCCGGCCTCCAGCACGGGCGTAGCCACCAGAGAGAAGGTTCGCCCCCCGACGTTGATTTGACTACGCAGCGGCGCATTCAATGCGGCAAGCAGATTGCGCTGATGTGAGGCATTGCGATGATAGATATCGAAATTGGAACCAACGATCTCATCGGCCTTGAAATCAGGCAGCGCCTTTCGCAAATCACTTTCGGCATTGCGCATCATTGATAGCGCAGCAGAATTGCAGTAAATGATTTTTCCTGCGTTGTCCGCCAGCATGACGCAATTGGAGCCGACATCCAACGCAACCTTGATGCGCATTGCCTCTGCCGCGACCTCTTTGTCCCGCTCGGTCCGGAACTTCAAATCCGCCTGCATGCGTGACAAGGTTTGCAGTAGGTGAGCGGTTTCATCGCGCCCGGACAAATCCACCTGATTCTCAAAATTCCCCGCAGCAACAGAATCTGCGATGTCCACAGCCGCCTGCAAGGGCCGTGTAATTTGGCGGGTCACCCAGATACCCGATGGAATCATCACCACAACCGACAACGCAATCAGACTGAAGAAAATGAGACGTACGTTCTCGCCAATTTCCTCAATTTCCAGCATGGCAGCATCAACCAAGGATTTTTGCGTTTTAAGAAATACGCCAACCTGGTCCTGCCATTTCAGCATTTTTGGCTGAAAATCGTCGGCGAAGAACTGCTCTATCTCTGGACGATTTCCTTCCTGAATCAAACCGAAAAAGTGCGTCAAGGAAGCCTCGCCGTCCTGACGGGCGACAGACAAAGCCTTGAGTGCCGACTGGGCACGCGCATCCTGCAATTGTCTGGACAAACGGAGTTCCCCGGCGTGGTAGCTTTCCAGGTCCTCAATTGCTGCCGCCTGTGCCTGACGCTGGCGAGCAATTTCTTCCAGTAACATCGCGTTATTGGCATGTTGCCCGATACTGAAGAGACGCCCCTGCATCTCGTAGGCCAATTCCATGCTTTGATTGCCGTCGACCGCAATCGTCTGAACCCGGTCATTGACCATGCCCAAACCAATCAGTGCCACAACAACAAAAGCAATCATCAAGGCCAAGGCACCGATGGTCGTCGAAATCAACCGGTGCCCGATCCTGTAATTGCGAATATTCAGCATCACCAGATCCCTATCGAATGATTCATTCCGTGGCCGCTTCGATCAATGCCATATCAGCACTGGTCATCAAACGTTCGATATCGGTAACAATCAACATGCGCTGATCGATACTGCACAGACCGAGGATGTATTTTGTATCGAAGGTTCCGGAAAATTCCGGGGCCTGACGAATCTGCGTTGAATTCAGGGAGAGCACATCGGAAACGCTATCGACAACCACACCAATGACTCGACCAGCCACATTCAGAATGATCACAACAGTAAACGGGGTGTACTCAACCTTACCCAGATTGAATTTAACGCGCAAATCAACGATTGGAACGATGATCCCTCTGAGATTAATCACCCCCTTGATGAACGGCGGCGCATTGGCAATCAAGGTAGGAGGCTCGTAACCACGAATTTCTTGAACCTTCAAAATATCAATCGCATACTCTTCGCTACCGAGGGTAAAAGTCAGATACTCGCTGGCAACTAACGCTTCGTCTCCCGCGGCACCTGCTTGTGTCAAGGCTTCCATTTCTTGCTCCTCATCTGCCGTCATGCGGCTTTCTGCACATTCTTTTTCGCCATGGCAGCAATAGCCGACACATCCAGAATCAGTGCTACATGGCCATCACCCATAATGGTTGCGCCAGAGATTCCCGGCACCTTCCGGTAATTTGCTTCCAGGCTCTTGATCACGACCTGATGCTGTCCCAGCAAGGCATCAACGAACAATGCCACCCGCGTTCCATCGGCATCCAGCACCACCATGATGCCTTGGGTGAGATCGCGCCAGGTAGATTTCAGGTGGAATAACTCATGCAAGACAACCACCGGTAAATATTCGCCCCGAACCTGAACAACCCGCCCTTGATTGGAGAGCGTCTTGATTTCGCCAGCCTGCGGCTGCATCGACTCCAGCACGTAGGAGAGTGGAAGAATATAAATCTGATCGCCTACCGCCACCGACATGCCATCAAGTATGGCAAGCGTAAGCGGTAAACGTACAGTCATCCTCGTCCCGACACCATATATGGAGTCAATTTCAACGCGCCCGCCCATGGACTGAATGTTCCTGCGTACAACGTCCATCCCGACACCACGACCGGAAACATCGGTGACCTGCTCAGCAGTCGAAAAGCCTGCCTCAAAAATCAGGTTGAAGACCTCTTGATCGCTCATCTGATCCGACACCGGCAGGCCGCGCTCGCGGGCCTTTTTCAGAATCTTGTCACGAGGCAGACCCGCGCCATCATCGCCAACCTCGATAACGATATTCCCCCCCTGATGATAGGCTTTGAGGGTGATGGTTCCGGTTGGACTCTTACCCGCTGCCACACGTTTCTCAGGCGACTCGATACCATGATCCAGACTATTCCGAATCAGATGTGTCAGTGGATCTGTGATTCGCTCGATCAGGCTTTTATCGAGTTCTGTTGTCTCGCCTTGCGTCTTCAACTCGACCTGTTTTCCGAGCTTGCCAGACAAATCACGGACAACGCGAGGGAAACGTGAAAATACGAAGGAAATTGGCATCATCCGGATGGACATCACCGCTTCCTGCAAATCACGCGTGTTGCGTTCCAATTGAGCCAAGCCGTTGAGCAAACGTTCCGGGGCGGCTTCCTGCATCTGTGCCGAGGTTTGCAGCAGCATGGCTTGGGTGATGACCAGTTCACCGACCAAGTTAATCAGTTGATCAACTTTCTCAACACTCACCCGGATCGATGAGTCACCGCCTGCCGCAGCAGCGGGCGGCTTGGCCGATGAGGATCGCACCGCAGTCGTAGGCGACTTCTGCTCCGTCTTGTCTGCACCGCCAGAGATCGGCGAAACACTCGCCGCAACTGCAACGGGCTTGACCACCGGACTGGATGGCGCATCGACGATTGCAGCTTCCTGGGTCGCTTTAGGCGTGTCTTTCGTAACAGCCAAAACGGGGATCTGCGTTTTTGCGATATTTTCCGGGTCGACCGCAGAAAGCGGGGCGAAGAAACCGAATCCATCCCCCTCCTCGACCACCTCAGCATTGACGGACGGCTGTTGCAAAGGCTCAAAAAAGCCATATGCGCCATCCAGCTCATCCACAACCGCGGGAACGTTTTCTGAAGCCGCTTCGGCTACATTGACGGGCTCGAAGAAACCAAACCCGGGATCTTCCTCCACACCGGACGGCTCAACCGGGGTGAAAAATCCGTACGCCTCTTCGGTCTCCTTGGCCTCTTCCTTGTAAAGGCCATAGCCTCGGGCTTCATCAGGGATGCCAGGACTCCCGGAAAAAAATCCGAACGCGGTCGAGCCATCTCTTGCGACCGCTTTATCCTCAGAGACCCGCCAAGCACCATTTTCAGCGACGAAGTCTATCTGATCGACAAAGTCGGCCTGAGGATGGTGACTAAGCAAACGCAGATCCCAATAACCGGGCTCACCATCGTTTTCGACAGGCTGACTGAGCACCTGTAACTCACCCAGACTGCGTAGCTCTTCGAGGAGATTTTCGACACCAACACCCTGCGTTGCGATCCTGGTGGGAACGAACTGGATGTTGTAACAACGGTACCCCTGATCCGGCGGAATACGCACCGCGACTTCATCCTGCCCATCCTGAGCAGGAGGCGTTACCTGCCCCGCCCCCTCAAGCGGCTTCGACGCGGCGAGTTCCCCTGTCGATAACTTTTTCAAGCGATGACAGATCACCTCAACATCGGCGGCATCGACAACACCCCGACCTTGATGCGCATCCAGCATAGTGCGCAAAATGTCGCCGGCCTGCAAAAACGCATCGACCATCTCAGGACGCAAAGCCAATTCAGATTTGCGAATCCTGTCCAACAGATTTTCGAGAATATGCGTGGTTTCAGCGAGATCCGTAAAACCAAATGTGCCCGCGCTACCCTTGATTGAGTGGGCAGCACGAAAAATCGCATTGAGTTCCTCAACATCTGGATTATCAACATCCAGGCCAAGCAACAGTGACTCCATCGCCGCCAAATGCTCCTCTGATTCCTCGAAGAACACTTGGTAAAACTGACTCATGTCGATGGACATGTCTCCTCCTCTGACAACCCGCACGCAGCGCGCAAGCGAAAACGGTCATCGCAGGGTATTCCCTGCGAAGCAGGGAAATCAGCCAATGACCTTACGGACGACTTCAATCAACTTTTGCGGATCAAACGGCTTCACCAGCCACCCGGTCGCGCCTGCTGCACGGCCCTGGGATTTCATGGCATCGGACGACTCGGTGGTCAGCATCAGGATCGGTGTCGATTTGTATTGCGGCGTAGCACGCAAATTACGAATCAAGGTAAGCCCATCCATTCGTGGCATGTTCTGATCCGTCAGAACAAGATTAACCGTCTTGGCCTTGGCTTTGTCGAGTCCATCCTGACCGTCCACTGCCTCAATGACTTCGTAACCAGCGCTTTTCAGCGTGAAGGAAACCATTTGCCGAATGGAAGCGGAGTCATCTACTGCAAGAATGGTTTTAGCCATTTTTTCCTCATCTTTTGTTTAAAACAACTCAATATCACCACTGGCATACTGTTTCTGAGCAACGGGATTACGCTCAACCCCGCGCTTCAGACCAGCCAGCCGCTCCGAAACCTGCTCTACGTGCAACCGAATTTCTTCCAGCGCTCGCATGCTCTGTTCTGCGTCCCCGCTATTGTGCAACACTTGCGCCATTTTCTGCTCATCTCCAACGACCTCTTCAAGCAAATCCAGGCGTTTCTGAACGTGACCAAGCAATTGGGTCACCATATCCTGGAACTGCAGTGACACAACGGCCTGGTTTACCGAAGCCTCAACATTGGCAGAAATCTGGTTCATTTCGTCAAGCACATGGACCGATTGTTCGTTCATCAACTCGATATCCGCCATCGCCTGTTCCACATCCGCTTTTGAGGTTAGGGCAAACGTCATATCCTGCGCCGCCATCCGGTTAATCGCATCCTCAGTACCGACAATCGTACCTTCGATGGATTTCAGGCACACACGAATCTGCTGACTGAAATGGTTGGTCCGACCGGACAGGTCTCGAACCTCGTCGGCAACAACTGCAAATCCCCGGCCAGCCTCTCCGGCCCGCGCGGCCTCGATTGCAGCGTTCAAGGCCAGCAGGTTGGTTTGCTTGGCAATGCTTTCGATTTCCCCAAGTACCGATTGGATGTCTTTCATCTGACTGGTCATTTTGTCGGTCATTTCCACCAGGGTCATCGCCAGTTTGGCATTGCCCACGATATTGTCGACAAACTGCGTCAGCGCCTTCGAGGTCTTGGCGGCAAAACTATGAAAATCCATACCTTGCCCATCATCCGCGTGGCGCATCGTAACCCTGACACCCAACTCTTGTTGCCGGTGAATCTGCGTATTCATCTGATTGAAACTTGTCAGCAAACCACCGATAGCATCGTCAAATAATTTTTGACTACGTCCCACCTCATCCCGAATTTCGGCAATCTGCGTGGAAACTTCCTGAGCAATCCTGACCATGGATTCACTACTTCTGGAAATCACCATGCCGTCGACAACATCACGATCAACCACCCCGATTGTCTCCGCAGCACTTTCAGGCCGCGAAAATGCCGCCGCCAGCCACCACCCTGCCAGAACAAGAAGCAACGCAAATATCAAGCTACTCTCACGCGCTGCGGGCTCGATATAAAGGAGAAGCGACAGGACCAAACACATCCAGCCACTTCCGATCCAGAGAAACTGTTGGCGACTCATCATTCACCCTGCCGTTGCATTAGGTAATTTCGGCAATTCAAGCACATTTTTCCCATCCGTTTCGATCTGATCGTCTTCAGGACTTGACTCCTCATTCAGGATGGCCTGTTCGGTACGTTGATTCAGCACCACAATGCTGATGCGACGATTCACAGGATTCAACGGATCATTTTTATCGAAAAGCAGGGTTGACCCCAAACCGACGACCCGTAAAACCTTATGGGGCTCCATCCCCCCTGCAACCAACTCCCTACGCGATGCGTTTGCGCGATTAGTGGATAACTCCCAATTCGAAAATCCCTGATAGCCACCGACAAAAGGGGCAGCGTCAGTATGGCCGGCCAAACTGATCCGATTAGGAACATCATTCAACAACATCCCGATCTGCCGGAGCAAATCCCGCGTGTAGGATTTAAGCGCATCCCCGCCGGTATCGAACATGGGGCGATTCTGCTCATCGACAATCTGAATTCGCAAACCCTCCGACGTAATGTCGAGCAACAACTGCTTTTTCATTTCAGCCAGTTGCGGCGACTGCTCGATCATTTGTTCAATTTCCTTCTTCAGCGACTCAAGACGTTCCTGCTCTCGACGCCGGAACTCCTGCTGTGCTTCCTTGGAAAACGAAGTGCTCTTTCTGACTTCCACATCCCCCCGTTTCACCTGGCCTGCCTGCCGGGTCAAATCCTGGCCCCCGCCTTTTAAAATACTCGTCGCATCCCCACTACCAGAACCGCCAGCCATTGAAACCTTCACCGGGTTCTGAAAAAAACTGGCAATACCCTCAAGATCTCCTTTTGCGGTCGACCCCAGCAGCCACATCAAAAGGAAGAAAGCCATCATTGCCGTCACAAAATCGGCGTAGGCAATTTTCCAGGCGCCACCATGAGCGCCGCCCGCAACCACCTTCTTGCGTTTGATTATGATGGGACGAGTGGAATCATCACTCATGAAATATTCAGCTCCTGATTACCCATCACTTGCCCTTCCGAGCTTTCAGTTCTTCTTCCAATTCCCGGAAACTGGGGCGCTCATGTGCACCGACAGCCTTTCTCCCGAACTCGATCGCCACTTGGGGAGCGTAACCCGACATCGAGGCAAGCAAGACCATTTTGATGGTCTTGTAAATCACGGCCGACTCATTCGCCTTCTGTTCAATCAAACTCGCAATCGGCGCGACGAAACCATAAGCGAGGTAGATCCCTAAAAAAGTTCCAACCAAGGCACCGGCGATCATTTTCCCAAGCACAGCCGGCGGTTCTCCCACCGAACCCATCACATTGACCACACCCATCACCGCCACAACAATACCGAAAGCGGGTGTCGCATCTGCAACTTTCTGAATGACATGCCCGGACTCAGCCATTTCATGGTGATGTGAATCCAACTCAACATCCATCAGGGTTTCTATTTCCACTGTATTGAGATTTCCACCGACCATCATCCGCAAATAATCGGTCATGAAATCCAGCACATGATGATCCGAGATCACATTAGGATATTTGGAAAAAATCGGGCTGGACTCGGGGTTCTCGATATCGCCTTCGATCGACATCAAGCCCTCCTTGCGCACCTTGGAAAGAATCTCAAACAACAATGCCAGAGCATCAATGTAATAAGCCTTGTTGTAGGGAGAACCTTTCAGGATGCCAGGTACCGCAGCCACCGTCGCCTTGATGACCTTGATATTGTTTCCCGCAACAAAGCCACCGATAGTCAGACCAAAAATAGCAATGTACTCAAGCGGCACCCAAAGGGCCAGCAGGTTCCCGTGTACAGCGTAAGTACCCAAAGCTGATGCCAGAATGATGACGTACCCAACGATCAAAAACATCCTAAACCCCTTATTACGCCACTAATCAGCCGAGACACCAAGAACCAGGCGCGCAAGTGCTATTGTAGCCACAGCCTTTCTGGCTAAGCAAAGGAAGTTCGTCCCTTGCGACTATTTATCAACTCAATCCCCGAGAACTGGCCTGATGCTAAACTTGGGCACGCACATTTCTTCGAGCCAGTATGTCCTTCTGTTCAGTTTGCGGTGCCAGTGCGCACATGACCGTTCCTGTTGGCGACAATCGTCCGCGATTGGTATGCAGTCGCTGCAAACATATTCATTATGAGAATCCTCGCCTTGTCATCGGGTGTATTGCCGCCTGGGAAGGAAAAATTCTCCTGTGCCGCAGAGCAATAGAACCTAGGCAAGGGTTCTGGACACTACCCGCGGGATTCATGGAAAACGGAGAAACTACCGCCCAAGCTGCCATGCGGGAAACCCACGAAGAAGCCGGGGCATACATCGATATCGACGCGGCTTTCATGATGGTCAGCATTGCCCACATTAATCAGGTACATCTGTTTTATCGGGGGCGAATGATCAATGAACAACTCGACCCTGGTGAAGAGAGTCTTGAGGCATGTCTATTTTTACCCGCCGACATCCCGTGGCAGGAGTTGTCGTTTCCCAGCGTGAGATTGTGCCTTGAGCGATACTTGGCCGACCAGGAACTAAACCAATTCAGGTTTCACGAAATATCTCTGAATGATCCCAGCAGCGCCATTGAGCACGAGTAAAAAAACCCCACATCGCCGCTTATAGCAATGTGGGGTTCTATTTGCCCAGAAGGGTTAGACTACTTACCCTTGTTGCGCAATTCCTCGTTCATCTTTTGCGAGTAAAGTTTGCCCATCCAGGCGCCGATGACCAGCACGCCAACGATCACACCCAGGCTCATCAAGCCAATATCACTCGACAACAACAATTCCCAAGCCATAAGTCACCTCCCAGTAACGAAAAAAATCACTTCACTTTTGCATCAAGTCGCAAGGGCGCCTCATCATCAACGCGCCACTCGCCTTGTAGGCGCCACAAACCTGCTGGGTCCTCTAGCGTAACGTGACGACGCCCGGTAATTTCACCTGTAAGCCTTCCGGTATAAAAGCCCTGCCCCTCTGAAACCATTTCCACGATCTGATCCTTGCCATCCACCGTAGGGTGCATCAACCGCAAGGTAATCGCTTCAGGCAGTTGAGCCGGTGCCTCAGAAGTAATGAGCAAACGTACGTTCAAACCAGCACGCATCACATCCGCATGCAAACCAAGACTTGATGCCTGGTGGTCGCGTTGCAAGCGCTGATTAATTGCCAAGCCCTGCTTGTAATAGTCGTCCGTAACCAAGCCATCACTGGTAACAACAGAGGTATAAATCAGATTCACGCAGGCGACTACAACAATGAATGGTCCTGTCATCAATATCCACGGCCATGGCTCCCGGTACCAAGGCCGTCCATCTGAATTTACTGTTGCACTCGTACTCATCTCGTCACCTACTCAGGGTAAAAGAAAGGAAGCCTTCTCGCGAACCCTGATATCGGGTTCGTCCTCAGCCTCAATCTGAAAATAAATTGTGTTTGCACCACGCTGTCCAGAAGCAGGTGGCACACGAACCACCACCGTGACCTCCCGATTCTCGGCGCTATCTACTTGTACCAGTGCCTGATCAACCAGAGCAATCCCGGGTAACCCTTCCACCTCGACACGATAGCGCTTTGAAGACTCCGTCGTATTCATGAATTTCAGGTTGTAAACATTCTCAATACTGCCATCTTCAGCCTCCCGGGAGAGTACTGAACGGTCACGTATGATATCAACCATCAGCGGAACCCGGGTTGCAAGCGACCAAACTGTCGCCACACATATCAATATCAGTATGGTGGTGTATAAGATGATTCTTGGACGCAGTAGATGACGCAAAACCTCGTTGGGCCCAAAGTGTTTAGCCAGGGCGTTTTCCGTTGTATAACGAATAAGCCCTCTGGGCTTACCCACTTTGTCCATCACTGGATCGCACGCATCGATGCATGCACCACATCCGATGCATTCATACTGGATGCCCTTACGAATATCGATGCCTGTTGGACAAACGACAACACACAACCCACAATCGACGCAATCCCCCAATGCGGCAGGGTCGGCATCTTTTTTTCTTGCCCCACGCGGTTCGCCACGCTCCGGGTCATAGGTAATGACCAGCGTATCCGGATCAAACATCACGCCCTGAAAACGGGCATAGGGGCACATATATTTGCAAACCTGTTCACGCAAGAAGCCCGCCTGCATGTAACAGAAACCTGCGTAAAACAACATCCAGAAAATTTCCCACCCCGAGAATCCGAACGGAAATGAAGTCAGCAGTTCCTGCACCGGGGTAAAGTACGCCACCAGGGTGAACCCGGTCCACAGCGAGAGCGCAATCCACAAGAGATGCTTTATCGCTTTAAGCCGGATTTTTCTCGCGCTCAATGGCCCCTTGTCCAACTTCATGCGGGCATTCCGGTCTCCCTCAATGCGACTCTCGATCCACATGAAAATTTCGGAGTAAACCGTTTGCGGACAGGCGTATCCGCAAAACAAGCGCCCCGCAATTGCCGTGAACAAAAATAAGGCGTACGCGGAAATAATTAGCAAGACCGCCAGATAAAACACATCCTGAGGCCAGAGCACCAAGCCAAATAAGTAAAACTTACGCTCTACCAAATGAAAAAGAATGGCTTGGCGATCGTTCCAGACCAACCATGGGGCACCATAAAATATGATCTGGGTCAGCCAGACAAACACCCAGCGCCACGTGGTCCACCACCCTTTGACATCGCGGGGATAGATTTTCTGGTGTTTTTCGTAAAAAGACACCACCGCAGGCTTGGCTTCAGGGAGCTTCTTATCCACTGGCTTCATTGATCCTTGTTGCTTTATCAAAATAGCGCTGTCTACTGCGTCGACCGGACAACACCATTTGGATAAACATCAGCTAAAGCTGAAAAAACAAGGAGGGGGCAGATCGCTCCACCCCCTCTATCATACGGTTACTTGGCGCTTACGCTAAGAACATATGCGGACAGCAGATGAACTTTGGCATCGCCCAAGAACTCTTTCCAAGCAGGCATCTTGTTCTGACGACCATTCGTGATGGTTTCGATGATGGTGGCTTCAGACGAACCATACAGCCAAACCTTATCTGTCAGATTAGGCGCACCCAGCGCTTGCATGCCGGTACCATCAGCTCCGTGGCAGCCGATACAGCCAGCTTCCGTGAAAGCCGTTTCGCCCTTGCCAGCACGAACGGAGTCATGCGGCAAACCAGACAGGGAACGCACGTAGTTAGCCAGATCCTTGATCGTCTCTCCACCAAGCTCGGCGTGCGGAGGCATCACCCCCATACGACCATTGGTGATAGTTTCAACGATCTGCTCCGGCTCACCACCCCACTGCCAGTCGGCGTCTGTCAGGTTCGGGAAACCCTTGGCACCACGAGCATCAGCACCATGACACTGCATGCAGTAGGTCAGATACAGACGCTTACCCATTTCCATGGCTTCCTTGTCTGCAGCAACCGCTTTCAGATCCATCGCCAAGTACTTGTCGAACAGCGGCTTGACCTTCGCATCCATGGTCTCAACTTCAACTTTATGCTGACCAACGGAAGTCCAACCCAACATGCCCTTGAAGTTACCCAGACCCGGATAGAGCGCGAGGTATACCAGTGCAAAGACCACTGTGATGATGAACAACCAACTCCACCACTTGGGCATCGGGTTGTTGTACTCCTCTAGACTCTCGTCCCAAACATGACCCATGGTCTTGCCCGGCGTGAAGGTCGCTTTGCCCTGAACAATCAAGAGAACCGCGCAGGCCAGAATACTGCCCAGGACGATCACAATCACGTACAGGTTCCAAAAATCGCTAACGAAATCGCTCATTTGCTTTCCTTTATTTCAGCGCTGGTGCGACGTGACAACGCCGCACCTTCATCATCATCTTCTGCGAACGGCAAGTTGGCAGCTTCCTCAAACCCCTTTTTGCTGCTTTTGCCGTAGGCCCACGCCACGATAGCAAGGAAACAAACCAACCCGGCTACCGTAATGAGAGACCGCAGATCGTTGATGTCCATGGCCATTACTTCATGGCGCTCAGTGCAGTACCTAAACCCTGCAGGTAGGCAATGAGAACGTCCATTTCCGTCATGTCACCGATGGCTGCCTTGGCACCCTTGATATCCTCATCCGAATAAGTCGGGATACCACGAACATTTGCGTAGCCTCGCATCAGCTCCATTTTCTTTTCAATATCGGCACCAACGCTATCCTTGGCCTTAACGTCAGCCAAGAAAGCAAAGGCAGGCATATTGGACTCAGGCACAACATCACGAGGATTCATCAAGTGAGCACGTTGCCACTCGTCCGAGTAACGACCGCCGACACGGTGCAGATCCGGCCCAGTACGCTTCGACCCCCACTGAAAAGGATGATCGTAGACGTACTCGCCAGCGACAGAATAATGACCATAACGTTCAGTTTCGGCACGGAACGGACGAATCATCTGCGAATGGCATAGAAAACAGCCTTCCCGAACATATACGTCACGCCCGGCGAGTTGAACCGCAGAGTACGGCTTCGTACCCTCAACCGGCGTCGTCGTCGACTTCTGGAAGAACAGCGGGACAATTTCCAACAACCCACCCCACAGAATCACCAGAAAAGTCAGAACAACAAGCAGCGGAACGCTCTTCTCAATTTGCTCATGGTTAAGCATTGTTTTTTCTCCCTAATCAAGCGTGATGAGCAACCGGGGCAATAACCGGCGCATCTTGCGTCTTACCGCCCGCCATGGTCTTGAACATGTTGTATGCCATGATCAACATACCGACCAAGAAGAGCACGCCACCCAGCCAACGGATTGCCCAGAACGGATAAGAACCCTTGACCGACTCGACGAAGCTATAAGCCAGCGTGCCATCGGTGTTGACTGCACGCCACATCAGGCCCTGCATGACGCCAGCAATCCACATCGAGGCAATGTACAAAACGGTACCGATGGTTGCGATCCAGAAGTGGGTCGTCACCAAAGCGGTGCTATACATTTCCTTCTTGCCGAAGAGGCGCGGCAACAGGTAGTAGATGGAGCCAATGGAAACCATCGCCACCCAACCCAAAGCACCTGAGTGAACGTGACCAACGGTCCAGTCGGTGTAATGCGACAGTGCATTTACTGTCTTGATGGACATCATTGGACCTTCGAAGGTCGACATACCGTAGAAAGACAGCGAGGTGATCAGGAACTTCAGAATAGGATCGTCACGCAACTTATGCCAAGCACCCGACAGGGTCATGATGCCGTTGATCATCCCACCCCAGGACGGCGCCAACAGAATCAGTGAGAAGATCATACCGACCGACTGCGTCCAATCCGGCAGCGCGGTGTAATGCAGGTGGTGCGGACCCGCCCACATGTAGGTGAAGATCAGCGCCCAGAAGTGCACAACCGACAAGCGATAGGAATAGACCGGACGACCAGCCTGTTTCGGCACAAAGTAATACATCATGCCCAGGAACCCAGCGGTCAGGAAGAAACCAACCGCATTATGGCCGTACCACCACTGGATCATCGCATCCTGAACACCGGAGTAAGCGGAATAGGACTTGGTGAGCGTTACAGGCACCGCAGCACTATTAACCAAGTGCAGCAAGGCAACGGCAAGAATGAACGCACCGAAGAACCAGTTAGCCACATAAATATGGGAAACCTGACGCTTGACGATAGTGCCGAAGAAAACCAGCGCGTAGGAGACCCAGACCAAGGTGATCAGGATATCAATCGGCCACTCAAGCTCTGCATACTCTTTGCCCTGCGTAAAACCCAAGGGCAACGTGATGGCAGCCAGGAGAATAACCAACTGCCACCCCCAGAAAGTAAACGGAATCAGCGGACCACCCCAAAGACGGGTATGGCAGGTACGCTGAACGCACCAGTAAGATGTTGCAAAAAGCGCACAGCCACCAAACGCAAAAATAACTGCGTTGGTATGCAACGGGCGCAAACGCCCAAAAGTCAGGTACGGGCCAAAATTCAGCTCGGGCCAAACAAGTTGCGCAGCGATAATGACACCGACAAGCATGCCGACGATGCCCCAGATGACGGTCATGACAGCAAATTGCCGTACGACCTTATCATTGTATGTGGTTTGTGTTCCAGACATGAACCCACCTCTCGTTAATGAAAAACGGAATACCCACCATCCTGAACCATGGAGGGCACATAAAAACGGATGGTATTCTAGTTGAAAG
>JAVEXE010000006.1:18980-24579 GCA_034004105.1 Azonexus sp. | reverse complement strand
TACACCCGTGAAATGATGGCAGGTTTGTTACTGCGTCCCTGGCAGCACTGGCCTCGCAGCGCCCTGCTGATTGGTCTGGGCGCTGGCTCGCTGGCCAAATTTCTCTACCGCAATTTTCCGGAATGTCGGATCACGGTTGTCGAGATCAATCCTCAGGTGGAATGTGTCGCCCGGCAGTATTTCAAACTCCCCGACGATCCAACCCGCCTGGATGTACGGATCGCTTGCGGAGCCGACTATCTTGCGAACAACAAACGTCATTTTGATCTGATCCTGAGCGATGGTTTTGGTCCTGACGGTCGCCCGGGCATGCTTGACACTGCTGCGTTCTATCAGAACTGCCGCAACAGCCTGAACGATGACGGGCTGTTCTGCGTTAACCTGCTACGTGAAAAAGGCTTCTCTCGCAGCGTAGACCGCATCAAGGAAGCATTTGTCAGTCAGATGCTGGAGCTTCCCCCCTGCGCCAGCGGCAATACGCTCATTCTTGGTCGTAGCGCAAACCCGGTTGAGGTCAGTGCCGATTTGCTGCAAGAGCGTGCCAAGCACTTGCGTCAGCAAACCCGACTCAATCTCCTGCCTTTACTCAAACGAATTCAGCAAAAACAGGTCTTGATCAAAAATTCTGTTCTCAGCTTCTGAGGACAGCAGCCAGCCCGTCGCCACGGTCACAAACTTGTAATATCGGCCTTTCGTGCTACAAATAAAGTAATCCGCCACCGAAAATAACCACAAGACGGACAGAACAACGACAACAAACCCCAGCAGCACATCGATCAACCGAGGAGGTTTTCATGTTGTCCATTCAAGACGTTCTGGATTACTGCGACCTGGATCGCGGCGAAATTGAAGCGATTGCCGAACACGAGCATGTGCCCATGGCGATTGCGGCAGAAATGAGCGAGTTTCTTTTGTGCACGCCGGACGGTGTGTGTCAGTTACACAGCATGATTATTGAAAACATGCAGCAGGCACTGGCCGAAGGACACAACCAGCGGGTTATTGACCTCATGGAAACCTACGAACATCTGCAGCGAACGCACCCCTTGCCGACCCACCACTAAGCGCCCGATGGGCGCCAGTAGCGCCCATCGTTGCGCGTCTTACGCTGCCAGTTTCTCGACATGCGCCTGCTTTTCGTAGAGAAACTCCAGTACCGCTGCCCGACAATCAATGTAGGACGGGTCATGGGCCAGTTCCAGGCGTTTGCGTGGGCGTGGCAACCCGACTTCGAGAATCTCGCCGATGGTCGCAGCCGGGCCGTTCGTCATCATCACGATCCGGTCCGAGAGCAAAACCGCCTCATCGACGTCATGCGTGACCATCACCACGGTTGCTTTCGTCTTCTCGCAGATTTTCATCAGTTCGTCCTGCAACTTGGCCCGGGTGAGTGCATCAAGTGCCCCGAAGGGTTCATCCATCAATAGCACTTTGGGCTCCATCGACAAAGCTCGGGCGATACCCACACGCTGCTTCATGCCCCCCGAAATTTCATGGGGATACTTGTGGGCTGCATGCGCCAGACCGACGAGTTCAATCGCAGCCTGCGTTCTGTCCTTGAGCTTGGCTTTCCCTTCCTTATGGCTGAAAACGCGCTCCACCGCCAGGTAGATATTTTCGAAACAGGTCAGCCAGGGCAACAGGCTGTGGTTCTGGAAAACCACCGCCCGCTCCGGGCCGGGCCCGGCAATTTCCCGTCCATCGCAGAGCAGAACGCCAGTGGTCGGTTTGGTCAGACCGGCGATGAGATTGAGCAGGGTCGATTTGCCGCAACCGGAATGGCCGATCAAGGCAACGAACTCACCCTGCTTCAGCGTCAGGTGAATGTCGCGCAGGGCGACAAATTTACCCTTCTTGGTGTCGAAGGTCTGACCGACGTTTTCAATTTGTACGAATTTTTCCATGATCTTGACTCCGCTCAGGACGATTCTTTGGTCAGCTTCTTGGCCAGCAGGATCAGCGCCTGTTCCAGGATCAGGCCGACAATACCGATGATGAAGATGGCGATGATGATGTGTTCGACCTTCAGGTTGTTCCATTCATCCCATACCCAGAAGCCGATACCAACACCGCCAGTCAGCATTTCGGCAGCGACGATGACCAGCCAGGCGGTGCCGATGGACAGACGAATACCGGTGAGCATGTAAGGCAGCACCGCCGGGAACAGTATCTTGGTCACAATCTTCCATTCCGACAGGTCAAGCACGCGGGCCACGTTGAGATAATCCTGCGGCACGCGCTGCACGCCCTGGGCGGTATTCATGATCATTGGCCAGATTGAGCAAATGAAAATGGTCCAGGTGGCTGCCGGGTCAGCCTTCTGGAACACCAGCAAACCAATCGGCAGCCAGGCCAGCGGCGACACCGGACGCAACAAACTGATGATCGGATTGATCATGCTCGACAAAAAGGCAAAGCGCCCAAGCATGAATCCAAGAGGAATGCCGACCAGTGCAGCCAGCCCGAAACCGATGCCAACGCGCTCCAGAGAAGCCAGTACATTCCAGCCAATCCCCTGATCATTGGGGCCATTGTCGTAGAAAGGATCGGCAAACAACTGTGTCGCGGCATCCCAGACGGCCAGAGGACCGGGAATGGCTCCGCCGCTGAGTGTTGCCACATACCAGACACCAACGAGCAAAAGCACCCCGAGTACCGGCGGCAAAATCGTCCGCAAAACTGCATTGAGGCTTTCCGAAAACGGCGTTCTAGCGCTGGCGACAGCGGCGGGGGCAGTTGTTTCCATTGTTTCTTCCTTGGCGGTTACCACCGACAAAATGGGCGTGTTGCGGTCGACCGGCACTTCACCGGAAAAATCACCGCGCATCGTCAGCGTTGTACTCATTTCGTTCTCCTTGTGCAGCGATGGCCGCCTGAGCGGCCACGTCGATCATCAAACCTTGACCTTGAAGCCATCCGCGTATTTGGCAGGATTCGACCCATCCCAAAGCACGCCATCGATCAACTTGGACGAGCGCAACGGGCTCTTCGGCACAGCAATACCCAGCTTCGAAGCAGCCTGGGTGTAAAGCTCGGTTTGGTTGATCTTTTTCGCAACGGCAAGATAATCAGGATGATCCTTGAGCAAACCCCAGCGTTTGTGCTGAGTCAGGAACCACATACCATCGGAGAGGTAGGGATAATTGACCGCGCCATCATTGAAGAACTTCATGTGGTTCGGATCGTCCCAGGTTTTGCCCAGACCATTCTGGTAACGGCCCAGGATCCGCTCATTGATGGCATTCACACTGGTATTGACGTAGGACTTCTGCGCGATGACCTCGGCCATCTTCATCTTGTTGCTGATACTGGCGTCGATCCAGCGACTGGCCTCCAGGACGGCCATGATCACCGCCCGACAGGTGTTGGGATGCTTCTGCACGAACTCTGCCGTGGTACCCAGAATTTTCTCCGGATGATCTTTCCAGACATCCTGCGATGACGCCGCATGAATGGACACGCCATCCATGATGCCGCGATGGTTCCATGGCTCACCGACCGAAAAGCCGTCCATGTTGCCAACTCGGGCGTTAGCCACCATTTGCGGCGGAGGCACAACCACGCTCTTGACGTCTTTCATCGGATTGATACCGGCAGAGGCCAGCCAGTAGTACAACCACATCGCATGCGTGCCAGTCGGGAAGGTCTGAGCGAAGGTATATTCGCGGGGTTCCTTTTTCATCAACGCAACCAGTCCCTCAAGGTCGGTCGCCCCCTTGTTGGCCAGTTGCTTTGACAGACTCAGACCCTGGCCATTGTTGTTGATGGTCATCAGATTGGCCATATCTTTCTTCGGCCCCCCGATACCCATATGTACGCCGTAGATCAGCCCGTACAACACATGGGCCATGTCCAGTTCGCCGTTGACCAGTTTGTCGCGAACACCCGCCCAGGAGGCTTCCTTGGTTGGAATGATCTTGATCCCGTATTTCTCATCAAATTTATTGACTGCCGCCATCACGACAGAAGCGCAATCGGTCAGTGGAATGAAGCCGATACGGACTTCTTTCTTTTCAGGGGCATCCGAGCCGGCAGCCCAGGCTGCGCTTCGAACCCCGGGGGGTACCATGGACATGAGAGAAACTCCAAGAGCGGCGGTCACAAAATCCCGACGCTTGGTTGAGACACAAGCGGCCTGGGAGGCCGATTCAGGGGCTGCGGCAGCCAGTTTTTTATCTTCCATTGCAATCACTCCAGATGGTCAAGAAATAAAAAAGGCGTCACATCCAGACCGCACGAGGCAGCGAGGATGGACGCCATTGTCCTTGTGAGCTGGCTCACCCAACTCTTGCCCGGCCGCCTTTGACCGTGCGATGACCATTTCAATGCAACCACCGTGCCAGCTTCTCCAAACCAGCGACAAATCGCTACGCAACGGGGGTTTAAAGCAATTTCAGGGGAAAACAGCCGTTGACCGGGCCATCAACGCGCACTGCTGCAGTGCAGCAGCCGCAAACCCTGCACAAACTCAGAGCAAGACTCTGGCCATGTCGATGACGTCCTTCGCCACCTTGGCCATGCTCTGCCCTCGCTCCATGGCGAGTTTGCGCATCGTGTGATATGCCGCTTCCTCATCGAGGTCGCGCGCCTTCATCAGGATACCTTTGGCTTTATCGACCAATTTACGGTCAGTGAGTTTGCGGGCAATTTCATCAAGTTCCTGACGCATCGCCTGAGTATCTTCAAAACGTACCCGGGCAACGTCCAGAATCGGCTTGATCCGGCGCGGGTCCAGCCCGTCAACCACATAGGCAGAAACCCCCGCTTTGACCGCATCCCGTATGGCACTTTGCCCTTCTTCCTGGGTAAAGATGACGACCGGGCGGGGCATGTTTTTGTGGAGTACTGCCAGATTCTCCAGTGTGTCCCGGCTCGGACTTTCGGTTTCGATCAGGATCACATCCGGCTGAAGTTTCTCAACCTCCGCCGTCAAGCTCGCCGAATCGGCCAGAATTGCGGCCACCTGGTAACCGGCGAGCGCCAGCCCGGCACAGATTTCGGCCGCCCGGCTTCGGGATTCATCAATGACAAGTACGCTTAACATGGACTGCGTTCAAGCAAGCGCCGCGCCAGCCTTCCTCAAAGCAGCTTCCGCCATGGCTTGAACAACGCTTTCTTCTTCGCCGATGGCTTTGTCGAGCAGAAATTCAACCTCAGGCCAGGTCGACCGCAGACTTTCCAGCATGACAGGCACCTCCCGCTTCAAGTGCCCTCCCTGGGCAATGAACATGGGCAATATCACCACCCGGCGTGCCCCAGCCGCAATCGCTGCCGCAGCGCAACCGGGTAGATCCGGGGCCATGAATTCGAGGAAGGCGAGCTCGACCTGAAGATCCGGAGCAAGCTGGCGAATCGCGCCTTGAACGCGGCGCATGGGCGCAGCCCATTCTGGATCGCGGGCGCCGTGGGCAAAAAGGATGATGGCTGTGGTCATAGGGGCGGCACTCTATCTGAAACGAAATGCGTTGGGGACAAGAACTTGGCCCTATGGACCACAAAACCTCGATTAAGTGCGCGCCAGTCGCTCGTAACGCCCGGTGAGGCCATCCATCAACTCCAGCAAACGTTCGCTGGTCGTGGCCACATTACGCAAGGCGAC
>JAVEXE010000006.1:0-18880 GCA_034004105.1 Azonexus sp. | reverse complement strand
GCGAACGTGGGCGCAGCCGCCGTCATCAGCAGGCCACCCAGGAAGCTTCGACGTTTCATCACGGTCTCCTAAATGTGCAGATAAACCTGGCCAGCCTCGACCTTGACCTCGAAACGGCTGCAATGGCCGACATCGGGCGCCACCGCCTCACCGCTGTCGAGGCCGATGTTCCAGCCGTGCAGCGGGCAGGTCACGCGCTTGCCATGCACCAGCCCCTGCGACAGCGGGCCCCCTTTGTGGGGACATTTGTCGTGCAGGGCAAAAACCTCGCCCTCCGCCGTACGGAAGATGGCAATGTCGCCGCCTTTTTCCGGGCGAACGATGCGCGAACCCAGCGGGGGAATGTCGGCGAGTGGGCAAATCAGTTTCCAGTTGCTCATGATGATTTCCTCGTTTTTCCAGTTTTTCAGGCGTCGACCGCGATTGGGATGAACTGCTTTTTCGCTTCGCCCTCACGGCTGGTCTGCCAGGGGTCACGGGCATTTTTCAGCGATTCCAGCAGTCGACCGTGCAATGCCTTGCGGTTGTCCTCGTCATCGACGACCTTGCCCTTGACGTAATCGAGGCCAACCCGTTCGAGCCAGTGGCAGGTGCGTTCGAGATACCAGCCTTCCTCACGGTAAAGCTGCAGGAAGGCACCGCCGTATTCCATCACTTCCTCGTCTGACACCACCTTGCACAGGAACTGCGCAACCTCGGTCTTGATCCCACCGTTGCCACCGACGTACAACTCGTAGCCCGAATCGACGCCGATCACGCCAACGTCCTTGATGCCGGCCTCGGCGCAGTTGCGCGGGCAGCCGGAGACGGCCAGCTTGACCTTGTGCGGCGCGTACATGTCGAACAGCATCTTCTCCAGCTTGACGCCCATGTCCATCGCCAGCTGCGTACCGAAGCGGCAGTGTTCCGCACCAACGCAAGTTTTTACGGTGCGGATCGACTTGCCGTAGGCGTGGCCGGAGACCATGCCAGCAGCGTTGAGGTCAGCCCAGACTGCCGGCAGATCCTCCTTCTTGATGCCCAGCAGGTCGATGCGCTGGCCACCGGTGACTTTCACCGTCGGCACCTGGTATTTCTCTGCCACGTCGGCGATGGCGCGCAACTCGTTCGGTGTCGTCAGGCCGCCCCACATGCGCGGCACCACGGAATAGGTGCCGTCTTTCTGGATGTTGGCGTGCGAACGCTCGTTGATCAGCCGCGACTGCGGATCGTCCTTCGCTTCGTGCGGCCAGGTCGAGATCAGGTAGTAGTTGATCGCCGGCCGGCATTTCTCACAGCCATTTGCGGTCGACCAGCCCAATTCGGCAAAAACCGCTTCCTTGCTCGTCAGGTGCTCACTCCGGATCAATTCGCGCACCTTCTGGTGCGAATGTTCGGTACAGCCGCAGATCGGCTTTTTATCGGAAGCCGCTGGCGTGTAGGCACCGCCGATGGTCGACGCGAGAATCTGCTCGACCAGCCCGGAACACGAGCCGCAGGACGAGGCGGCCTTGGTGTGCTTCTTGACCTCATCGAGCGAAAACAGCCCCTGCTCCTTGATCGCCTTGACGATGGTGCCCTTGCAGACGCCGTTGCAGCCGCAAACTTCGGCAGTATCCGGCATCGATGCGGCGCGGCTTTCGCCCTGGTGGCCCGCATCACCAACCAGGGACTGCCCAAAAATCAGTTGATCCCGAATCGCATGCACATCGCGCTCGTCCTTGATCAACTGGAAGTACCACGCCCCCTCGGCGGTATCGCCATAAAGCACGGCCCCCACCAGACGATCATTTTTCATCACCAGTTTTTTATAAACACCGCCACCTGGATCATTGAGCACAATCTCGTCGGTCCCTTCTCCGCCCATGAAATCACCCGCTGAAAACAGGTCAATACCCGTCACTTTGAGTTTGGTCGAAGTCACCGAACCGGTGTAGCGGCCGATGCCATATCCGGCAAGGTGGTTGGCGGCAACCTTGGCCTGTTCAAACAGCGGCGCGACGAGCCCGTAAGCAATGCCGCGATGGCTGACACATTCGCCGACCGCATAGATCTTCGGATCATAGGTCTGCATTGTGTCGTTCACGACGATGCCCCGGTTGCAGTAAATGCCGGACTTTTCAGCCAAGGCGTAGTTGGGCCGGATCCCGGCCGCCATGACCACAAGATCCGCAGGGATCTGCATGCCGTCCTTGAAACGCACCGCACCGACCCGCCCCTGATCATTAGACAGCAAGGCCTCGGTCTGCTTCTGCAGCAAAAACTTCAGGCCCTTGGCCTCAAGCGATTGCTGCAGCATTCGGCCTGCGGTTTCGTCAAGTTGCCGCTCAAGCAGCCATGGGCCAAGATGCACTACCGTGACGTCCATACCACGGAGTTTCAGGCCATTGGCAGCCTCAAGCCCAAGGAGACCGCCACCAATGACGACAGCGTGTTTATGCTGCGCTGCGGCAGCGATCATCTCGTCAGTATCCTTGATGTCGCGGTAGCCAATCACACCTGGAAGGGTGTTGCCAGGAATAGGCAAGATGAATGGCGTCGAGCCAGTCGCAATCAGCAAGCGGTCGTAAGCTGCCTCAGTCCCATCGTCAGCAAGGACTCTGCGCCGCACCCGATCAATACTGACAACCTGCTTGCCGGTATGCAAAGTAATGCCATGGCCGGCATACCAATCCCGTTCGTTGAGCACGATCTCCTGAACGGTCATTTCTCCGGCGAGTACCGGCGAGAGCAATATGCGATTGTAGTTGGGATGAGGTTCGGCACCGAAAATCGTGATTTCGTACGTATCCGGGGCAATTTTCAGCAATTCTTCAATGGTCCGGACACCGGCCATGCCGTTGCCGATCAATACCAGGCGGGGTTTGCTCATGATGACGGGGCTCCAACGTTGCGCGCACCTTCCGGTGCAAAGATGTTTCAGCGCATGACGTCGTTGCCATCGGACCGCCCCCGTTGGCGGTGGATTCGCTGCTTTGCCTCAAAAAAGCAAAGCTTGTGCCAGGTTTCTAGCCTGATTTTCTGGTCTTTTGCGGGGTTGACCGCAGTCAATGCGCACCATTCCAGGGCAGCCGCAGCCGGAATGGTGCTTGTGAATGTGAAGGCAATGGCTTAACCGCCAGCCGTCCCAGCCCGTTTGCGCAAGCCTTCAAGGACAATGGATAGCAGCGATGCCGGATCAATCGGCTTGGTACAGAACTGATCCATGCCCGCCGCCAGACAACGCTGGCGGTCTTCAGCAAAGGCATTCGCCGTCATCGCAATGATCAACTGCTTCTCACCCTCTGGCATGGCACGAATTCGTCGTGTTGCCTCCAGGCCATCCATGCGGGGCATCTGCATGTCCATCAGGATCAAGCGGTAATCGCCCCCATCGAGTACCTTTTCAACCGCCTGCAAACCATCATCTGCTGTTTCGACGACAAAGCCAATGTCCTCGAACAACATAGCGGCGATCTCACGGTTGATCGGCTCATCATCCACAACCAGCATTCGACTGCCCAGAAACTCAAGACTGAGACTATGTTCGACATCCTGAGTCTCGGTCACTTCGGCATGCTCCAGACGGACCACTTTTTGCAGATGCGCACTGAACCAGAACAGGCTTCCCTGTCCGAGCGTACTCTCAACGCCAGCCTCTCCGCCCATGCATGCCGCAATCTTGGCCGTGATTGCCAGGCCCAAGCCGGTGCCGCCGTACTTTCGGGTCGTCGATCCATCGGCCTGCTCAAATGCCTTGAACAGGCGCTTTTGCGCCTCGGGTGCGATACCGATCCCGGTGTCTTCAACCTCGAAGCGTATCAGGATACTTTGCTCGTCCTCGGCAAGAATGTGAGCCCGCATCGTGACACCACCACGCTCTGTAAATTTGATGGCATTGCCCGCGTAATTCAGCAAGGCCTGTTGCAAGCGTGTCCGATCCCCCAGCAGCAGAGGCGGCAAACTGGGCAGCGCATAGTCAAACTGCAGCCCTTTTTCGTCCGCCCTCGCCTGCAACATCGAACCCACATTGGCAAAGAGCGTCTCCGGGGCAAAGGAAACCTCATCGAGAATCAGCTTGCCCGCTTCGATCTTGGACAACTCCAGCACCATGTTGATGACCTCAAGCAAATGATCGCCCGCGGTTTCAAGCTTGGCCAAGCGCTCTGACTGCTCCTGAGAGAGCCCTGCACGACGCATCAACAAGGCCATGCCGCTGATGGCATTCAAGGGCGTACGGATCTCGTGACTCATATTGGCCAGAAAGGTACTCTTGGCCCGACTGGCCTCCTCTGCCTTCTCCTTTGCCTGCAGCAAATCTGCCGTCCGTTCCTCAACCCGTAACTCCAGACTGCTATTCAGGACCCTTAATTGCTGTTCGCGATCCATGATCACCCCAGCCATACGGCCGATATCCTGCGACAGTCGATTGAATTCACGAATCGGCCCGGTCGGCCAATCCGTGACGCGCTCGCCGGATGCCACTTGATGCGCACGTGACAACAGACGAGTCAGTGGCCGCATCAAACGGGAAGCACCATAAAACGCGAGGACGAACCCGACCACCAGCGAAGCCAGCAAGCCCGCCAGGACGATCATTACCGTCATACGGATTTCCGGATGCTCCCAACCGGCGGGCTCGCGAGCAATGAAGGACCAGCCCAGAACCGGGGATTTCGCTCCACCAACGTAGTAATGACGCCCATCCAGCCGGAAGTTGAGCGGCAGTGTTTCGCCTTTCAGTACCGCACTGAGTAGCGGCGAATTGTAGAGATTCAATCCGCCCACACGCCGGATGTTTTCGGTATCGGCGAGTAATTCGCCACGTTGATCCAGCACCCAGATCGAGCGCACCGACTGACTGCTGTCGTAATCCAGGATACTGAGCAGATAATCGAGTGAAATTTCTGCCAGCAGGAACTGCTGCCCGTTGACTGGCAGGGCAACACCAACTGCGATCAGACCGGTGAGGGACGAGAGGTAGCGATCACTCCAGACCGCTTGCGTCTGGGACCTTGCATCGCGGAAGAGCTGCGAGCCGGACAAATCGCTGCCCAGAACCTCATCGGTCAGATGCGCATAAGATGGCGGCAAACCGGCCTTCAGCACGTCGCCCTCGGGCGAAAGCAGATACAAGGCCCGGAAAATCTCACCATTACCTACGGTTTTCTGCAGCAGGTCGGCAGGTTCATCATGGTGCTTCAGCGCCGCCACCAGCAAATTGAGATGTTTTTGCTGGGACAGCATCTGCAATTCGATACGAAACGCAAGTTCTCTGGCACTGGCCTCGGTTCGTGCGCGAATTTCGTCCTCCAGCTGCGGAATACGGAACAGGAGAAACACAGCACCAAGGATCAGGAAACTGACAATCGACGTGAAAGCCAGCAAACTACCGAGAAAACCATGCAGGGGAACAATCAGTCGGCGCAACATGATCAACGCACCTGGTGGTAGTGCCCGGAGCGGATTTCCGTGAAGAAGACTTCACGGGTCGCATCGCCGGTTGCATTGAACTGAATGGACTGCTGCACCCCAACATAAGGGCCATGAGCCAGCAAGGCCTGCTTGATCGTCTCGCCGGGCTGCTGGCGTTCCAGTGCGGTCATGACGACGTTGGCCGTATCGTAGGCCAACAGAGAAAAAGAGCCGAACTCACGCTGGAAACGCGCCCTGAAATCTGCCACGAACTGACGATACGCTGCCCTTTCATCACTACGATCATAAGCGTGCATCATCAAAAGTCCATCAACCGCACGCCCCCCCATTTCGCTCAAGGCGTCACCCGATGCAGCCCACTCGGACGAGCTTCGATGTAATTCGGGCGCCAGTCGCCGCGCCTGCTGGGCCAAACGACTGGTATCGAGGGTACTGGCAACAAAGATCAAAGCATCCGGCTCATGCTGCAGGAGATTGCGAATCACATCAGCAAAACGTGTTTCCGCGACGGAGGCGAAACCTGCTGTTCCTGCCGTTTTGCCGCCCAGGCGCTCAAACTCCTTGCTGAACGCCTCAATCCAGGTTCCGGAAAACGGCAGATTGGACTGATCAAACGCCAACCCGGCCCGCCGTAACCCGCGTGCGTACAACACCCGTGCATGCTGAATCGCTGCCTCTGCAGTTGTGCAATTAACCCGGAAGAAATGATCATCCAGACCAAAGAAACGGGTGGAGGCTACCGTTGGACTGATCATCACCAAGCCAGCACGATCCATCATCGGCACCACAACAGCGGCCATGGAACTGGTTACCGGACCAATGACGATCTCCGGACGCAGATCAATCAATTCCTGCGCGGCAATCCGTGCTTGCGCAGCATCCTGGCCATCATCCCTGACAATCAGCTCGATACGTCGGCCACGAATGCCACCGGCGGCATTTTTTTGCTCCACGGCAAGAATGACGCCATTACGGACGCTTTCGCCAAAATCGGAGCCACGATCAGACAATCCGGCCAACAAGGCAATCCGGATCGGCTCCGGCTGCGCGCAGGCAGCAAGCAGCACGGCGCTACAAACGAGCAGAAATCCTCTCACCCAATACCAAAAAGCTGGCAATTGCAGCCCTCCTCCGTCATCCACCCGCATCCTGATTGTATTGAATCGACCGGATCTTTCGTGTCCGGTTATCGGCACATTGACGTCACGCGTCCTGGAGCCAGGCCAGTAGTTTTGACCATTGTTCCACATCACGGCGATAGCGGGCACGCGGTGGATCAAAAATCGTCCCCCCTGCGGCTGCGGCATTCACGTAATTTTGTGTGTTGCGCAAGTAGGCAAGAATCGGCAGATCAAAGTGACTGAGAAACTCCTCAAGCATGCCGGCCGCACGGGTACGGGGATCAACCCGCATCGCAACGATCCCGATCTTGCCGCGTTGCCCGCGCATTTCGTTGCGGATGGAATTGAGAAAATCCTCCGTCGCAGCCATGTCAAAAATCGAAGGAACCAGCGGAACAACGACGCGATCGACCAGCCTCAGGCTGTCAGTCAGTTTATAACCCTGCAAGCCAGCAGGCGCATCAACAACCACCCAATCGGCTTCCTTGGGTAAATTGAGCGATATCTGGTTACCACCAAAATACCCATTTACCGCCGGCAAAGCTGCATCGCGAAATGCCATCCACCGCAAGGCCGATTGCTGTCGATCCAGATCGCACAAAGTCGTGACCTGCCCCTGATTGGCAAAATACCCGGCCAGATTTGTCGCCAACGTCGTCTTCCCTGCACCACCTTTGGGATTGGCCACTAGTACAGAACGCATTACCACTCCTTTTTCATAGCGTTTTGAACAGCACTTTCGAGCGCCGCTGATAGTTATACATTTCCTTTTTTGCCGCTGGCAGGTCGTCGACCGTACCCAACTTGAAGCCACGCTCGACAAACCAGTGCTCGGTACGGGTTGTCAGGACAAACAGCCGCTTGATACCGGTTTTCTTCGCGCGCCGGAAAATCCGTTCCATCAATTGCTCGCCATAGCCCCATTCACGGTGTTCCGGACTGACCGCCAGACAGGCGAGCTCGGCTTCTTCCTCCGTATGCGGATACAGGGCAGCGCAGCCAACGATAATGCCGTCATGCAGCATGATGGAAAACTGCTCGATTTCCCGTTCAAGCAATTCACGTGGCCGATGCACCAGAATACCCTCCTGTTCCATCGGCTCGATCAATGCAATCAAGGCAGCGATGTCGTCCGGCTTGGCCTCGCGCATATTCTCCAGCGATTCCCGCGTCACTACCGTGCCGACGCCGTCATGGGTAAATAACTCACGCAATAAAGCACCGTCCTGCGTATACCCAATCAGATGCACACGTCCCACCCCGATACGACTGGCCCGCACCGCACAAGGCAGATAACGCATGATGTCTGCGGTCAACCAGTCTGCGTCGCGTAAAAGCTGAGATGCTTCATCTGCGGTCATGGCATCGAGCAGTTCGCCCGCCTTGTCGGTCACGCCCCGACTATCGGTCAGATAAACCAGCTTGTCTGCCTTGAGGGCACAGGCAACGCTCTCGGCCACTTCCTCCATTTGCAGATTGAAAATCTCACCTGTCGGCGACGGCCCCTCGCAATTGAGCAAGACGATATTCCCCAGGCCCAACTGGGCATTGATACCTTCGGCATCAACCTTGCGCACCTTGCCGGCGTAGTGCATGTCGATGCCATCGAGCACACCAATGGGCTGCCCCGTGATGAAATTCCCGCCAATTACACGAATTCGGCTGTTGGCCATCGGCGTATTCGGCAACCCCTGCGACAGCATGGCTTCGATTTCCAGGTAAACACTGCCGACGGCATCCAGCACACAATCCAATGTCTCGGCGTCCGTCACCCGATAGCCCCGGTGATATTTCGACTCGATATTCTTTTCGCGCAGCTCTTCCTCGATCTGCGGTCTGGCCCCGTGGACCAATACCAACCGAATCCCCAAGCTGGCCAGCAGATTGACATCGTAAGCCAGCGTCTTGATGAACTCGCTCGCAATCGCCTTGCCGCCAAAGGCAATCACAAATGTCTTGCCACGAAAAGCATTGATATAGGGCGTAACAGCCCGAAACCATGACACAAAATGGTCGTCGTACGGCGTGTCGCTCATGTCTGCTCTATTTCCCTTCTACACCAAGGCTTGCTTCCAGACGTTCGCAAACCGTTTTCAGCACTTTGACACGCGCAAAATTCTTGTCATTCGCTTCAACCAGCGTCCATGGCGCCAAGCCCGTTGAAGTCCGATCAACCATGTCACAAACCGCAGCAACGTAATCGTCCCACTTTTCCCGGTTGCGCCAGTCTTCTTCCGTGATCTTGAAACGTTTGAATTCAGTATCCTGCCGCTCTTTGAAACGACGCAACTGCTCGTCGGGCGAGATCTGCAACCAGAATTTGACAACGATCACACCAGACTGCGCAAGCTGATCCTCGAAGTCATTGATCTCCGCATAAGCACGCAGCCAGTCCGCTTCCGAACAAAACCCCTCGACCCGTTCAACCAGAACCCGTCCGTACCAGGATCGATCAAAGATGGCGATACGGCCTTTTCGGGGCAAATGCCGCCAGAAGCGCCAAAGGTAAGGTTGCGCCCGCTCTTCCTCTGTTGGCGCGGCAATCGGAACAATCTGGTATTGACGCGCATCAAGAGCAGCCCCGATGCGCCGAATGCTCCCCCCCTTGCCCGCAGCATCCGACCCCTCAAACACCAGCACCAGCGCATGCTTACTGCCAAATCGCGGATCGCGAACCAGTTCAGCAAGGCGTGACTGATATTTTGCCAACAGTTGCTCATAATCGCTCTTGCCGAGCTTCACGCTCAAATCCAAGGCGCTCAGGACGTTTTTCTGATCGATGGCATGCACAATCGGCGGCGCCACCGGAACTTGTTGCAAGGGCTGCTGCAAGCGCCGCTGCATTGCCTCCAGAACAATGCGCCCAACCGTCAAGGAGCGGTATGCATCATCGGTACCCTCGACAATGATCCATGGTGCTTTTGCCGTATTGGTCACCCGCAACACATGCCCGGCCACCTCCTGAAGCTTGTCATAGGTCTTCAAGCGGTCATAGCTCTCGCGGCTTACCCGCCACGCGGTACGCGGGTCCTTCTCCAGGGCTTTCAGACGCTTCTTCTGCCCATCCTTCGACAAATGAAACCAGAACTTGAGAACCAGGGCCCCTTCATTAACCAGCATGGCTTCAAATCGGTTAATGTCATCCAGGCGCTCATCCAGGCGTGCTCTGGACATTTGGCCGTTAATTCGGTCGGTAATCGGCTGCGAGTACCAAGAACCCGCAAAAATCCCAACTTTCCCCTTGGCTGGCAACGCCCGCCAATATCGCCACATGAAGGGACGAGCCGCCTCCTCGTCGCTCGGGGCCGAAAAGGCGAGCGTGGAAATATGGCGCGGATCCATCCAGGAATACAGCAAATTGATGGTTTCGCCCTTGCCACTGCCGTCGACCCCGGAAATCAGGATCACGACCGGGAAATCCTTTTTCTGCAACACGTCGTACTGCACATCCAGAAGCGCCGCACGTAACTTCGGCACTTCCTGCTTGAATGTTTTCTTATCGATCTTGTGACCCAGCTCCGCTGACTCAAACATGACTTACCTCCCCCTGAAATCCCCCCAAAGGAGCTGCAACACTGAAAGCGCCGCCAGCCCCGCCGTTTCCGTACGCAAAATGCGAGGCCCCAGACGAACAGCCTGAAAACCCACCTGCTGTGCTGCGACGATTTCCTGCGGATCGAGCCCCCCTTCGGCACCGATCAACAGTTGAATCTGAGTCGCCTGCCGACCGGCAGGCATCAAGTCGTTAAACGTTTGCTCGGCACCGGGTGCCAGCATCAGCCTGAGCGTATCTGGCGGGGCAGGCCTGGCCAGCCACTGATCCAGACGCTCAAGCGGAGCCACCAGCGGCACCTGATTACGCCCTGACTGCTCACAAGCCGAAGCGGCAACGCCTTGCCAGTGAGCCACGCGCTTTGCCGCACGCTCACCCGCCAACTTCAGCACACTGCGCCGACTCTCGACTGGAACGATATCTCGTACCCCAAGTTCAACCGCCTTCTGAATCGTGAAATCCATTTTTTCCCCCGCCTGCAAAGCCTGCACCAGGGTTACCGATAACGGCGACTCACGTTCAACATCATTCCAGGCCGACAATTCGGCAAAAACCTTATCCTTGGTAATACGTTCGATGTGGGCCAGGTATTCCCCACCCCGCCCGTCAAACAATATCATCGGCGCACCAGGCGGCAGTCGCAACACACGCACAGCATGACGGGCCACCGGCTCAGGCAGTTCAATATGCGCCCCGGGAGACAGGGCTTCGCGGCAGTAAAAACGAGGCAGATTCATCGGTGCTATTATGCGGCGAAACCTTGCATGGAGGGAGTCTCATGGTTGCATTGAACCCACCCGTTTGTGATTTTGGTCTGTCAGCACCCGATTTTTGCCTGCCCGGTACCGATGGTGGCCTACACAGCCTGACAAGTTGTCGTGGCCCACGCGGCCTTCTGGTGATGTTCATCTGCAACCACTGCCCTTATGTCAAGGCAATCATCGATCGCCTCATTCGCGATTGCAGCGATCTCCGGGAGATTGGCATCGGTAGCGTTGCCATCATGAGCAACGACACCGAGGCTTACCCAGAAGACGCGTTCCCGAACATGGCGCACTGGGCCAAAACGCTGAATTTTCCATTCCCCTACCTGCTGGACGCAGATCAATCCGTCGCCCGTGCTTTTGGTGCAGTCTGTACCCCGGACTTCTTTGGCTATAACGCTGATCTGAAATTACAATATCGCGGTCGACTCGACGCCTCAGGCAAAAACCCAGCGCCGCTTGATGCGCCACGAGAACTGTTCTCCGCCATGCGCCAGATTGCTGAAACCGGTTGCGGACCACTTGAGCAAGCTGCCAGCATCGGCTGTTCGCTCAAATGGCGCACCCCTTGAACCGGGACACCGACTGCAGACCCAGCGGGCTCACAGTGACGCCGTTCTCAACACACGAAGTGCCAGCCATTCGGTTATCATTTATCCACTTACACAACGTAAAAACGCCACCTTGAACATCAGCGACCTTCCCCTTCACGGCGAAAACCCCGACTTGCACCTGAGTTATTTGCAAGCCGTCGTTACCAGCCTGCCGCAGGGAATCAGCGTTTTTGACGACAAGCTCCGGTTACGTGTCTGGAATCAGGGCTTTATTGACGTCCTCGGTCTGCCTCCTGAAATCGTGGTTGAAGGTGTCAGCTTTTCCGAGTTGATCCGCATCCCCGCAGAACGCGGGGAATATGGCCCCGGCGACCCGAACGACTATGTGCAGCACCTCACCGAGCTGGCCATGAAATTCCAGGGACACCGCCTGGAACGGACCCGCCCCAATGGCCGAACGCACCTGACACACGGTGAGCCCTTACTGCTGAATGGCCGACTTGCCGGATTCATCAGCACCTACACGGACATTACCGAGCGCAAGGCCAGCGAAGAAAAACTGCGGCAGCAGCATGACTTGCTGCAAACCGTCATTGACTCAATACCCTGCGCCGTTTCCCTCTTTGACAAGAATCTTCGCCTGCTGCTTCGCAATCAAGAATTCGGCAAACTGCTCGACCTGCCTGAAGACTTGCTGAATACCGAAGGGGCCGGTCTGGAACACATTTTCCGCTTCAATGCCCATCGTGGCGAATATGGCCCGGGCGATCCAGAATCCATTGTCCACGCTTTACTGACCCGCGCACGTCATCCCGTCGCACACCATTTCCAGCGCACCCGACCCAACGGCCAGACCCTCGACATCCGCGGTGCACCGCTCAACGACGGTAGTTTTGTCACCATTTATACGGATGTCACCGAGCGTCGTATCAGCGCAGAACGCGAGCAGCTTGCGCAAGTCGTCTTTGACCATACACCTGCAGGCATCGTTGTAACTGGAGACAATCAGCGCATCCTGTCGATCAATCCCGCAGCCGCTGCGATGACCCAGAATGATGCGCAGGGTCTGATTGGCCAACACGTCCTGACACTAATGGTTCACAACGACTCAATGCAAGCAGAGCAAATCGAGACTGCGCTGGCTTTGCATAACGCCTGGAAAGGCGAAGTCTCGTTGCGCAAGAAAAATGCCTCGGCATTCCCCGCCAGTTTGCGTATCAACCGTGTGACAGGCAGCCCGGATTATCAGGGGCCTCACGACATCTGGATCTTTGCTGACATCACCGAACGCAAGGAAGCGGAAGCCCGGATGCAGCATATCGCCCAGCACGACTCCTTGACCGGACTGCCCAACCGCCTCTCATTGCTGATTCGACTCGGCCAACTTCTGCCGGAAGCCCGTCGTCACCACTGGAAAATCGGGATGATGTTCATCGACCTGGATCGTTTCAAGGTCATCAATGACACCCTCGGCCACCAGGTCGGCGACGAGATGCTTCGGGAAGTTGCCTGCCGCTTATCGAATGTGGTTCGTGAGACGGACTTTGTGGCCAGACTCGGCGGTGACGAATTTGTGATCCTGCTACCTGGCATCAACACCCCGGCAGATGCCGCCATGGTTGCGGGGAAAATTGTCAACGCCCTGAGCACGCCCATCGAGGCTGAAGGCCATGAACTTCATACCAGCCCTTCGATTGGCATCAGCCTCTTTCCAGATGATGGCCCAGATGGGGACAGCATCCTGAAAAACGCTGACACGGCGATGTACCATGCGAAAAACGCTGGCCGCAATAATTACCAGTTTTTCACGCCGACCATGAATGCGGCAGCCACCGAGCGCCTCGACATTGAACGAAAACTCCGTCATGCCATTTCACGGCAGGAGTTTTCTCTGGTGTATCAACCACAGTTCCGAGCCAATCGATCGCGGCCCACGGGCGTCGAAGCCCTGATTCGCTGGCATCACCCGACAGAAGGCATGATTTCCCCGGACCGTTTCATTCCTGTTGCGGAAGAGACCGGCATGATTGTCGAAATCGGCGACTGGGTCTTGTTCCAGGCCTGTCGGGAAATGATGGACTGGATCAATCGCGGCCTCCCTCCGATTCGTGTCGCGGTCAACGTCTCTGCCCGACAACTCCGCCGGCGCGATTTCTGTGAAACGGTCGCTGGCGCCTTGGCAGAATCGGGCCTCCCGCCCCAGTACCTGGAACTCGAAATCACCGAAAGCTCGGTGATGGAAAACCCCAAGGAAGCCATCGAAATCCTTGAGCGCTTGCGCCGCATGGGACTTAGTCTGGCCATTGATGACTTTGGAACAGGCTACTCTTCGCTGGCCTATTTGAAGCTGTTCCCGATTGATCACCTGAAAATCGACCGTTCATTTGTCCGTGACATTGAATACGATCTCAACGACCGCGCCATTGCCTTCGGCACCATCGCCTTGGCCCACTCGCTCGGACTGAATGTCATTGCGGAAGGCGTGGAGACTGCTGACCAACTCGAACTTCTCTGCGCCAATGGCTGCGACGAAGTTCAGGGTTATCTTTTCAGCAAGCCACTGAACAACGAAGCCGCCCTGGCCTTCCTACTGGCGATGCGTGGCGCGCAATAATTTCAAACCAACACCATCCTTGACCTTTCCTGGAGCCCCCATGACACAGCGCACCCTCGCCCGTTATTTGATTGACGAACATCGTAACAAGGGCCAGATCCCCGCCAACCTCAAGTTTCTGATCGAAGTGGTCGCACGTGCCTGCCAGGCAATCTCGATTGCCATCGGCAAAGGCGGACTAGGCGGCGTGCTGGGCGAAGCAGGAAGCGACAACGTTCAAGGTGAGGCTCAGAAAAAACTCGATGTTCTCTCGAACGAAATTCTGCTTGAAGCCAACGAATGGGGCGGGCACCTTGCCGCCATGGCTTCAGAAGAAATGGATCTGCCCCACCTGGTTCCCAATCGTTACCCAAAGGGTGAGTATCTGCTGACCTTTGACCCACTGGACGGCTCATCGAATATCGATGTCAATGTTTCCATCGGTACCATTTTCTCGGTACTCAAGTGCCCTGACGGTGCCGACCTGTCAACGCCGGAATCTGCACAAGCGGCTTTCCTGCAACCCGGCAGCACCCAGGTGGCTGCGGGCTATGCTGTCTATGGCCCGACCACCTTGCTGGTGCTGAGCGTTGGACATGGCGTGAATGTCTTCACGCTGGATCGGGAACAGGGACAATTCGTTCTGACACAGGAAAACGTCCAGATCCCGGCCGACACCAAGGAATTTGCCATCAACATGTCCAACCAGCGCTTCTGGGAATCGCCGGTCCAGCGCTATGTGGATGAAATGCTTGCCGGCAAGACCGGGCCGCTCGGCAAGGACTACAACATGCGCTGGGTTGCCTCCATGGTTGCCGACGTCCATCGCATCATGACCCGAGGCGGAATTTTCATGTACCCATTGGATGAAAAGTTGCGCGACAAGGGCGGCAAACTCCGCTTGATGTATGAAGCCAACCCGATGGCCTTTCTGGTTGAGCAAGCCGGGGGCGCAGCAACAACAGGCCGGGATCGTATTCTGGACCTCCAACCAAGCGCCTTGCATCAACGCATCCCGGTGATTCTTGGCTCCAAAAACGAAGTCGACCGCGTTACGCGTTACCACGACTGACGCTGAGTCACGAAATAATCGCCAATTAGGGAATCTCCTAATTCGGCGATTTCACAATTCAGTCGACCATGCTGACTATCGATTTTATCGATGTAAGAGTTGCATTCAACCGCCTCAAACCGACGAGGCGCACAACCGAGGAGACCGATTCATGGAAAGACGTAAATTTTTGACCAGCGCGGGTGCTGCTGCGGGTGCAGGTTTGCTGATGACTGCTTGCGGCAAGAAGGAAGAAGCTGCACCGGCACCTCAGGCCGCCGCGCCTGCCGCCCCCGCTGTCGCGACCGGCCAAACCATCCGCTGGCGTCTGGCTTCCAGCTTCCCGAAAGCGCTTGACACCATTTACGGCGCAGCCGAAACCTTTGCCGCCAAAGTCAAGGAAATGACCGGCGGGAAATTTGAGATTTCCGTTCACCCGGGCGGCGAATTGGTCCCACCGTTTGGCGTGGTTGATGCCGTACAACAAGGCACGGTCGAATGTGCCCACACCGCCCCGTACTACTTCTTCGGCAAGGACGAAACCTTCGCGCTGGATTGCACCATCCCGTTCGGTCTCAACTCCCGCCAGACCACTGCCTGGATGTATCAGGGCAATGGCCTCAAACTGCTGCGCGAATTCTACGCACAGTACAACATCGTCAACTTCCCGATGGGTAACACCGGTGCCCAGATGGGTGGCTGGTATCGCAAGGAAATCAAATCCCTGGCCGACATGAAGGGCCTGAAGATGCGGATTGGCGGCTTCGGCGGCCGCATTCTGGAAGGAATCGGCGGTGTACCGCAAAACATCCCTGGCGGTGAAATCTACCAGGCGCTGGAAAAGGGCACGATTGACGCCACCGAATGGGTTGGTCCTTACGATGACCAGAAACTGGGCTTCTTCAAGGTCGCCCAATTCTACGCCTACCCAGCCTGGTGGGAAGGCGGCCCGCAGCTTTCCCTGTACGTGAGCGACAAGGCCTACAACGCCCTCTCGCCGGAATACAAGGAAATCCTGGCTTGCGCCGCTGCTTATGCTCACACCGAAATGCAAGCCAAGTACGATGCACGCAATCCACTGGCACTGAAAGAGCTGGTCGCAGGCGGCACCAAACTCTTCCGCTTGCCCAAGGACGTCATGGACGCAGCCTTCAAGTTCTCTCAGGAACATTACGCAGAACTCTCGGCCAAGAATCCCAACTGGCAAAAAGTGTACGCCGATTACGAAGTCTTCCGCCGCGACCAGAACCAGTGGTTCCGCTTCGCCGAAGCCGGCTTCGACAGCTACATGCAGTCGCAAAAGCTGTAACACAGCACAAAGCTCCCAACCAAGAGCCGCAACGAAGGTTGCGGCTCTTTTTACGTCCACACGCCCCAGCTGCCAACAGCAACAGCTATCAAGAAAAAACGGGGCTTACGCCCCGTTGATCTAACCGCAACCCAAGGATCAATACCGCCCTGGCGCTGGTGCTTCTTTCATTTCCTTCGACAAGGCTGCGGCTGGATCGGCTGTCGCCCCGGCATCACCCCAGCCACCGGCATCTTGAGCTGGCGGATTTCCCCTAGCGCCACCCGTATCGCTGTTACCCCCCCAAGCACTTTGTCCAGCATCCAGTTCAATCGTATTCAGATCCACCTCGACTTTCTCACTCAGACTGCCGGTTACCAGTTGCGGATTGGTAATCAGGACAGCGACCATGATGACTTGCAACACGATGAACGCCAGTGCACCTTTATAAATCTGCGGCGTCGTCAGCGGCTGAATTTCCTTGCGCGTGACATTATCGACATAAGGCACACGAGCAGCGACGCTGCGCAGATAAAACAAGGCAAAGCCGAAAGGCGGCGTCAGGAATGATGTCTGCAGATTCATTGCAATCACGACGCCAAACCAGATCAGGTTGATATCCAGCTTCTCGGCAACCGGAGCAAGAATGGGCACAACGATAAAGGCAATTTCAAAGAAGTCGATGAACATGCCGAGAATGAAAACCAGCAGATTCACGAACACCAGGAAACCAATCTGCCCCCCCGGCAACTTGTCGAAAAGATGTTCGACCCAGATGTGACCATCCGCCGCGTTGAAAGTAAAGGAAAACACCGTCGACCCGATCAGGATGAACAGCACAAAACAGGACAAACGCGCGCTATTGTCCAACGCTTCCTTGAGCAAGGTCATGGACAGACGACGGCGTCCGACTGCCATGATCAACGCCCCCACCGCCCCCATGGCACCCCCTTCCGTTGGTGTGGCAATCCCAAGGAAAATCGTACCCAGCACCAGAAAGATCAGAACAAGGGGTGGAATCAGTGCAAACGTGACCCGCTCAGCCAGAACGGACAAAAGGCCCAGTTTGAGCTGTCGATTGATGACCGCCAGCAGCAAGGCCAGTAGGCCAATCACCGACAACGTGAAAATGGCACGTTCGTCGAATGCAGCCGAACCCTCACGGCCGAAAAGCTGCGCTGCCAGTGCATCGTAGTTGAAATAGCAAACCAGACCGACTGCCCAGGAAACTGCCGACAACAACCAAAGCGAAAGCTGACCGCTACTGCCATTGGGCTCACGATAAATCCGGGCCTCAGGCGGCAAGGCGGGGACCCATTCCGGCTTGACAATGGCCAGGCCGATGATGAACAAAACATAAAGCCCGACGAGCATGATTGCCGGAATCATGGCACCGGCGTACATATCACCCACCGAACGCCCCAACTGATCAGCCATGACGATCAACACCAACGACGGCGGCACGGCCTGTGCCAGCGTCCCGGAGGCAGTGATGGTCCCTGCCGCAATTGCGCGGTTGTAGCCATAACGCAACATGATGGGCAACGAAATCAGCCCCATGGCAATGACCGACGCAGCAACGACGCCGGTTGTCGCTGCCAGCAAGGCACCGACCACAATCACCGCGAGCGCGAGCCCACCGCGCAAAGGACCAAAAACCTGCCCAATCGATTCGAGCAAATCTTCTGCCATACCGCTCTTCTGCAGAATGATGCCCATCATGGTGAAGAAGGGAATCGCCAGCAGGGTATCGTTCTGCATGATGCCAAACAATCTGAGCGGTAAGGCCTGGAATAAGGATGATGGGAACAAACCCAGTTCCATCCCGATCGTGCCAAACAACAGGCCTGTTGCAGCCAAGGCAAAGGCGACAGGAAAACCGGTCAGCAACAGGAAGATCAGCCCGACAAACATCAGCGGGACAAAATTTTCGATGATGAAAGTCATTAGCGCAGCTCCTCGCGGGCACGGCCAGCGTGCTCTTCGATTTCGTAGGTCATTCCGTCCTCTTCCGGTGTGTGTGCGCCGTGGCCAATCGGATCAGGAATCAGTCCGCGCAAAAAACCGACCCGCTTGATCAACTCGGAAACGGCCTGCATGAGCAACAACCCAAAACCAATCGGTATCAGCAACAAGACCGGCCAGCGGATCAGACCACCCGCGTTTTGTGACATTTCACCACTGACCCAGGCACGGTGAAACAGTGGCCAGGACAGCTCAATGAAAATGATGCACAAAGGCGCCAGAACAAGCAGGATGCCAAAAATATCAATCCAGTTCCGCACCTTGGCTGAAAATCGATTGGAAATGAAATCAATCCGCACATGCGCGTTCTTCAGGAAGACGAAGCCCGCCCCGAGTAAGAAAACGGCGGAGAACAAATACCATTGCACCTCAAGCAAGGCATTTGAACTAACCTGAAACCCCTTACGCACGACAGCATTCCCCGCTGAAATGAACACTGCGGCAAGAATCAGCCAATAAACCAGGTTACCTATTCGCTCGCTCAGCGCGTCAATCAGCCGTGACAGCTTCAATAACATCTGCATTGTCTCTCCTCCC
>JAVEXE010000166.1:3251-5068 GCA_034004105.1 Azonexus sp. | reverse complement strand
AGGAAGCCGCCGAAAAGGCCAAGATCGAGCTTTCCTCCAGCCAGCAAACCGAAGTCAACCTGCCCTACATCACCGCTGATGCTTCCGGTCCGAAACACCTGGCCCTGAAGATCACCCGTGCCAAGTTTGAGTCGCTGGTCGACGAACTGATCCAGCGCACCGTCGCGCCTTGCCTGACCGCGCTGAAGGATGCTGGCTGCAAGATCGGCGACATCGACGACGTGATCCTGGTCGGCGGCCAGTCGCGCATGCCGAAGGTGCAGGAGAAGGTCAAGGAAGTGTTCGGTCGCGAGCCGCGCAAAGACGTCAACCCGGATGAAGCCGTTGCCGTCGGTGCTGCCATCCAGGGCGGCGTGCTGCAAGGCGAGGTTAAGGACGTGCTGCTCCTCGACGTCACCCCGCTGTCGCTCGGTATCGAAACCCTGGGCGGCATCATGACCAAGCTGATCCAGAAGAACACGACGATCCCGACCAAGGCTAGCCAAGTCTTCTCGACCGCCGACGACAATCAGGCTGCCGTGACCATCCACGTGCTGCAGGGTGAGCGCGAAGTCGCTTCCGGCAACAAGAGCCTCGGCCAGTTCAACCTGGAAGGCATCCCGCCAGCCCCGCGCGGCACGCCGCAGATCGAAGTCATCTTCGACATCGACGCCAACGGCATCATGCACGTTACTGCTAAGGACAAGGCCACCGGCAAGGAAAACAAGATCACCATCAAGGCCAACTCCGGCCTGAGCGAAGAAGAAATCCAGCGCATGGTGAAGGACGCCGAGTTGCACGCCGAAGAGGACAAGAAGGCGCACGAGCTGGCTGATGCCCGCAACCAGGCCGATGGCATGGTGCATATGGTCAAGAAATCGCTGACCGAGTACGGTGACAAGCTCGACGCCGCCGAAAAAGAAGCCATTGAGAAGGCGATCAAGGATGTCGAGGATGTGCTGCGCGACGGCGACAAAGACGTCATCACAGCCAAAACCGAAGCCCTCTCCGCAGCGGCGCAGAAGCTTGGCGAGAAAATGTACGCGCAACAGCAGGCCGAAGCCGGTGCCGCCGGTGCAACGGGTAGCGACCAGCCCAAGGAAAAGACGGTAGAAGGTGATGTCGTGGATGCAGAATTCACGGAAGTGAACAAGGACAAGAAGTAATTCCTGGCCTGAGCACGCGGCGCCGAGGCTTCCGGATAGCACCCGGCGGCGCTCGGCGCCTTTGTCACATTGACGGGACCACAAAATGTCTAAACGCGACTTTTACGAAATACTTGGCGTCAACCGTGATGCCTCAGACGACGAGATCAAAAAGGCCTACCGCAAGCTGGCCATGAAATACCACCCGGACCGCAATCCGGACAATCCGTCAGCAGAAGAAAAATTCAAGGAAGCCAAAGAGGCTTACGAGATATTGTCTGAGCCACAAAAGCGGGCGGCCTATGACCAGTACGGCCACGCCGGCGTCGATCCGCAAGCGGGCATGGGCGGATTTGGTGGGGCTGGCGGCGCCGGCTTTGCCGATGCCTTTGGCGGAATTTTTGACGAGATTTTTGGCGGTCGTAGCAGTGGCGGGGGTCGCTCCAACATCTATCGTGGTGCCGACCTGCGTTACAACTTGGAAATCACGCTGGAACAAGCCGCGCATGGCACCGAGACCAAGATCCGCATTCCCACCATGGAAGAGTGTGAAATCTGCCATGGCTCCGGCGCCAAGCCAGGCACGCAGCCCAAAACCTGCCCAACCTGCGGCGGCTCCGGTCAAGTTCGCCTGCAACAAGGCTTCTTCTCCATTCAGCAAACCTGCCACAAGTGCCACGGCACAGGACGTTT
>JAVEXE010000166.1:0-3151 GCA_034004105.1 Azonexus sp. | reverse complement strand
CGTGCTTTGGCTGGCGAGCCTGAAAACCGATTCAGGTTCGCCATAAATCACATTGACACTGCTAGAATCAGGATCGGACCTTGGGAGACACCGATCATGAAATTATGGAAAAAAATCTTAGCCAGCAGCGCATTCATTGTCTCAGCCGCCTGCTGGGGACAAACAGGCGTCACTGACAGTAGTATCACTTTAGGCATGTCTGCCCCATTCTCCGGCCCCAACGGGACTTACGGGGAGGAAATGCGGCAAACCATTGAGGCCTATTTCCAGCAAATCAATAAATCAGGCGGAGTTCATGGCCGGAAGCTGCAACTCGTCGCATTGGACGATGGCTACGAAACCGAAAAAACCGTCGCCACCACCAAAACCCTGATCAACGAGAAGAACGTTTTTGCGTTGCTGTCTTTTTACGGCTCCAGCCCAACAACAGAGGCCATGAACAAGGTTTTTGGCCCGGCAGGAGTGCCCTTGGTCGGTACCATCTCTGGCGCTGGCACCCTACGTGAGCCAATCAGCAGCAACCCGAACTCCCGCTTCATGTTTCATGTTCGCGCCAGTTATGACGATGAAACCGAGGCCATCGTCAACCAGATGGTTTCCTTGGGACTGCGCAGTATCGCTGTCTTTTATCAAAATGATGGCTTTGGCAAGGCCGGTCTGGATGGCGTCACCGCCGCCTTGAAAAAGCACAACCTGGCCCCCTCTGCCGTTGGAACAGTCGAACGCAACTCCCTGGATGTCAACGCAGCAGTTCAAGCCATTGCCAAAAGCAACCCACAAGCAGTTGTCATGGTGACGCTTTACAAGCCGACAGCGGCTTTCGTGCGTGCGATGAAACGCGCAGGCCAGAATCCGATGTTCATGACCCTGTCGCCGGTGGGTACCGAGCAACTTGTTCAGGAACTTGGCCCGGAAGCCCGGGGGATCGGCATATCCCAAGTCGTTCCTTACCCATGGAATGATATTGTGCCGGTGGTTCGTGACTACCAGAAACTCAGCGCCAAAGGCGGCGGCTATTCTTACTACGGACTGGAAGGCTACCTGATGGCTCGAACCATGGTTGAGGGGTTGCGCCGCGCAGGAAAGGACCTGAATCGCGAAAAACTCGTTTCTGCACTTGAGTCCATCAACAACCAGGATTTTGGCGGTTACCGCATCAACTATTCGCCGACCGCCCGTTATGGGTCCCGCTTTGTCGAATTGACCGTCATCGGCCCAGGCGGCAAAGTACTGCGCTGATCTGCTGCCTCACGGATACAACACACCAACCCAGCAAAAAGGCCTGTATGGGCCTTTTTTATTTCACCGGTTTTGTGAATCAGTCAGATCAGGCTCGCCGCCAGGTGGTCCCCTGAGGTCCGTCATCCAAGATGATACCCGCCGACTTCAGATCGTTCCTGACTTGATCCGCAGTAGCAAAATCACGTAGTTTCTTGGCTTCAGTACGCTGAAGGATCATCGCCTCGATTGTCGCTTCGTCAAGACCATCGGGCGCAACAGGTCCGGCACGAAGATACGACAAAGGGTCACGTTCAAGCAAACCCATGATGCCGCCCAGGGCCTTGAGCAAGCCCGACAGGGTCGGGCATTTCTGGCGATTCACTTCGGCCGCCAGCTCAAACAACACGGCAATGGCAGCATGTGAATCAAAATCTTCATTCAATGCAGTGGCAAAGCGTGCAGCAAAATCCTGATTCCAATCAATCTCCACAGCAATCGGGGGGACATCACGCAGGGCAAAATACAAACCATCGAGAGAACGCTTGGCGTCATCCAGATGAGCATCTGAGTAATTCAGCGCACTGCGATAGTGTGCCCGGAGGATGAAGAAGCGCACCACCTCGGGGTCAAATTTCTGTAACACCTCACGAATGGTGAAGAAATTCCCAAGAGATTTGGACATCTTTTCATTGTCGACCCTGACAAAGCCGTTGTGCATCCAGTAGTTAACATAGCTGCAGCAGTTCGCACCCTCTGACTGTGCAATTTCATTTTCGTGATGCGGGAACTGGAGATCCTGACCACCACCGTGAATGTCAAAGTGATTGCCTAACAGCGATGAACTCATTGCCGAACATTCAATATGCCACCCTGGCCGCCCATCCCCCCAACGTGATGGCCACGCGGGTTCGCCGGGCTTGGCGTGTTTCCAGAGAACGAAATCCAGCGGATCCTGCTTGGCGTTATCCACTTCAACACGCTCACCAGCACGCAAGTCATCCAGCGACTTGCCAGAGAGTTTCCCGTAACCCGGAAATTTCCGTACTGCATAGTTAACGTCGCCATCCGTCGCCTGATAAGCAAGACCGTTCGCCTCAAGCTTGTGGATGATCTCCTGCATTTGTGGCACGAATTCAGTTGCCCGAGGTTCGTGATCCGGACGGAGAACCCCAAGTGCGTCCGCATCTTCATGCATGAAGGCAATGAAGCGGTCCGTCAATTGCTGAATGGTTTCACCATTTTCCGCTGCGCGACGAATGATTTTGTCATCAATATCCGTAATATTCCGGACATACGTCACGTCATAGCCAGAATGACGCAGCCAACGATAGACCATGTCAAAAACCACCATCACTCGGGCATGCCCCAGGTGACAGTAATCGTAAACCGTCATGCCACACACGTACATGCGAACCTTGTTGGCTTCAATGGGCTGGAAAACCTGCTTTTCGCGTTTGAGTGAGTTGAATATTTTCAGCATGACGAAAAAAATTTAGCGCAGCGAAACCTCGACAAACAATATGGCTTCACGCGCTTCTTTGATAGAATCGGGCGATTGAAAACACCCGGATTATAGCACGGCGATGACAGCAAAAATCCTGCTCAAACCCCACGCCAAGGTACTCCGTGCCTTGCTGCTGGGCATTACACTCGGTTTGTCGGCAAGCGCTTTTGCCGACGCCCTGCCCGACATCCAGCGCCTGGCTCAGCAAGGCCAACACACGCAAGCACTGGAAAAGGTTGATGCTTACCTGAGCAGTCGCCCAAAAGATGCCCAAGGACGCTTCCTCAAGGGCTTGATCCTGACAGAACTCAATAGATCCGGCGACGCGATCAACGTCTTTTCAAAATTGACCGAGGATTATCCGGAACTCCCGGAGCCTTACAACAATCTGGCAGTGCTTTACGCTCAGCAAAAACAATTTGACAA
>JAVEXE010000005.1:0-24737 GCA_034004105.1 Azonexus sp. | reverse complement strand
ACGGCCGCAATGTACTTGTTGCGTGCCACGGTGACGCGGTTTTCCGTGCCTTCCAGTTGCACACGCAGATCCTGGAAGCCCTGATTGGTTTTCAGGTCAGGATAATTTTCGGACACTGCCAGCAAACGCGACAGGGCGCTGCCCAGCTGGCCCTGGGCCTGCTGAAAGCGTTCCATCGCCTGCGGATCCTCCAGCATCTCGGGGCTGAGCTGGATCGAAGTCGCCCGCGCCCGTGCTTCGATCACCCGGCTGAGCGTTTCCTGCTCGAAATTGGCTTCCGCCTTCACCGTCGCCACCAGGTTCGGAATCAGATCCGCACGGCGCTGGTACTGGTTGAGCACTTCCGCCCACGCCGACTTGCTCTGTTCATCCAGACGCTGAAAATCGTTGTAACCACAACCGCCCAGCAGCAGGCTGGCACTGAGCAGTACCGGAAACAGTGCGGAGCGCAGAGACGAACGAACGGGCATGACAGATCTCCTGAAAATGGGTGGCATTGACGATGCGTGATTCGTGATTCTACTTGTTGTTGTGTTTTGCCGGGGAAATGAAAAACTGCGATAATTTGTATTATGCAATTTGGATGTCTGCATAATTATCAAAAGCTTGCGTGGCCTACGGGCATGGTTTTGAATCACGTACATGACGCAAGGATAGCTGGCTTCTGTTCTTTTGTCAAACATTTTGTAAAAATGTTTGACAATTTTTCAATTTCATGAAACATGATCATATGTACTTCTTGTAGAACTGAATCTGTACGCGGAGCAGGCTGGAACCAATAATCGCCAGGAAAAGACCCAGTTGCCAAATTTGAACTTGGACAGGTAACCACAGCCATACAATTACTCCGATCGTTGCAAACGTGACATGGCTGTATTTCGCGCGGTGATAGATCGTCGACGACTCGCGCCCCCCAGAAGATCGTCGTTTCCAGCGTGCAACAACCCCGTCTGTGATCCCCAGTGCCCAAGCAAAAGCGATTGTTGGCAGCAGAATGATGATCATCGACGATCGCACTGCAAGTAACTTCGTGCCCAGCATCATCGCCTGCCAATGTGGCTGCGCCGCTGCGGCCTCGAATCCTCGCCTGACTGCTAAGTCGAGTTCTGAAAAGTCAGACGGAGTAGCGACCATGCTGCGATCGAGGCCCGTTTTTACGTAAATCAAGTCGTAAGCAATCGCAGACCATCTTGCAGCTCGCTCCGATGGTGAGCCGAGAATGTGGGGCAGGTGCGCATCGGCCTTGTCGAGCTCATCGTTGAGTGTTGACCGCAGCGCTTCGATTCTTTCCGGATCTGATCCCGTGTAGCCCATATCAATCGCCATCCTGCCCATGACGATGACCAGCACTGCGATCGCCAGGAAAAGGGCCGTTCTGAATGGGGATGTGATCGCTTTCGTGATCCCGCGCTCAAATGTTGAAGAATCACCAGCCATGACCTTTGCCCTCCTGAATGATGCCGTCGCTGAATCCACCTACAGAACGGGTGCCACGGCGCAAATTTTTCAGCTCGATCGAAAGCTCTTCAACGCTTTTTGGCATGCACTCATCGTCGGAATCGTCGGCAAGCGGGATGCGAATTTTCCAGAGCTGACCGCCGTTGATTAAGCAGAATGCCTGCCCCTTGGGGAGCTTCATCACATCAGCCGTGCTCAGAGTCGGGATTTTCTCTGTGGAAATTCGGTCCTCGTTTCGGCTGGCAAACTCGGCGAAATCCGTTGGATCGTTGGTATCGCTCGCACTCGATGCTGCAGTCCGGGTGATCACATTGACTTCGGGCAGCCGCATCGTGAGCATCTCAGCGGTTTCCGTGTTCTGGACCCGCATCATGACCAGCGAGTTGAAGTTGCCGGCGATTTGTTCCGCCTTCGGCTTCGATCCGATCCGTGCTTCAACGTCGTGCCAGGTCTGGGTGTAAGTCGTTACCTGGTAGCCTGCGCCGCCGGCCTTGTTCACCATGGGAATGAAGGAGTTTCCGACCAGCTCATTGAATTCGTCGGCATGTAAAGCGAGTTTTCGCTTCGGCGTGGCCTCTGCTTGGCCGATGTCAGCACCGTGCTTATAGATGGTGCCGGCCACACTGGTCAGGTCAGAGAACATGGCTCCGCCGATGGCAGAGGCAACCTCATGGTCTGATAGGGAGTCGAGTCCGACATAGACGATGCCGCCGCTGTTGATGACCTGCAGCCAGTCGAGAATTGGACGATCATCATCAAGATCGTCGTAATCCGGCGCGATCAGCTCGGCTGTCTTTCCTGTGGTGAGTTTTTCCATCAGCGGGTAAAGACTGGAAACCAGCTTCTCGAAGTAAGTCCGGTCATTACCCAGCACGCTCATGAGTGCTTCAGCAACCGGTTCCCGGAGCTCTTTTTCGCGGACGAACGCAACCAGGCAGACTGTGCGCAGGGTCCGCCCGGTCTTTCTGGCCTGATCTGCTTTGGTCCGATCTTTGCTGTCTCGCGCCTCATCGTAATCAAACTCATCTCGCCAACCATCGTGCTCTCGATCAAGCCAGTGCTCGATGTAGCGCACCGCCAGTGCCTCGGTGTCGACTGCATAGGCGTACAGCTTGGTGAAGTCTGGCCGCTCGCCAAGGGCAAACATCGCTTTGGCCAGGACGTTGATGAATCGCCAAACGAACTCCTTGAACGCAGCTGAGTTGCCTTCGTCGGGCAAAGGGTCACTGGTTCGGGTTGCTACTTCAGTGATCCGCTCAAAGGAGCCAACCGGGTTATAACGGGCTGAAATGTCTGGATAGCCCAGATGAAACACATAGAAATGGTCCAGTCTGTCGGCTCGTTTGGCTTCAGCAAACATCCGCATCAGCAGCTCAAGATCGCCCTTCGGATCGAAGACAATCACAACGTCACCGCGCCGAATGTCTTGGGTGACGAAAATCTCCTCGTACCGCGTTTTGCCGACTCGCGTTGTCCCAAGCACAAGCATATGGCCAACCCGATTGGACAGAGCAAGCATCACCTCGCTCTCATCAGGCTCGACGCCGTGAATGCATGGATCACCACCGACATCCGGGAGAGATCGGACCGGATTCCACTTCGATTCGAGTCGTGTCCACCTTGTGAGATTCGCCCACTGAGGCCGATGCTCAGCCCAGATCTCGAACTTGCGTGCTTTTTGGTAGAGCCCGGATTGTTTGGTGTAGCGCTCCGCATTGGGCTCCCGGCTGTCGTAGAGGCGTTGGGTATGCCGTTGGTCCCACTGGAAACCCAAGCCCAGAAAGAGGTTCTCCCGTGACCAGGGAATCTCGTCGGGCTTGAGGATGTAGTGCTTCAGCGTGCGAAGATTGCGCTGGTATTGGATCACTTTGAGACCCTGGAAAAAGCGCAGCATCGACAGCGTGATCAGGATCAGTGCAATGGGCAGCCCCCATTCTGGAGGGAAGACGAACCAGCTTTGCTCGATCGTGGAGTGAGCATCGAAAGCGAGCAGAACTGCACCGATCGCAAAAATGGTGCTAGATAGCCATTCATAGGGGGGTCTGAGCTGCGCTTCAAGTGGATATGCCATTCGATGTTTACTCCTTGCTGCTTCCCGGCATGGGAGAACTCCACAGCACCAGTTGTGGGTTGGCTGGTGGTACGGGATCAAAGAAACGCTCAGGGTGCGGTAGCAGGAAGCCATTGAGCATGTTCCCGCCCGTTTTCCCCTTGCGCACAACTTGATAAGCCCAGATGTTTTTCCCGCTATCGGCTTTGAGGTGCCAGCCAGCTCGGGAAACTGCTCGCTGGGTCGATCGACCAGGGCCATCATCCTGCTTGTCCTTGGGCTCGTCGTTTGCCTGTGCGTAGCTGCGGAAAATGCTTGGGCTGACCAGCAGCAAGGCTGTTTCCTCTCCAAACCGCACAAAATGCACCATGGCATCGCTGCAGTTGTATTTCATCGACCCGTCCGCGATCCCGGTTTGCACCCAGGTCATGAAGTCCAGTGCCAGCGCTGGGGTTTCCTTCGCGGCCGATGCCGCCTTGCCAGTGGGCAGCTTGACTGCAGGGGCGACCGGACTGATGGATGCGGCTTTTTCTGGCTTTGAACGCGCTTTTTTCGTGTCCAGGCTGACGCTGCCTGCAGAGTCTTCGTCATCCAAAAATGCTTGACCTGCAACTGGCTCAGTTTGCTTGATGGTTGGCGGCAATCCGGCCGATTCCCGCGCCGGTGGTCCGTCCTGTGCGGGATGAACTGCTGCAGTTTCCTGCGGGTTCGCTCCCCCCGTCTCAGCCTCCAACTTGGCTGCTTCAGCGCTCAGAACTGGCTCAGCGTGGACAATGGCTGATTCAATGACTGGCTCAGTTGCGGGAGACTCAAGCGCCGCTGCATCAGCTGCAGCGCCCGGAGCGCAGTGCTCAGAGGTAGGAGAGGGGCTTTCGGCTTGATCTTCGGCCACTGCCACGTCACCGGAGTGTGGTGCTGATGCGGGTTTCTCCGGGGCAGTCTCAGGCTGAACGTTTTGAACTGCGACAGTTTTTTTGCCGAATGGAACAACCCTGCCGGGCATCTGCATGGGCATGTTCTCCGGTCTGAAGACAAGATCGAGCGGAAACTTGATCAGTGCGTCGAGTATGTAGCCCGGATTGTCGACCTGCTCATCGAACTCGATCGCTGCGGACCAGAGCGCTTTGCCGGTCTCTGGATTGACGACACAGGCGCCATAGTCCTGCCAGGCGTCAAAAAACCGATCGTTCTTGTCCGGGCCGGGTACGCCGGCTGAAGATTCGTTCGCGTGCAGATACGCTCGAACCTCATTGGCCAGGCGGGCGGCAGCAAACCAGATCTCCCCATCAGAAACGTATCCTGCTGAGCCAGGTCGATTCAGTGGCAGATGCCCACCTTCGGCCAGCATTCTTCGCAAGGCGCTCATCAGCCGCTCGATGAGCGGGACTGCACGTGCCGAACTGAAGCGCGTTCTCGGCCCATCGCGCAGGTCTCTGGACACGCTTTCCTGCTCGGCCTTTTTGACCAGGCGGGCAAGATTTCCGGTGTCGTCTTCGCCGGCAAGATAACCGAACAGCTCATCAGTGAGATTTCTGTCCACGGACAGCCAGGACAGTGTTTTACTGGGGACAAGACGTTGCATCAAGAGCGATCCCAGCTTTTGGTGGGCCTCATAGTCCCGTTCACTGGATGTCGGAAAATGCACGATGTAGGACGATGCACCGGCATCAAGCATCGAGCCCGCCATCGCATTCCAGGGGAGTCCGTCCAGGCCAGGACCGTACAGGCGGACCCGAACGTCGGAGACCGGCTTGCCGATGTCGTGGAGGAGGGCGGCGATGATGAGCCCGACAGTCCAGCGATGCTTGAGTTGACTCACATCGTCCGATTGACGATTCGGCGGGAGGATCACACCGCGACGCAGGCGAGTGGCGGATTCAGCAGTTTCACACAGGTGAACGATCAGGCCGCCCGGCCCGGCATGATGGTGCGCTTCTGAGGCTGGCAATAGCTGAACCAGTTCCAGGATGTGCTGCAACACGGGCAAAACATGCCCATCCCAGGTTGCGCTGTTGAGCTCACTTTCGCTCTGAATTCGGTCGAGCAGCCTTTGCACGCCGGTTGACTGCACCAGTTCATCAAAAGTCTGGACGGCCAGCCCTATGACCGGCTTTCGCGCCTCGTCAGGCGGTATCGCATTGTCATCGAGTGAGGTTGATGAAACTGAGCCAGTCTTTTTGCTGATCAACCTTCGGACTGCAACAGTGCCGAGCAGACCGGCAGCCGTGCCCATGAGGGCCATCAGTTCGACTGAAAGGTCAGCCATGACGCTGATGCTTGTGGAGTAACCGCAGGAGACGCTTATAGACCTCATCCCGGTTCAGTTGCACTTTGGGCGATGGATAGCCGGCCGGCTGATAGGCGCTGTCGTGCAAAAAGTCCCGTAAGTTGCTGCTTGTGGGGTCCCAGGCTTCAGCATTTGCGATCGATGGACGTTCGCCGGCTGGAGTGCGCAATATGCGGTAATTGAGAAATTCGAGCTCGGAAAGCATGGCAGCGAACTCGTTATCGCTCGGTTTGCTGTGCATCTTTGCCATCAGGCGCAGCAGACCCAGTACCGAAGCCCGTGGCTGGTCTTCGTCGTTGTCAACGACGTGCTCCAGTGGTTCGTAATCTTCTAACCACTCGGTGAGGGTGTCTTGCCAGTGCTGTAGGCCGCAGGCATGCAGCAGTGCCGGAAGCTGTCGATCAGTTTTCATCTGGGCGCATGAGGAAACAGTTGCGAGGGGTTTCCATGCTAACGCCCGAAGGTCTCGGAAAATCGTACACAAATGTGTACGGTTTTTCCGGGGGTGCTACGTGTATAATGCTTGCCCCCTTTTTTTAGAGGGTTTTTCCTTTTTTTAACCCATTGATTTTATGGGTTTATTTTTTATCCGTAGCACCCTTGTTTCTGCTTTTTGCTTCGCTGAACGGTTTTTTCAGTGAAGCGAAGCGCCCTTTCGATAGGGCCTTTCCCCCTTCCTTTTGCAGAATCCTTTCAAAACTCTTTCTTGCAAATCTGTAATGCAATGATTGTTAAGAGATATTTTATTTTTTGTGAATTTTGGATGAATGCTTCCATAGGGTAACACACTGACCCCTCAGAAAACCGTACACATTTGTGTACGGTTTTTCGGCATGTCCACGGCTTAGCCTGTGTCCGAACGTTACGACCGGAGAAATAGGTCATGCCTGTCATGCGATACGCCGTGCCGATACTGGCGTGTGTCCTGCTTGCTTCAGCCCATGCTGGAGAAGAATCCTATGCGAAGTATCAGCACTGCTTTGAGCAGTCCGCCAAGCGCTACGGCCTCCATGCTCTTGAGTTAGCCGCTCATGCATGCGTTGAGTCGAGCATGCGCGCTGATGCTGTCAATGATCAGCACAGTAGTCGAACGCAAAGCGTTGATCTCGGAATCATGCAGATCAACTCGCGCTGGCTCGCGAAATTGGAGCCATCAGGCGTCACACGAGAGACCTTGCTGAACGATGCGTGCACCAACATCGACATCGGCGCAGCGATTCTTGCTGATCTCAAATCTCGCCATGGTGATAGCTGGGATGCGACAGGGGCTTACAACGCCGCCTGCACCCAGCTCAAGGGTGAAGCCTGTACTCAAGCTCGATCCCGCTACGCGTGGCGAGTCTATGCGCAGATGCACGCTCTGATGGAACGTGGAGCGTGCTCATGATGAGGAAATTCATGGTGGTGCCGGCAGTGTTGCTGTCGGCCTGCGCGTCCACTCATCCGACCGTAGGCGACCGCCCGGTGTTTTATGAGCCGGACAAAGCGATCCAAATCGTCCCAGATGTGCAAAGGCCAGGCTGGGTGGTTTGTCGTGAGCACAAAAGCTGCGAGCTCACCATTACCCCAAAGCACGTAAAACGCCCTGCAATGGAGCCGCTGCCGGAGCCCGCCGCTGCTCAGGAAGTCAGCATCGGAGAGGATCTGGCACAACAACAGGCAGCACCCCCAGTTCTGGGTGAACTCACGATTACTGCAGCAGTTTTCGCCTCGGGCAGCGCTGACATTCTAGATTTCAGCGCTCTTGAGAGTGCAGGAATGCACATTGCCGAGCTGATCGGTGCCCACAGAGCAGTAAATCTGATGGTCGCCGGCTACACCGACTCAACTGGTAGCAGTCGATTCAATGCATGGCTTGCTGAGCAGCGCGCCAAGTCGGTAGCCGATTGGCTTGCTGGTCGACTACCCATCGAAGTTGGCTTGACCACTGAAGGTCGCCCCCAGTGTTGTTACGCCGCCGAAAACGCTTCTGAACATGGTCGTAGCCTGAATCGTCGCGTAACGGTAACGGTTATGCCAAAAGAGGTAATCCAGTGAAAGAGAGACGCCAAAGAACTCCTGGACACAAGGCTGTGCTTGTCTCTGAGCAAGCGTTCGACATTTTGAAGTCGATCCAGAAAATTCAGCCGGGGACAGACTCCGATCTGCCTGTCATTTTTGATCTGAAAGACATCGTGAGTGCGGTTGTGCTGGAAGCAGCGGACCGAATTCCTGATCTACGCGAGCGTGCGCGTCAGCGCGCCTTCGTCGTCATGCACGACATGTTGGCCAACACAAAATCATCATGAGGTTTTTCAAATGACTCTGAACTTTTCGCTCCCGAGCTTCACCCGCCGTCAAGCCATGCTTGCCCTGGCAGTGTTTGCGTTTTCGTTGCTGCTGGCTGCAAGCGCCCAAGCAGTCGATTTGGATGCGCTGGCATCGCTTGGCGGCCCCCTTGGATCGGCACTGACCCAGCTTGATTCGTTGTCCGAAGGCATGAAGGCACTTGTCGGCTTCCTGGCCTTTGCTGTCGCTTTCATCACGCTTGCTGCGCTGCGCAACATGGGACCGATCATGCTGTTTATTGGCGTCGCAATTTTTGGCGCTGTCGGTCTTCCCATCGCCGGTGCAATTCTGGGCGCAACCATCTAACTGAACTTGTGGAGTAAGGCATGGAAGCAAACGGTCAATCGTCCCGCGTACTGAGGCTGCTTGATGAGCCCTGGAAGCTCGGACTGTGGGAGATGGATGTTGCCCTGCCGTTTGCTTGCTGCCTGCTCTTCGGAATCATGAAAGGGTCGGTTTTTGCGCTGATTTCATCTGCGCTCGTCGGCTGGTTCATTTCCCATCGCGTCACAAAAATCAAGTCGAAGGGGCATCCACGCCACTTCAGGCACCTGATGTACTGGGCGCTACCGCCTGAAGCAAGCATGGCACCCAAGGCATTCCCGCCTTCGGCTCAACAAGAAATGGTCGGCTAAGATGGATGCAAAAAAATATGCGGATGACCTTGACGGCATCAAGGCATCTCTGAAGCGACAGCAGTGGATCTCGATCGCCACCCTGATTGGCCTGATTCTGTCCTTGCTCAATATGTACAACCAGTTCGGCCGTGAGCGCACGATCGTTGTGCCGCCGACGGTGGAGCGCTCTTTCTGGATCACCGGCGGCACTGCATCGACAGAATATCTTGAGCAGATGTCGGCATGGGTTGCATCACTGGTGCTCGACGTCTCCCCAAGCACTGTCGGCTACAAAAACGGCAAATTGCTTGAATTCGTCTCTCCGGGCGCGCATGGGGCGCTGAAGGAGGCTGGAGACCTGGCAGCAAAACGCATCAAACGTGACAACGCATCGACCATGTTTGCCATGGAGAAGATCAGCACGGATGTTGATCGTCTCGCCTCCGTCATGTCCGGCAAGCTGGACACCTACATCAATGGTCAACGGGTGACTTCCGTGACCAAGCACTACCTGGTTCGTTATCGAATTTCTTCGGGGCGTGCATACATCACAGAATTTTCCGAGGTGAGTAATGGTGATCTCAATGCTGCGCTCAAAGAACGCTAATTTTGCAGCGCGGACCGCTCTCGCGGCGCTGTGCGTTCTCGGATGGCCCTCAAGTGCTTCGGCAGTCGTTGATTTGTCGATGGTCGACGGGGATTCACAAGCTGTCCGAATCTCGATCAAAGACCCGACTCGAATCCGGGTCGAAGGCGATCGGATTGTTGATCTGGTTGGTGCTGAAATTCAGTCGGATGGCAACCCTCACGGTCGGCTCAGGGTGAGCGCGAATGAACGGGGGGAAGTGTTTGTTCAGCCGCTCGATGCAGCGATGCCGGCAACGTCGGTTTTTGTCAGCACCGGACGCGAAACCTACACCCTGGTTCTCGCGCCTGCCGGCATTCCTGCCGATACGATCCGCATCATGCCAACTGGGGGAGGGTACAGCGCAGCCGTTGAACGCGCTGAGACTCGAATGGCAAATCACGAGAAAGCGGTCGTGATGCTCCTGCGTGACATTGCTGCCGATCGGGTGCCGAACTTCATGCAGGTGGTCGAGCGCAATACGCCAGTCGATCTGTGGGAGCAGGTCGATTTCACCTTGATCCGTGAGTATCTTGGGCATCCCCGCTGGCATGTTGAAGCCTACCTTCTGACCAATACCTCCGCACAGCGCCTTGTGATTGACGAGCGCGAATTCGTCAAGCGTGGGGTCATCGCGGTAGGGCTTGAACAAGCTGATATGGCACCTGGCCAGAGCACGATCGTCCGGATCGTCTTCGATGACGAGGTGCGGTGATGGCGATTGGAAAAAGTGCCAAGCAAGGCACCAAAATCCCTGGATTGAAATCGACCAAAACCCGTCAATATTTGACGGTTGGCGCTTTATCGGTTGCTTTGTACGCCGCGTTCTACCTGATTTTCGTTACCGCAGACAAAAAACCTTCCAAGCTGCACGTGAAGGGTGATGTGGAAACTACCCACGTCAACGCGCCGGGCGAACATCTGGACCCGCGTGAGGCCTGGATCGGAGGGGCCGGGAAGGAGCTGGCCGAGATGCAGGAGCGCATGATCAAGCAAGATCAGCTCAACGAAAAACTGCAACAGCGTCTGAATGATCTGCAAGAGCGCGTCACCAAAGATCGTCTGCGTGAAGCAGAGCGGGCAAGCAAAACCGGGATCGGAGGAGTAGCGGTCAAAGTGGATGAACCGCTGGAGACTGAGCCAGTGGTTACCGTCCAGCCGTCGGCAAATTCAGTGTTTCCGCCCGCATCACCCGCGCAGGTAGCAAGTGCTTTGAGCAACACACCAGCGCCGGCGCCTACCGGGGGGACTGGCTGGTTCAAGGGCCAGGGCACGGCTGTTCAGCCTGCTGTGAATCCACCCGTTACGCGAGCCCTTGGTCAGTTTCGTCTTGAGCCAGTCAAGACCGGTGAAGGCAAGGACGGTGAGAACAGTAGTTCGGCTACCAAAGCTGCTGAGCGGCTTTCTGGAGAGACTTTCCTGCCGGTTGGACTGGTCAAAGCAACCTTGATTGGTGGGATTGACGCGCCCACCGGGGGGCAGGCTCAGTCACAGCCGCTGCCGGTCATGCTCAAGATCGGAGACCTGGCGGTTCTGCCCAATCACTTCCGTGCCAACGTCAAGGAGTGCTTTGCTGTCGGCGCTGCTTACGGTGAACTCTCCGCCGAGCGAGCCTATGCCCGGATCGAATTGCTGTCGTGCATTCGTCACGATGGTGAAGTTCTGGAGACCCCCGTGCATGGGGTTGTGTATGACGAAACCGGCAAGCTCGGTATGCGCGGTTATGTCCGTACCAAGCAGGGCCAGATTCTTGCCAATGCTTTGCTCTCCGGGGTGATTGGCGGTATTGGGCGTGGCTTTGCGATGTCCGCAACCGATACAAGCACGTCGGTGCTCGGAACCGTTAGCAATGTCTCCGGCAGTGACGCTTACAGGGCTGGCGTTGGACAGGGAGTTGGTCGAGCCCTGGACCGTCTTGCTGATTACTACATCCGCTTGGCTGAGCAGCTTTTCCCGGTTATCGAAGTCCATGGTGGCAGGTCAGTTGACATCGCGTTCACGAAGGGCATTCGCCTGCCTGTACCGCTACCCGAAAATCGGTCGCTTGCCATGGGTTACTACGATGAGGACTGATCCAGTGAGCATGAATTCGATTTTGAGACGCGCAAGTGCTGTGACTGTTTCAGTCATGCTGACTTTGGGCGCACAGTCTGCATCAGCGCAGGATGATCAAGCTGCAGCAGAGCTGCGAGCAAAGCTGATCGAGGCGTACCCGGCGACCAACTTTGGCGAAGTGCGTCCTGCTGTGGTCGACGGTCTGTTTGAGGTCGAGCTTGGTCGAAACCTTGCGTACATCGAACCCAGTGGCCGGTACTTCTTTTTCGGCCATATCTATGACATGCAAGAGCAAAACGATCTGACCGCTGAACGCAAGGCACAGATGGTCTCGCCTGGCGTCGACGTTGATCAAAACAAACTGGCTGGGATCGATACCTTTGTGGTGCAAGAAGGCGAGCCGATGCTGACCGTGTTCTCTGACCCGTTCTGTGGCTACTGCAAGACGCTGGAGAAAACGCTTGCCGCAAACCCGCAGTGGGGCGTGCAGATCGCGTTGCTGGCCTATCAGCCCGGTTCAGACGGGCTCGCCCATCGCATCCGCTGTTCGGATGACCCGGCCCGGACCTGGCGAGCCTGGATGCTCGATGACGTGAAGCCAGAGCAGCCGGCCAACGCAAGTTGCAATGAAGGTGGTTTGGAGGCGAACGCGAAGATTGCTCGCCTCATCGGGGTCAATGGCACCCCAACCATTGTCACTGCAGATGGACGGATGCAGGCCGGGGCACTTGAAGAGCAAGCACTGAAGGTGTGGCTGAACAAGATGGCCAGTGCCGAAAAGGAGAATTCAAAATGAGTCGTCCGCTTACCCGCCGTGTTGTTCTGCCGCTGAGTTTGCTGGCCGTAGTGCTGATGAGTGGATGTGCCACCGATTTCACGGGAATCGGCGGCACCGACTCTCACAAGTGCCCGATGCCTGAAGGCGGTGCCTGCCAGTCGATCATCGAAAACTACCATGCAAGCTCGATGCCTGCGACCACTCCGCGTACCGCCACCGCAGCCGATGAAATCAGGCCACGCATCGTCACACTTACCCCTGGATTTGGCGACAACCTGGACGGTGCACCGCTGATGACTACGCCGCGTGTCCTGCGGGTGTATGTCACCCCTTGGCGGGACTCTGATGACAATCTGATGGAGGGGCGGAGAGTCTACACCCGCATTGATGAGGGTAGATGGCGGATTGAGCACTTTGATGCCAGCGTCAAAAGCAGTGTTCAGCCAAAGCTTCATCACAGCACAAGCGAGGCGGAGGGTGTTAAGCAGTCCGCAGGCGCAGCATCGCCGTCGCAAGCCAGTTCGATTGCTGCCGCCGTGAGCAGCCTGGCCAATTCGGCAAAACAAAAAGCCGACTTCTTCGGCAACATCATTGGCACCGGTGCTGAATCGGGGATGCCCGCCCAGCTCACCGACGGCCCATCACCGGTTTTGCCTTTCCGGTCAGATGATTCTCAAGGAGAACCGTGGTGAGCTTCAACACTGTTCTCAACACCCTGCTTGGCGAGCAGATGGCAGGCCGCCTCTCGTCTCTGTTCGGCGGTGCACCATCATCGGTCACGGATGATGACCCAGAATTTCAACGCGATCCGGGGAGGTTTTCCAGTTGGCTGAACTACCGTGCATACGATGCAGAAGAAAAAATATTCGTATTGACTGACGGGATCGGTTGTGTGCTGGAGTGTCTGCCTCAGTCCGGTGCAGATCAGTCGATGGTCGATCTGTTGCGTGGTGTCTATACCGCCCCCTGGCCCAAAGGGGCCAGTCTGCAGTTCAGTCTGTTTGGCACACCCCACATCAAACCGCTGCTGCGACAGTATGCCAACCAGCGCTTGCTGGATGATGACCATCTTGAGCAAACGGCAAACTGGGGCCGGCATGCGCGTAACGGCAACCTGTACCGAATGCTTGCGCGGCGGCGTGTCGAGCACTATTTGAACGGCTCTGTCGAATCAGTAGCAAAGACAGGCAACTACCTGCTGAGGGATTTCAGGCTTGCCGTGAGCATTTACATACCCGGCAAGATCAGCGACCCAAATGCGGTAGAGCGATTGACTTCACTGCGCGCCGCAATCAGCGGCACCCTCGGTTCGTCCGGCTTCCCGTCACGACAGTGGGACGCGGAGGATCTGATCAACTGGAGCGCTGATTTTTGCAATCCTCACCGGCTGCATGACTCCGATGCACCACGCCTGCACTACGACCCGTATCGGCAGCTGCGCGATCAGATCGTGGACATCGACACCCGTCAGCGTGCGACAGAGCACGAGCTGCTGTTTCGCAAGCCATCGCGTGATGAGGTCATCAGTGCTCAGTTTTTTGTCGCGAAGAGCTACCCCGAGAACGCTGCGCTGTGGAAGATGGGGGCGCTGATCGGCGACTCGCTGCAGAACACGCTTCAGTATCCCTGTCCCTTCCTCATCACCATGGGCGTGCAGTTCCAGGATGCGAGTGAAGTGAAGACCTTGGTCGCTGCCAACCAGATCAGAGCCACGCAAAACGCCGAGTCGCAAATGGCCAAGCTCATGCCTGATCTGGCCGAAAAAAAGCGTGACTGGGATCAGGCGCTGAAAGATGTCGGCGAAACCGGCATTTTGGTCAGACTTTTCCACTCGATCGGTATTTTTCCGATTCAGGAGGAGGCCGATCGTGCTGGCTCAATCACCGAGGGAATCTGGCGTGAAGCGGGTTTTGCGCTATCGAACATCACGTTCTTGCATCGACCCGCCTTGATGAGTGCGCTGCCACTGGGGTTTACCAAACCGATGCAAGAGGCCTTGTATTCGATGGGGATCTCAAGCACCAAAAGTGTAGCCAACGCCACTCATCTTTCGCCGATGTTCGGTGAGTGGCGGGGGAGTCGTTCGCCGGTGATGCTCTTCGGCGGCCGCCGAGGGCAGGTGATCGGCCTTGACCTCTACGACAACAAGGAAGGCAACTACAACTTTGCCATCGGTGGCTCATCCGGGTCCGGCAAGTCGGTCTTTCTCAACGAAATTGCCTGGTCCTACCTGGGGACCGGGGCCAAGGTCTGGATGCTCGACCTGGGTAACTCGTTTGCACGACTCTGCCAGAAAGCCGATGGTCAGAAAATTGAGCTCGAAGCAGGCTGCGGCCTGAATATCAACCCCTTCACCCACATCGTCGACTTCAACGACGACATGGCGATGCTGCAAGCCGTGGTCGCCAAGATGGCTGCGCCTTACGGCGATCTGGAGCCGTTCCAATACGCCGCGATTGCAACAGCGCTCACACGCTGCTGGGCAGAGAAGGGCAAGGACATGACCATCACCGACATCCGAAATGTCTTTGTGGTGGGCAAACTCAATCCGGAAGATCCGCATGACACACGCTTGACCGACTTGGCTGTGATGCTTGCCCCTTACGCTACAGGCGGCGCTTATGCGGAGTTCTTTGATGGACCTTCCAACGTCGATTTTGCGCGTCAGCTTATCGTGATCGAGGTTGAAGCACTCAAGCGCTCTCCGCAGTTGCACCGTGTGGTGATGATGATCCTGCTCTTCAGGATCACCTCAGAGATGTATTTCACGCGCAACAAGAGAAAGCTGCTGATTATCGATGAGTTGAAGCAGCAGCTTGGTAATGACAACGACAAGGTGGTTGAGCTCATCATCGAAGAGGCCGCTCGGCGAGCCCGTAAGTACGGTGGTGCTCTTGGCACGGCAACGCAAATGCTTGATGACTATTATGAGTCACCGGCGCTCACCGCTGCCTTCAACCTTTCGGATGCGATTTTTATCCTCCGGCAGCGCAAGGAGGCCATCGAGCTGCTTTCCAAAACCGGCCGGCTCTCGGTTGACGAACACAAAAAGCGGCTGCTGCAAACCTTGAGACTGGAGGAAGGGGCGTATTCCGAAGTGTATGCCTTCACCACGATGGGCGAAGGTGTGCTCCGTGTGATCATCGACCCAGCAACACTGCTGCTGTTTTCCAACCGGCACGAGGACAACGCGCCGCTCGATGAGAAGGTAGCGCGTGGGCTCAGCATTGACGAGGCGATTGAAGAGTTGCTGCGTGAGCGTGGGGTGATCCGATGAGCGAGACAACCCCGGCAGGGCAGATCACTGAACCGGCAATTCCTGAGCAGGGCGGGCTGAGCACTGGAGCAATCCTTCTCGTGCTCTTTGCGGTCATCAACGCCTGGGCAGCCGTCGCGCTCTACCACTTCTGGCTTTCACCGCCGCAAAAGATCGCCGTGGTCGATGTCGCGGCCGTTTACCGCGAACAGGAAGCGGCATTCACCAAAATGGTGACCAAGGACAATGTCACCGATGTCGATCGGGCACGAGCGCTTGATCGAGCAGAGGCTTTTGGACAGCGCTTGCCGGTTGCACTCACGCAGATTGTGGATCTGTGTGAGTGCACACTGCTGCCGGTCAACGCAGTTGCGGGGGGGCGTGATCTACCGGATTACACCGACGAGCTACGTCGTCTCGTTGGAGCCTTCATGGAGAGCGGACGATGAACCCCGCATCGTTTATCTCACGGCGAGTCGTTGAAAGCATCGGTTTTGCCAAACTCCTGATTAAGCGCTGGTACATCACCTTGCCGATCGTGGTCGGGTATGGAGTCGTTCAGCACTTTCTTTACGTGAATATCACCAGCAGTTTGCCTTACACCCTGGTCTGGCTTGACTACAGCGCGACCCCCGAAAAAGGCGACCTGGTGGTTTATCGCTATGCCGGCACACCTTGGCCGGAGTACGGCTATCTCGACGGTGTTCGTTTCTTCAAGCGTGTCGCTGGCGTAGAGGGCGATACCGTTGGAGTCAGCGCTGAGCGGGTGGTCACGGTTGGCAGCACCACTATCGGCTACGCCAAGCCAAAGACAAAGAAGGGAGATTCGCTCGAACCGATCGCGGAAGGAGTCATCCCGCACGGATATTTTTTTGCCCAGGCCGATACCCCGGATAGCTTCGATTCCCGCTATCGCAGTTCCGGCCTGATCCCCATCGATCGAGTCATTGGCGTGGCTCACCCGATTTTTTGAGGGCATGACACAGATGACTCACAAATCCACCCTCATTGGTGCGCTCCTGTTTGCAAGTGTGATCGCCGGCCCCGCTTGGTCGCTTGATCTTGGTGTGCACGGCCCGCTCTACCCGATTGATGAGCCTGATTTCCTGGTTTCGATCGAAGAGCAAATGCGGGCGAAGGTCGAAAGCGGGGAGTGGGACAGCATTGTAGAAGAGGCAAAAGCTCGGGTCACAGAAAACGCCAAAGAGCCGCGCCCGGTCGATGGTCTGGAGCTGACTTCCGAAAACCGGTCACGGATGTTCGATCCCTCGATCACGCTGACCGAGGCGATCACGGACCACGAGAGCCGGGTGCTGTTTCCGGCAGGCACTCGGGTGAACCCGCTCGAATCGGTTTCTCTGCGCGAGGCCTTGTTGCTGTTCGATGGCCGGGACAAGGCTCAGGTCGCGCTGGCTGAGCGCTTGATGGCTGAGTCAGAAGTACCGATCAAGCCGATTCTGGTCGGAGGTTCGTGGGCAAAGTTGTCCGATGCATGGGAGCGACAGGTCTACTTTGATCAGTACGGCGTGATTTGCGAACGTTTCGGGATTACCCGCGTGCCGGCGCTGATCACTCAGGTTGGGGTGCATCTTCGCATCGATGAGATCGTCCCTGAGCAAGTTCAAGGGAGTGCGCAATGATTAGGCTTCAAAGCATGGTTTTTCAAGTTGCGCGTGCATGGATGGCAGCTATTTTGCTGCTTGGTGTGCTGCCTAGCACAGCTCAGGCTGCCAGTTCAGAGCCGTCCGCGACATGTCACTCAATGACGCCGAATCCGATCAATGACATCTGTTGGAGATGCGTTCTGCCGCTCACGATCGGCTCGGTAGAAATTGCCAACATCGGCGGTATGCGTGACATGCCATCGAATCCCGGCATTCCAGTCTGCATGTGCCCAGGGTGGCCACCACGAGTAGGCGTGACGATCGGCTTCTGGGAGCCGATCTATGTGAGCGAAGTAATCAGAAAGCCCTATTGCTTCCCGTCGTTCGGAGGCATGGAGATGGGAGAGTCGATTCGTCGTGCCCCGCAACATGGACGGCGGACTCGCAAAACCGGCGAGGCTCCTGATGCTTTCTATCAGGTCCACATGTATGTCATGCCGATTTTTTACCTTCTCGGCGTGATGTCGGATCACCCATGCCTGGTTCAAGTTCCTTGGGATATTGCCTACATGACCGAGATTGATCCGAGTTGGGATGACACCGCACTGTCACAGACCATCAATCCTGAATCGCAACTTTTTTCAAATCCGATTGCTCAGGCCGCCTGCGCTGTGGACTGCCTGTCGGCCAGCACAAACTTGCCACGTAGAGAGCTGTTCTGGTGTGCTGGATGTCAGGGTGCGATGTACCCCAACAACGGCTGGACCGTTCATCACACCGGGCTGGTGGACACCTCGCTGCTGATGTCTCAGCGCCTGATGTACAAGATGCACCGCCAGTTCATCGCCTGGAAGTTTCACGGCGCGGATTCGCTGTGCGGGCCAAACCCCGAGGTCATCATGGATAAACGCGCCTATCGCCCGCAGATGATGGCCCCGCGTGCGGTGACGGGCTCGGTGACGGGCTCATGCTGTCCGCCGATGGGGGCGACCTCTGCCGGTTGGCGTGCCGGCCGAGAGTTCCCGATCAAGGGTGAAGATGCCTTGTACATGATTTTCCGCAAACGCAATTGCTGTCTGACCTACTACTGAGCGAAGTAGACACCATGAAACCTTCCAATCTCCACCGCTCGACCACCAGCAAGTTGCTGGCCATTCTGGCAAGCAGCCTGGTGTTTGGCAGCGTTGTAGCCACCGCTCAGGACGCAGATCCCGATGCACTTCGCGCCGAGCTTGAGCAAAGAATCAGTCGCGCCGTCGAGGCTGCAGACCGGGCGGCTTCAAACCCGGCCGCTGCCCCGGCTGTCCGCCCTGAAAACCTGCCTCGCCCTGTGCAGCAAGTCGGAGATATTGACCTTGAGGCGTTGGCCGAGAGCTATGCAGAGGTCGGCAAGCCTGTTGAAAATCAACAGCCGACACTGTTCGCTGCCATCAGCTTCTCGATTCCACAACACTCGCTTGAACGACTTGTGGCCGATGCAGAACGGACTGGGATCACCTTGGTGATGCGTGGCCTTCACAACAACAGCCTGAGAGAAACGATGGGCAAAGCGGCGGAACTGATCGGTGAGCGCAGAGTTGCCTGGACGATCGACCCCGAGATGTTCACTCGCTTCGGGATCGAGGCGGTGCCCAGCTACGTGCTCATCCCTGCAGGTGTGAGTCCTCGTGAATGCGCCTCCGGGCAATGCTTCAGCGAGGACAGCTTTGTCCGCATCTCGGGCGATGTCCCGATTGACTACGCGCTCGAACGCATCGAGCAGAATGTTCCCCAGTTTGCCGCGACTGCCCGGCTCTTCAGGGGAGTGAGATGAAGAACCGCCTTGCCCCGCCGCTAGCGGCTGCGCTGCTGTCTGTGCTGATGATGGTCGGCAGCACCGCCCGTGCGGCTGATCCCGCGTCGGCTGCAGAAGGTCGTGACGCTGGCCAGGCGGCACGCTCTTCACTGCTCGGATCTGCAGCGGTGAGCGGGGGGCGAGATCTGGTCGAGGAGATGACGCCAGGTTTCACGGCCTCACCACCCGAGACGATGGTTCGGGAAGAAAACTTCAGCGCGGAAGGTGCAGCCCGGATCAGCGACTGCGCTGCTGCGGCCGACCCGGATGATGTGGCCTGTGAAGCCATCAATACCAGTCATGCCGATTCGGCCGGCAGGCTTGGAGCAGCCGACGCAATGCGCAACGACCCGAGCGTCCTTCAGGCAGTCGATGACACACGAAATGCTCTCAGCAGCGGGGGGCTTGGCGGGCTGACCGCCGCGTACAACGACTGCGCAGAAGAAGAGCTGGACAAGGGAATTCAGACCCGTGACATCCAGTTCTGCCATAACTACTACCTTCGCACGCTAGATCACAGCTGCACAAAACGGCGCATCATCCAAGTCACTTGGTCTTGCCCTCCCGGTAGTGATGGGCCTTACCAGAGCGGATCAAGCTCGCCACACTTTTGCGAACGGGTCGCCGAAACCCTTGCAACATGTGCGCCTTCACAGACCTTGAGCCCTGGAGGGGATGTGTGCTTTGACGATGAAACCGGCGAAGAAAGCGCACCTGAACTGGTTGATGAGATCGAGCAGTTCACGGCGACACCACACATTCTGGAAAGCTGGATCAACCCCTGCGCCGGCTTTGAATCACGCGTCCCGCCCGAAGCTCTGCAGCCAGACGGTGAGCCCACGATTGATGTTTCTTTTGGCCCGACCGGCCGCCTGGATAAATGCATCCGAAATACTTCGATCTGTACAGACGAGTTTCCGCAAACCCGTAACATCAACGGACTTGATGTGACCCGATCGTGCTGGGCTTACACCAACAATTTCGACTGTGTGAGCATGGATGATAAATCTGACTGCAACCAGCCGCGTTTTGGCTCATGTAGCAGTGCGGGCACCGAGTGCATTGATACTGACATCGCGGATGGGTTTTGCACGGCTGAAAAGGTGAGCTTTGATTGCAGCCTGCGTGACACCACACGCACGGAGACAAGGCTGAACTGCGGCGCTCAGATCTTCACTGACCGTGAGGGCAATGAGTGGGATGTCTCCCATGAGCCTGATCCAGATTTTCTTGCCGTTGTCACTTTTATGGAAGCGGGACGGGAGTCTGGTCGCTACATGGACCCGGATCGGTTCACGGTTTTCAACGGGGTCGAGAATACCTGCAAGAAAAAGCTCTTCGGGCTGGTGAACTGCTGCAACCGCTCGGGAATTGGTTCTGAGATGTTCAACAATCTCGCCTTGGCAACGGGGATGACCGGCGGAGTCAGTGGTGCCGGGCAATCAAACTATATGTTCGATGGACTGTTCGCTGGCGACATGCCGCAGTGGCCGAAAACAGGTCTTGGCGGAATTTTGGGGGGAGGGGACACATTCGGCTCAGTCTCTCAGCTGATGAACATCGTTGATCCTGGCCGCTGGGCAGTAGCCATGCAAATGAGTCAACTTGCCGGGATGCTGACCTGCGAAGAAGACGAAAAGGTTCTCTCAATGAAGCGCGATTCTGACCTTTGCGTCGATAACGGTAGTCGCTGCTCAAAGCGCTTGAGAGTGATTCGGACCTGCATCGAGCGCACTTACTCCTACTGCTGCTTCAATTCACGGCTGGCCAAGCTCATCAACCGGCAGGGGCGAGCTCAGCTCGGCATTAGTAACAGTAGCTGCGCTGGTTTCACACTTGATCAGTTGCAAAGCCTGGATTTGAGCGCGATGGACTTCAGTGAGTTCATGGACGAAATTCAGGCAGCCGCCATCGAAATGCCGGTCATCGCCCCGGAGCGCCTGGGCAACTGCGAAGCGGGAGGTGGAGCATGTTGAGGTCTGTAGTTCGGCGCTTCCAAGTCGGATTGATCGGAGTGCTGATCCTTTCTGCCGGTAACGCTCACGCGCAGCGGACCGTCGACACCATCATTCCACTGCTGATTGAAGCCATCCGGCTGGGCGATTCGCAAGGCATCTTGGCCGGGGATAGCGCAGCGCTGATGGCCACCCTGTTTGACGCTCACACGCCAATCATCGTCACGATCAAAAAAACCGGTGTTCAACCAAAGGAACTGCCCGAAGGGTGTGCCCGGCTTGAGGTTACAACGACACAAGACCAGGTCGTGATTCCGAAGGACAGCGCACAGCCGGGAGAGCCGCAGTTCGAGCCACCCGCCGATCAGCGCATGCACTATCAGATCAATTTTTGTGAAAACGGACGGTTGCCGGAAGACGGTGGAGGGCTGCTGTGATGAAAGCCAGATCAATGCTTGTAGCAACACTGAGCTGCCTGGGCCTGTGCTCCAGCGGTCCGGCCATCTCCGACGGCTACTACGGCGATCGCGAGCGTGGCTGGTTCTGGTTTGAAGATCCGCCCGTCGAAGCGCCTACCGAGGATGCGGCTCCCGCAGCACCGGCAATGCGGCCCACTGTCGACCAGGATCAGCAGATGATTGATCGGATGGAGGCCTTGCAAAAACAGGTCAAGGCAGCTCGTGCAAGAGCGTTTTTCGAGCCCAATGAGGAGAACGTTCGTGCGATGGCAACGCTGCAGACCGCGTTCGTTCGCCGCTCAAGCGATGTGGCCGACGTGTGGCAGCGCACAATCTGGGCCAATCCCGAGTTCGACTTCACCCTGGAGCGCCCGGTCAATCCGCTCGGCTTGGCGGCTTATGAGGCTGAGAATCAGCAGAAACGAGCCAACACGCTCGACCACTTGGCCAACACCCATGTTTTTTACTACTTCTTCCGCAGCGACTGTCCGTACTGCGCAGCCTTCGGGCCTGTACTGAGCGCGTTTTCGATCGCCTCCGGAATTGAAGTTTTTCCTGTCAGCCTGGATGGGCAGGGGACAGCCGACTTTCCGAATGCGGCTGCAGACAACGGCATGGCAGCCGCACTCGGGGTGACCACCGTGCCGGCATTGTTCATCGCTGATCCCGTTGCCGGGAAAATCATGCCTGTCGGTTATGGCGTCATGAACGAGGCCGACCTTGCTCAACGAATTGTCGCCATTGCTGACGAAGATCAACCCGACAACGTCCGCGCTGCCACCCCGATCAGACAGCTGTCCTCCTTGCAGGAGCGCAAATAATGAAACTCCGAATCCTCACGCTCAGAGTCGCCTTTGGTGCCGCCTGTCTTGCCGCAGCAACGGGCACACAGGCACAAGTCAATGCTGCTGCGCAGCGGATGTTCAATGATCTCGGAGCGGTCGGCAACGTTACCGCACCTCAAGCCTTCCACGGCCAGACCCTAAGCACTTACACAGGTGGCAACGTATTCATCCGCACACCAACCAAGACTTACCAGTTGGCTGCAGTCACTCTGCCAAACATCAAGGCAGGATGTGGAGGTATCGACTTGTTTGGCGGTTCGTTCAGCCACATTTCATCGGCAGAGCTGAAGAACATGCTGAAAAACATCACCTCTGCGCTACCAGGCGTGATTTTTCAGATGATGCTCAAAAGCGTGGAGCCATTGTTCGGCACCACGGTCGAGTGGTTCAAGGACATCGAGTCGTTTGTGAACCGTTCCAACATCAGCTCCTGCGAAGCCGCTACCGCTCTTGCCGGTACAGTCCTGGGCAAAGCCGGCTTTGACAGCACCAAGGCCTGTGAGCGGGCGGCCGGAGCCCTGGGCTCCCTGGGTCTTGATGCCGAAGCTGCAAGGGATCGCTGCCGCAGTTCAGATAAGGTGAATGACACGCTCAACTCAGCCGAAGGTGATCCAAACCTCAAGCAGATGGTTCCTTTTACTGGAAACATCGTCTGGTCAGCATTGAAAAAATTCAATCATCTTGATGATGAAGAACGAGAGCTGATCATGTCGATTACTGGCACAACAATTTACTCACGGGCTCTCGACAACTCGACAGAGCCGATTCCTGTCTCCCCGACCATCCGTAGCCTTACCGATGTGCTGTACGGCAACGTCGAGGCCGGAGGTGCAGTCACCGGCGGACAGGTACGCGTCAAACTCTGGCGATGTATGGATGCCGACTGCAACACCCTTGCCGAAAGGCAGGAAGTGATGGAGTCGCTGACAGAACGGGTGAGGAAGATCATGCACTCCCTCTCCGAGAAAATCGCCACCCGCTCAGGAGCTCCTGATACGAGTGAGATCAACTTTGTGAACCGCGTTCCGTCTCCGGTATACCGCCTGCTGTCGAGTTCAAACGCGATCAACAACCCAGCGATCTCGACCTCGAAAATCGAGCAGTACGCCCAGTATGTCGCGGTCGAGTTCGCTTACTCAATGCTTGCCCGCGCAGCTCGGATGGGGATGGATTCATCGCAGTTTAACGCTCGGCTGTCTGAGCATCAGATCGCGCAGTTGAACGCGCACAGGTCGACCGCAATGGCCATGCTCGGCTCAATTGAAGCAGATCGATCTATCGCAGAACAACGTCAGCAGTCTATGTATCAGATGGGAGAGGACATCGATCGGCTCGATCGTGCCTTGCGGGCCAGCATGCCTCAGCAAGTTGCCGATCTGCTCGGTTATGCCACCTCTTCGAGCGCGTTCTGAGCCTGGAGTACGCCGATCATGAACTATGAAATTTTCTCATACGGCAATGTGGATGCGCTGAGCGGACTGTTCAACGCGCTCGCCTCTGTCACTCAGTCGGGAGTTTTCGGCAATGCGGTTGCGCTGGTGATGGTCGTGGGCTTTTTCGGCGCATTCCTCGCTTTTGCGTTCGCACCGCAGCGGCTGCACGGCCCGAAATGGCTGGCCTCCGTGATCCTGATCTACCTGGTCATGTTCATTCCCAAAGCCACCGTTCAGGTTGTCGACAAAACCGGAACAACTGCCCCGGCCGTGATCGACAATGTTCCGCTCGGGCTGGCCGCTCAAGCTGGGATTGTTTCGTCGATCGGGAGCACACTCACAGACCTGTTCGAAACCGCTCTGACCGTTCTTCCCGGTCCTTCTGGCATTCCCGAAGAGATGACCTTCACCAACAACGGCTTGATGTTCGGCGCGCGACTGGTCGACCGCTCTCGCAGATCAGTATTTGATGATCCGAGAATGCGAGCCGACGTCGCGAATTACTTCCGAAACTGTACTTTCTACGATGTCAGTCAGGGATTTATCGCTGCAGACGCATTTTCAAGTTCGACCGACATCTGGGCGCTGGCTGCCAACAGCAATCCTGCCCGTTTCACCGGCGTCACCAACCTGTCGACGAACGTCATTGAGCCCTTGGCATGTCCGGCCGCCTATGCGGCAATTAACGCCAGAATCCCGGCCGCTGTCAGTAGCGTCATGTCGCGGATCGGGCTTGACCTGAACCCATACCTTCAGCTTTCTGGATCACCAACCCTGCCTGGTCCTGCCGCATTGACCCTGATCGCCTCGCAGCTGCCAACGGCTTACCAGCGCGCGATGATTGGAACAGCGTCAGAAGACGCTGCCAAGCACGTTCTGCAGAATGTGATGATCAACTCGGTGAAAGACGCTTCATCACTGATGAGCCAGGCGCAAGGGGACAGTTCTGCGCTGCTGATGCAGTTGGCACGTACCCAAGCTGCAACACAGATCAATTCACAGTCGATCGTCAGCTCGTCCATGATGAGCGAAGCCTTGCCACTGATCCGCAACGGCATCGAGGCGATGTTGTACGGGATTTTTCCGCTCGTTCTCCTGCTTGCTCTCGTTTTTGGTGGCGTGCAAGCCGTCCAGATGCTCAAAGCCTATGCGCT
>JAVEXE010000165.1:0-5088 GCA_034004105.1 Azonexus sp. | reverse complement strand
AACCTGCAAGCCGCGGCCGCCTTCCGCGATCAACGTGATGCCAATCAACTGCTGGCCTCGGTCGCCGTCAACCCTGCCATTGAATCCTGTCGCGCACTTCTTCTCGACGGCAGCATTCTTGGTGAGTATCTTGCCGCCAACACCGAGCGAATCGACACGCCCCGAAAGCTCGTCGGCCCGCAATTTCTGGCCGACCATCTGCTGATCCGTGAACCCATACCGCTGAGCGGCCAAAAAACCCCGGTTGGCTGGTTGGAAATGCAGGTTTCTCTCGCCCCTTATCACGCGGTAATGCGTCAGACCATGACGGAAACAGCAGCCTTGTTGCTGACAGCCCTGCTGATTCTGCTTTTTGCCAGCCGTTACATCGCCACTCGCCTGACCCGTCCTTTGGAGGGTCTGAACGATCTGGCGCAGCGAATTTCGCAAAGCGCCCATCTCGATGAACGTATCCTCAGCTCACGCCGCGATGAAATCGGCAGTCTCGGCCAGAGCTTCAACCGCATGCTGGACACCCTGCAAGCCCGCGATCAAGAGCTCTCCAATTATCGTGACTCGCTGGAAAACATGGTGATCACCCGCACCAGCAAACTGCAGGAAGCCATCGCCGAAGCTCAACAGGCCAACCGTGCCAAGTCGGACTTTCTGGCCCGCATGAGCCATGAAATCCGCACGCCGATGAATGCCATCGTCGGGCTCAGCCAGCTACTGCTCGACACCCCGCTGACACTGCAGCAACGCGAGCATCTCGAACAAATCATTTCGTCATCTGAATCCCTGCTCGGCATCATCAACGACATTCTGGACTACTCCAAAATCGAAGCCGGCGGTCTGTCGCTGGAAAGCACACCCTTCGAACTCCCGGCAGTCTTCCGGTCAATCACCGGCCTATTCGCCCTCAAGGCACGTAGTCAAGGACTGCAACTACGATTCGTCCGCGCTGACGACGTACCCGTTCATCTGCTCGGTGACCCCCTGAGGCTGGGTCAGATCCTGATCAATCTGGTCAGCAATGCCCTGAAATTCACCCGTGACGGCCATATCGAGGTCAAGGTTTGCCGACTTCAGGATGCGCCTGCAGATCGGATCAAACTGGAGTTCAGTGTCAGTGATACCGGCATGGGAATCAGTCAGAGCCAATTGGACAAACTTTTTGCCCCATTTTCTCAGGCCGACAGCAGCATTACCCGACGCTTCGGCGGCACCGGACTTGGTTTGGCCATTTGCCGCCAACTGTCGCAACTGATGGGCGGCGATATTCGCGTCAGCAGCAAGGAAGGCCAAGGCAGTTGTTTCAGTTTCACGGCACTCTTTGGTCTCGGCCAAGCCCCCGCGGAACCGCAGAAAAAACTGGCCGATACTGCGGTCGACCGCAAAAAACCCGCCCAATTTCCGAACTGGAACGGCGAGCGTATTTTGCTCGTTGAAGACATCGCGCTTAATCGAAAGATTGCCACGGCCTTGCTGACCAAGGTTGGGCTCTCGGTCGATACGGCCAACGACGGTCAGGAAGCCATCGAAATGCTGAACCAGGAAGCTTACCAACTGGTTTTGATGGATATTCAGATGCCTGTACTGGACGGACTGAGTGCAACTCGCCAACTACGAAACGACCCGCGTTTCAAAAAACTGCCGATCATCGCGATGACCGCTCATGCGACCGCCGCCGATCATCAAGCTTCGATCAGCGCCGGCATGGATGCTCATTTGACCAAGCCGATCATGCCAGCCGATTTGTATGCTGAAATCACACGCTGGATTCCACCGCAAGCGCACCGAAACAATCCCGATACACCAGCGCCGCAAAACAGCATCGACGCGACCAGCTTACCTGAATTACCCGGCATTGACCGCCAGCGAGGCCTGGCCTTGCACATGAACCGACCTGGCCTGTATCTGAAATCTCTCCACGAATTCGCTCGGGATTACGCTAATCTCGACCAACGTCTTGAACAGGCCATCAGCAAGCAGATGCATCAGGAAGCTGTTCGACTTGCCCACGCTTGCAAATCCCTGGCCGCCTCTCTGGGTGCCTTGAATTTATCGGAAGCAGCCCGCCAATTGGAGCAAACGCTAGGACACACGCCCTTGCCGCAAGCAAAACTCAGCGACGAATTGGCACAGTTTCGCAGCACCCTGCATACCGTCCTCGCGAGCCTCAAAGACCTGCCCGAGGCACCAGCAACTGAGCCCTCCCCCGATTCGGCGACACAAATTCCCGCACTCTTCAGCGCGTTACGCAATGATCTCAAGTGCGCCAACGCCAGCAGCGAAACCCGTTTTGCTCAACTCAAGACTGCCTTGAAGCAGGTGACGACAGCGGAATCCGAATATGAGAAGATATTTACCGATCTTCAGGCGCTGATCGACGACGTCGAGTATGAACAGGCCCTGCAACAGCTGAAACAATTACAAGAACAATGGGAAAAGACTTTGCAATGAATGCCTGGCCAACCGTTCTTGTCGTCGACGACGAAAAACAGAATCGCACCTTGCTGGCTGAATTACTCAAGGAAAATTGCCGCGTCATTCTGGCAAAAAATGGGGCTCAGGCACTGGAGCGAGCCCATGCGCTGCAACCCGACCTGATCCTGCTTGATGTCCTGATGCCAGACATGAACGGGCATCAAGTGATTCAAGCACTGAAAAACGACGATCTGACCCGCCACATCCCGGTCATTTTTGTCTCTGCCCTCGACCGCCCTGAAGATGAAGAACACGGCCTCGATCTCGGCGCAGTGGATTACATCACCAAACCTTTTCACCCTTCCATCGTTCGCAAGCGAGTGCGCAACCACCTTCAGTCGGAACATCACCGCCGTTTGCTGGAAAAGCTGGCCATGATCGACAGCCTGACCGAAATCGCCAACCGCCGTCGTTACGATGAGGCGCTGGACAACGAATGGCGCCGTTGCCTGCGTGACCGCAGCCCACTATCCCTTGCGATTATTGATGTCGATCATTTCAAGGCTTACAACGACCGCCTCGGACACGCCGCTGGCGACGGGGTTCTACACCAGATCGCGCAGACACTGAATCATCTGGTTCAGCGCCCCGGTGACCTGGCTGCACGTTACGGCGGAGAGGAATTTGTACTCCTGCTGCCGGGCACTCAATCGGAAGATGCCAAGCAACTCGCAGAAAAATTGCGTGCCATGATCGAGACAATGGCCTTGCCCCATCCGGCTTCACCCATTGCGCCGGTCATTACCGTCAGTATCGGCGGCGTGACCCGGATTCCCGATCAAGCAGAACTGGATTCGCGTTTTTTTGCTGAAGCAGACGCAGCGCTCTATGCGGCCAAAGCCCAAGGAAGAAACCGCGTCATCTGGTAACAGACTTTCGCAGGCCAGAACTCAAGCACGCGCCTCGGAAGCGTCAGGCGGCGTGTCAGTGTTGTCACCGTCTGCCTGAATATCTTCCCAAAGACACTCGCACTCACAGCGGATATCGTGCAGGCCAGGTTTGCGCTGTTCTGTGACCAAGCACTCCCCTTCACACGCCTGCGTCACCACGACCAATTTCATCTCCGGGTCTACCCGGCGTTCACCATCCCAGTAACTGCAGGTTGCACAAACCTTGATGTCGGTCGGCAGTATCAATTTTTCGGCCATCATGTCCTCGATGGAAAGCCCTGTTATCGTTGCGGGTAAGAGTTTACCTGCTTCAGGAAGTTCCCTGTAAATTGTCTGGCTATAATGTCCTTTTGACCGAATTGAAGCTGATCATGGATATCAAGGAATACATGCAAGGTGTTGGTCGGCGCGCCCGCGTTGCCTCGCGTCGCCTGGCTACGGCAAGCACCGCCGAGAAGAACACTGCATTAATGCATATCGCCAGCGCCATCCGGCGTGAAAAAGCCGCCCTGCTGGCCGCCAACGCGGAAGACCTGGTCGCAGCCCGTGCAGCGGGCCTTGAAGCCGCCATGGTTGATCGCCTGACCCTGACCGACAAAGGCGTCGACAACATGGCCGAAGGTGTCGAACAGATCGCCAAACTTGCAGACCCGATTGGCGAGATGGGCGAATTCAAGTTCCGCCCTTCCGGCATCCAGGTTGGCAAAATGCGCGTACCCCTTGGCGTCATCGGCATCATCTACGAAGCACGTCCGAACGTCACCGCCGACGCGGCCGCGCTGTGCCTGAAATCCGGCAATGCCGCCATTCTGCGTGGGGGTTCCGAGGCAATTCGTTGTAACCGCGCCATTGCCGGCCTGGTCAGCGAAGGACTGCAAGCGGCTGGCCTGCCCGCAGACTGCGTGCAGGTTATCGACACCACCGACCGTGCCGCTGTCGGTGAACTGATCACCATGCGTGAATTTGTCGACGTCATCGTTCCACGTGGCGGCAAGGGATTGATCGCTCGCCTGCTGGCTGAATCGCGCGTGCCGATGATTCAGCACCTGGACGGGAACTGCCACGTTTACCTCGAAGAAGAGGCCGACCCGAACAAGGCGCTGAAAATTGTTGAAAATGCCAAGACCCAGCGCTACGGCACCTGCAACACCGCAGAGTCGCTGCTCGTCGACCGCTCGGTCGCTGCCATGCTGCTACCGCCCATTGCCCAGATGCTGAGTGCCAAAGGCGTTGAAATCCGCGGCTGCGCCGAAACCTGCGCCATTGTCCCGCAAGCCATCGCGGCTAGCGACGAGGATTTCTACACCGAATTCCTGGCACCGATCATTTCGGTCAAGGTGGTTGCTGACATTGACGAGGCGATTGCCCACATCAATCAATACTCGTCCAAGCACACCGAAGCCATCGTCACCGACAACCACCCGAAAGCCATGCGCTTCTTGCGCGAGGTGGACTCCAGCTCGGTGATGATCAACGCCTCGACGCGCTTTGCCGATGGTTTTGAATACGGACTGGGTGCCGAAATCGGCATTTCGACCGACAAAATTCATGCCCGTGGCCCAGTCGGGCTGGAAGGCCTGACCAGCCAGAAATGGATCGTCCTGGGTGACGGTCACGTCCGCAGTTAATTCACAAGGAACTTCATCATGCCCATCACCTGGACCAGCGACCTGAATACCGGCATCGACGTCATCGACAAGCAGCACATGCGTATCGTTGATTTCATCAACGA
>JAVEXE010000164.1:2618-5105 GCA_034004105.1 Azonexus sp. | reverse complement strand
GCGTGCTCAAGGCTGGCACCTCGAACCGCATGATCGGCTTGCGCGCCGATATGGACGCGCTGCCCTTGTGCGAGATGAACGAATTTCCGCACCATTCGAAACACCACGGCAAGATGCACGCCTGCGGGCATGATGGTCATACCGCGATGCTGCTTGGCGCGGCGCGCTACCTGGCCGAGAACCCGGATTTTGACGGCACGGTGGTGTTCATCTTCCAGCCGGCGGAAGAGTCGGAAGGGGGGGCGGCGGTGATGATCGAGGAAGGGCTGTTCGAGCAATTCCCGGTTGAGGCAGTGTTTGGCCTGCACAACTGGCCGGGCATTCCGGTCGGTGAAATGATGGTCATGCCGGGGCCGGTGATGGCCGGCACCTGCGGCTTCGAGATTCATGTGCGCGGCCATGGTTGCCACGCCGCCATGCCGCATCAAGGTGTAGACGCCATTGTCACTGGCTCGCAGCTGGTTCAGGCCTTGCAGACGGTGGTCAGTCGCACGCTGCATCCCTGCGATGCCGCGGTGGTCAGCGTCACGCAGTTTCACGCGGGCGAAGCCTGGAACATCATTCCCGAGGAAGTGGTGATGCGCGGCACCATCCGGACCTTCAAGCCCGAGGTGCAGGAAGCGGTCGAGCGGGCTATCGAGCGCCTGTGCAGCGGTATTGCCGCGGCGAATGGTGCGCAGATTTCCGTGCGCTTCGATCATCGCTATCCACCTACGGTCAACAGCCCCGGCGAGGCAAAATTCTGCCAGCAAGTTGCCGCCGAGGTGTTTGGCGCTGACAAGGTGTTATCCGACATTCTGCCTTCCATGGGGGCAGAAGACTTTGCCTACATGCTGCGCGAAAAACCCGGTTGTTATGTCTGGCTGGGCAACGGGCCGGGCACCGGCGGCTGCACGTTGCACAACCCGCACTACGATTTCAACGACGAGTTATTGCGTCTGGGCACCGCGTATTGGGCGCATCTGGTCAGATGCGCCCTGCCGAAAACGCGTTGAGCGGGCTGCTTTCAGGCGATCAGAGGCGGAAGCGACTGATCGCCTGATTCAGGGCGGTCGAAACCTGGTGCAGACGGTCTGTGCTGCCAACCACCTCACCTAGGGAGTGATCATTCTGGGCGATCAGGTTACGAACTTGCTCGACATGATTTTCAATGGCGTGCTCATGATCGTTCTCACGATCGATGGAGCGGGCAATTTTCTGCACCACCTGATTGACCTCTTGAGCCCGGTTTTTCATGTCTTCAAAAGCCTGGCGCGACTGGTTGGATAGTTCGACGCTTTCGCCGACTTGCAGCAAACCGGTTTCCATGCCCTCGACTGCCCGTTGGGTGCCTGACTGAATGCTCTCAACCATGGCCGAAATTTCGGCTGTGGAGTGCGCGGTCCGTTCCGCCAGCTTGCGGACTTCATCGGCCACGACAGCAAAGCCCCGGCCCTGTTCGCCGGCGCGGGCAGCTTCAATGGCGGCGTTGAGCGCCAGCAGATTGGTCTGGCTGGCAATGTCGGAAATCACCCCAAGAATGGAGGTGATGCGGGCGGATTGGGTTCCCAGGGTCTGAATGTGGTCGGCTGTTGTGCGAACGGAATTGGCCATGGCTTCAGTTTCACGGGCAGCGCGTACCGCCAGTGCGGCACCGCTATCGGAAGTCGCGTGCGATTGGCTGACGATGCTTTCCGCTTCGTGTACGGCATTCAGAACCTCTTGAAGACCGCTGGCAACTTGATGGACGTTGTTGACCATGTCCTGCGCGTAGTCCAGTTGCTGCCGGCTGCCGCTGGCGACGTCCTGTGTCGCACGACTGACTGACTGGACATTTTGTTCGACGGCGCTGGCATGCTTCGCCAGGACGCTGACCAAGTCGCGTAGTTCGGACTGCATGCGAGCCAAGGTAGCCAGCAGGCTGTGGTTGTCGGTTGCCTCCACCCGGATGGGTTGGCTCAAATCGCCGGTAGCGATCGTTGCTGCAACGGCACGGGCATAAGCCGGCTCGCCGCCCAATTCACGGCGGACATAGCTCAGGGTGGTCCAGACACTGGCACCACCAATCCCGATGGCAAGCAAGGTCAGGATGAGCGTGATGTGCTGCCGTTGCTCGGCTTCCTTGGCAACGCGCAAGCGCTCTTGTTGGGTTAATTGTTTGAGAACTTCCAGGTCATCGAGCAGGGATTGTTTCAGTTTGCGCCAGGCAGGAGTTTCCTTGCTGTTGATGAGCGATTTGGCGGCATCAATCTCGCCGGCGCGCAGTGCAGCCATGACTTCTTTTTGTGCTTCCGCCTGCAGTGCGGCAAGCGGTTCCAGGGCTGCGACTTTTGCGGTGAAACCATCGATCCTGCCGGCCACGGATGCAGCGGTTTGTCTTGCTATTGCGAAATCATCACGCGCCTTGTCCAGATTTTGATAAGCCTTGGGATTCTCCGGGTCCAGGGTGATGTTACGTAGGGCTTGACCCATTTGCAGCCCCTGAGCGTACATTTCCCGATAACTCTG
>JAVEXE010000164.1:0-2518 GCA_034004105.1 Azonexus sp. | reverse complement strand
CCCATCTCGAAGCAGTCGCCTGCGGTCAACGTGCCGTCATGCTGAAAACGCGCCGCTTGCTGACCGAGGGGAGAGAGCAGGAGCGCGGCTTCATCCCATTCGGCAATCGTTGCCTGCAAACCAGCCGGGACGAAAATGCGGCACTGATGGACCGCCTGAATGGCCGCATTGCCGCCAATGTGGTCAGAGTGGGAATGGGTGTTGATCAGCCGGTACAGTTTCCGCCCGTCGAGGGCGTGATTGACCAAGGCAACAGTTTGTTCCGCATGGGTGACATAGCCGCTGTCGATCAGCGTTGCTGCCGGACCATCAAAGGCCAGGATGTTATTTGCCGAAAGCCAGCCGCGTTCGAGGACGTGAAGCGTTTGAGGTAGCAGGGCGCTCACGCTGCCTTTACCGGGTGCTGTCCGGGTCTAGGCCATGATTTGGAGCATTGACTCCGGGGCTAACCAGTTCAACCACGATTTCCGGCGAGCTCTCTGGGGGCCTGCCACACCCCAGGCAATAGCCGGAATCCGGGTCGGTCATGCAGATGCCGACACATTGGTAACGCGGTTCTTCAGTGCTATTCATCCAAAATCAATCCTGTCGAGAAATGACGACGTTCAAACGCTGCCGCCGTGCGGCCAGTTTGCCTAGAACGGCATTTTTCTGAGTATTGTCCAGGCGGGACCAAGCTGAGATTTCATCCAATGTGCGCAGACAGCCGGCGCAATAGCCGGACACTTTATCCATCTGGCAGCGTTGGATGCAAGGGGAGGGAATGAATTCGGGCATCAGATCAGGACATAACGTTTTTGCCGGTCCCGGGCCTGTTCGACGGCGGCCAAAGCCTCGGTCCGGGAAATACGCACCAGCGTAGCCAAGTGTTGACGTCTGTCACGGCTGGTGAGTTCCGGAAAAACGATGGTTTGTGCATCGTTGTCTTCGGGGTCGTCGTTATGGACGATACCCAGGCGGTCAATACGAACACTCACAGGCTTGAGGCTCAAAGCGTTCTCTGGGTGGCGGAGAAAGTCGGCAAGAAGGTCCGCCAAGGCTTCCGGCATCAGGGATTCATTGTTCTGACGCAGGCGCACATCCAGCGTCACGAGGCGCCGGGTATGCTGTTCCTCTTCTTCGCTTTGCGTTCGGTGTTGCCGCATGGCAGAAAAAAAGGCGTGCTCGCTATTGAGATCGGTGCGCAGACTCTGCCTTTCGTGGCGCAAATGTTCGACATGCTGATTGAAGGTCTGCAACAGGCTGTCGAGCGCCCGAGCTTGCAGACGCTGACGGGCCATTTCCGGATCGCAGCAGGGCTCAATCAAGGTCTGATCCGAAAAATACAGCACCACCTGAGGCACGTCGCTGCGGATCACGTCGCCTTGTCGCGCCAGCCCAAGCTGGGTTTTCTGCTGCCGCCGGGCGGCGAGCATGGCGCAAAAGCAATCACTGGCCCAGCACTCCGGACGCTGGAGAAAATCCCGGATCGCCTGACTCCGGCCCAGCATTTCGTCGATGTCGTTGGCGGTGGCAAACAAGGCATGAACCAGCGGGTCGGCAGAAAAACTGTGGCGATTGATCTCGATTGGCCCCGGCAAAGCATCGACCAGGCCGCGACAGTAGCTGAGCGCATGCTCAACGCCGTTCAGCAAGTGTTTTTCCAGCCGTGGGGCGGCCCGAACCAGCGGGTCGACCATGCCGATGACCCGGCTCAGTGCGGCACTCGTTTCCGGGTCGGGTGCCGGGCTGGGGCGCAGGAGATCAGCAATATGGGTAAGCAGGCTCATCCGGGGCTTTGCAGACAAATAGCCCGGCCGGCTTTGGCACCATTGGGGCGGTTGATGGCACTGGAAATCCAGTCGCCGATAGCCGCCAGTTTAGCCAGATCGATGCCGGTTTCAATGCCCAGACCGTGCAGCAGATACACCACGTCTTCGGTGGCGACATTGCCGGAAGCGCCTTTGGCATACGGGCAGCCACCCAGCCCGGCGACCGAAGCATCGAAAACGGCCATGCCCATCTCCAGCGAAGCGTAAATGTTGGCAATTGCCATGCCGTAGGTGTCGTGATAGTGACCAGCGAGTTTTTCAATCGGCACGACCTTGGCGCAAGCCTCGATCATGCGCTGAATGGAGCGCGGATTGCCCACCCCGATGGTGTCACCCAGCGAAACCTCATAACAGCCCATGGCATACAGCGCCTGAGCGATTTTTGCCGTCTGAGCCGGGTCGACCGCACCATCGTAAGGGCAACCAACGACGCAGGACACATAACCGCGCACCGGGATTTCCAGCGCCGAAGCCGCCGAAATCACCGGCTCGAAACGCTTCAGGCTCTCGGCAATCGAACAATTGATGTTCTTCTGTGAAAAGGCCTCCGAAGCCGCCGCAAAAATCGCCACTTCATCCGCCCGCGCCTGCACCGCCCCGTCAAAACCCTGCAGATTCGGCGTCAGCGCCGCGTAGGTCACCCCCGGCTGCCGCGCAATCCCCGCCAGCACCTGCGCGTTATCCCCCATCTGCGGCACCCATTTCGG
>JAVEXE010000163.1:2596-5114 GCA_034004105.1 Azonexus sp. | reverse complement strand
GAAATCCACGCGATTTTGTTGGCGCATCTGGAAGACCTCTACGATTTCTACGGCATCGAGACTGGCGTCAAAGTCGCCCGCAAACACATCTCGTGGTACACCAAGGGACTGGTCGGATCGGCAGCCTTCCGCAAGGAAATGAATACCCTACCGAGCATTGAATTACAAAAACAGGCGGTTAACGACTTCTTCTGCCGACTGGCCGAAGAAGGGCAACACCTGAAATACACAGAGGAGGCGTTGGCAGCATGAGCCAACATGACTTGGGGAAATGCGTCACGGAATCGCTTGAGCAATATTTCCGTGACCTCGACGGCGAAAAACCCGCCGCCATCTATGATATGGTCCTGAAAAGCATTGAAAAACCGATGCTGGAACTGGTCATGAGCAAAGCCGGCGGCAACCAGACGCAGGCCTCAGACATGCTGGGGATCAACCGCAATACGCTACGCAAGAAACTCACCGAACATCAACTTCTGTAAATCGCCATGACCATCAAGCAAGCCCTGATTTCCGTGTCGGACAAAACCGGCGTCCTCGAATTTGCCCAAGGCCTCGCCGCCCAAGGCGTCAAGCTACTGTCCACCGGCGGTACCGCCAAGATGCTGCGTGATGCCGGCCTGAACGTGACCGAGATCGGTGATTACACCGGCTTCCCGGAAATGCTCGACGGTCGCGTCAAGACCCTGCACCCGAAGGTGCATGGCGGCATCCTGGCCCGTCGCGACCTGCCGGAACATCTGGCGACCATCGAAGAACACGGCATTCCGATGATTGATCTGGTCTGCGTAAACCTTTACCCCTTCGCCGCCACCATTGCCAAGCCGGGCGTGACGCTCGAAGACGCGATCGAGAACATCGACATCGGCGGCCCGGCCATGGTCCGTTCGTCGGCCAAAAACTACAATGGCGTCGCCATCGTCACCGATCCGGAAGACTACGCCCCGCTGCTCGCTGAAATGCAGGCCAACGGCGGCGCGCTGAAACTCGCCACCCGCTTCAACCTGGCGAAGAAGGCGTTCACGCACACCGCCCGCTACGACAGCATGATCGCCAACTGGCTGACCGGTCTGGATGAAGGTGCTGAAGCCAAGCCGGCTGAAGCCGCGCCACAACCGTCCGTCTTCCCGGCCAAGCTGCAATTGGCCTTCGACCGTACCGAAATTCTGCGCTACGGCGAGAACTCGCACCAGTCGGCTGCTTTCTACCGTGACACCATTGCGTTGCCGGGCAGCATTGCTGCTTACACCCAGTTGCAGGGCAAGGAACTATCCTACAACAACATCGCCGACTCCGATGCCGCCTGGGAATGCGTCAAGGCCTTCGACGCCCCGGCCTGCGTCATCATCAAGCACGCCAACCCCTGCGGCGTGGCCATCGACGGCACCCTGCTCGGTGCCTACGAAAAGGCTTTCAAGACCGACTCGACCTCGGCCTTCGGCGGCATCATCGCCTTCAACGGCGAAGTCGGCGTCGATGTTGTTGAAGCCATGAACGCCCGCAAGCACTTCGTCGAAGTGCTGATCGCCCCGTCCTTCACCGCCGAAGCCAAGGCGGCGCTCGCTTCCAAGACCAACCTGCGCGTGCTGGTCGTACCGCTGGGCAAGGACCTCAACAAGCTCGAACTCAAGCGCGTCGGCGGTGGCCTGCTGGTGCAGACGGCTGACGATTTCACCGCCCAGGCTAGCGGCCTGAAGGTCGTCACCAAGGTGCAGCCGACTGCCCAGCAGATCGAAGATCTGCTCTTCGCTGAACGCGTCGCCAAGTTCGTCAAGTCCAACGCCATTGTCTTCTGCGGCGGCGGCATGACACTCGGCGTCGGTGCCGGCCAGATGAGTCGTGTCGATTCAACCAAGATCGCCTGCATCAAGGCCCAGAACGCCGGCCTTGAACTCAAGGGCTCGGTGGTCGCTTCCGATGCCTTCTTCCCGTTCCGCGACGGCCTCGACGTCTTGGCCGAAGCCGGCGCAACTGCGGTCATCCAACCGGGCGGCTCGATGCGCGACGAGGAAGTCATTGCCGCCGCCGACGAACACGGCATCGCGATGGTATTCACCGGCGCACGGCATTTCCGTCACTAATAACAAAGCATACATAAGAGATCAGCCATGAAACTACTTGTCATCGGTTCCGGCGGCCGCGAGCACGCCATGGCCTGGCGGCTGGCGAAGACGCCTGGCCTGCAGAAGGTTTACGTTGCGCCGGGCAATGCCGGTACGGCACGCGAGCACGAACTGGAGAACGTGAATATCACCGATCCGGCAGCGCTGGCAGATTTCGCCGAACAGAACAACATTCATCTCACCGTTGTCGGCCCCGAAGCACCGCTGGCTGCCGGCGTGGTGAATGTTTTCCGCGCCCGCGGCCTGAAAATTTTTGGCCCAACCAAAGAAGCCGCGCAACTCGAATCCTCCAAGGATTTCGCCAAACGCTTCATGGCCCGCCACAACATTCCGACGGCTGGTTTTGAGACTTTTTCCGAGTCGACCGCAGCACACGCCTACATTGATCAGAAGGG
>JAVEXE010000163.1:0-2496 GCA_034004105.1 Azonexus sp. | reverse complement strand
TCCCCGGCACCATGCGTCACGCCGGAAGTGCACGCCAAAGCGATGCGCGAGATCATCCTGCCTACCGTGCGCGGCATGGCGGCGGACGGCATTCCTTTCTCCGGCTTTCTCTATGCCGGTCTGATGATCGGCAAGGATGGCTCGGTCAAGACACTGGAATTCAACTGCCGCATGGGCGACCCGGAAACCCAGCCCATCTTGATGCGAATGAAGTCCGACTTCGTCAAATTGCTGGAGCATGGAATCAACGGCACGCTTGATCAGGTTGAGGCTGAATGGGATCGCCGCGTTGCATTGGGCGTCGTACTCGCTGCCGCCAACTATCCGGAAACCCCGAAAAAAGGCGATGTCATCGGCGGCCTGCCCAAGGGCAACAGCTTTGGCGACAACTGCCACGTCTTCCACGCAGGCACCGCCGACAAGGAAGGGCAAGTCCTCACCAACGGCGGACGTGTGCTCTGTGTCACGGCGCTTGGCGAAAACATCAAACTGGCGCAAAAAGCTGCTTATGAGGCTGCAGCGCAGATTGCCTGGGATGGCATGCAATTCCGCAAAGACATCGGCTATCGCGCGATCAGCCGCTGAAACTGCAACAACACATACAACACGGGCGGCCATGACCGCCCGTTTTTTTCACCCCAACGGAGATGAACCATGGACACCCAGCATCTGAAAGACTATTTCACTGATTTGCAAAGCCGGATCGTCAGCGAACTGGAAGCTTTTGACGGACAAAGCTTTCGCACCGATAGCTGGCAACGCCCGGAGGGTGGTGGTGGAATTTCACGCCTGATTGAAGAAGGCGATTTTTTCGAACGTGGCGGGGTGAATTTCTCGCATGTCACAGGCAAGTCCTTGCCGGCTTCGGCAACCGCCGTACGGCCACAACTGGCGGGCCGTGCCTGGGAAGCCATGGGCGTATCGCTGGTGCTGCATCCACGCAATCCCTATTGCCCGACAGCGCACATGAATGTGCGCTGCTTCGTTGCCAGCAAGGCAGGCGAAGAAGACGTGTGGTGGTTTGGTGGCGGCATGGACATGACGCCTTATTACGGTCTACGAGAGGATGTCCGCCATTTTCACCAGACCTGCCGCGATGCCTTAAGCCCGTTTGGCGACGAGGTTTACCCGAAGTATAAAAAATGGTGCGACGAATACTTTTTCCTCAAGCACCGCAACGAACCGCGCGGCGTCGGCGGCGTCTTTTTTGACGATCTGAACGAAGGCGGTTTTGAACGCTGCTTTGCCCTGACCCAGTCAGTTGGTAATGCTTTTACGCAAGCCTATCTGCCTGTCTTAGCCAAGCGCCGCGACACGCCCTACGGCGAGCGTGAACGCGACTTCCAGGCCTACCGGCGCGGTCGTTACGTTGAGTTCAACCTGGTCTGGGACCGTGGCACGCTGTTCGGCCTGCAATCGGGCGGACGTACAGAATCCATCTTGATGTCGCTGCCACCGATCGTGAAATGGCGTTACGACTGGAAACCGGAGACGGGCACACCGGAAGCGGAACTCTACGACGTCTTCCTTCAGCCGCAGGAATGGGCCTGATAGGCCGATAAGGCCTTACTTCAGCTTGCCCTTGACGACCCGGACACGCGCCGGGTCGCGAACCTCCAGCTTGCCACCAGCCCCCTGGAGATTTCCACAGGCGCATGCCGACTTGATGTGCGGAACGGAATTGACGATGACCGAACAATCGAGACACTCGTAGTAAAGGTCGCCGCCAGTCGGCAAGGCATCGGCGGATGGCGCCGGTTCAACCGGATAAAAATTATAGATTTTCCGCATGTCGATATTCAGCACACCCCACCTCCTGTTTTTTTGTCATTGACGGCTATTTGCCGCTTTGTCCTGCGAAGCAATCGCGGCGCGATAATGCCGGTTCGCCTCATCAACCCGTTCAAGTCGATCATCCAGACGAGCGAGTTCCAGATGGCCCGCTTGCGAATCTTCCACCGACAGTGATGCCTCCAGATAACTTTGCGCCTTGCCCCACAAACGCTGGCGAACACACATCCGCCCAAGCGCGAGCAGCAGCCCAGCATCCTCTGGGCGCTGCTGCAACCAGCGTTCCGCTTGAGCAATCCGCGACATCTCATCACCACCCTGCAAGCTGCCGTACAGTGTCAGAAGCTCCCCTTGCCAGAGGAAATCCTCATCCGCCTGTTCCAGCAAGCCCTCGATGAGGCGTTGAGCCTGCAGCGTCGCGCCCAACATTGCCAGACGGCGCGTGCCGGCCAGTACCACTTCGGGGGTTCGCTCGTCACTCGACAAATCACGCAAATAATTCGCGACAACCTGAACATCATCCTCAAGGCGCGCCAGATTAGCCAAGTGCGCCTTGTTAGCCAAGGCACGAACCATTTCCTGAGGCAACGCATTCCGCTTATCCAAGTGCCGCAGCAGCTTCAAGACCCCGTTCCAATCACCAATTCCCTGGCGTGCACGGAGCTCAAGGCGCATCGCGGCAATGTGCCGCCCCAACTTGCCCTG
>JAVEXE010000004.1:5945-25077 GCA_034004105.1 Azonexus sp. | reverse complement strand
CCTGGCTTCACGCTGCGCTGATGAATGCCATTCCAAGCCGCATCCTCAGATGCTGGAAGAACTGATGGCGGAATTTGCCGTAAAACCGGCGTCGACCGTAATGATTGGGGATACCTCGCACGACCTGCTGATGGCACGCAATGCCGGCGTCGATGCCCTGGCTGTGACCTACGGGGCGCATCCGCACGACCATCTTCTGGACCATGCACCGCTGGCTTGTCTGCATGAAGTCCGGGAACTTGACGACTGGTTGCGCGTCCATGGATGACGCGCTCTTCCATGCCTTGAACGGGCGCTAACTTTTTCTTTCTGCTGGAATAAAACGGATAATGGACAATCCCCAACGTAATGACAGCGACTCCACTTGGGAGCGCAAGACCCTGGAAAAGCTTGCCTTTGCCACCTTGAGTGAGCAGCGCGCGCGAAGACGCTGGGGGATTTTTTTCAAATTTCTGGGATTTGCCTATCTGGCTTTCATCCTTTTTGCCTTTGTCGAGTGGGAAACCACGACTGTTGAAAATGAGCACGTCGCAATGATTGACCTTCAGGGCGTGATTGCGCCGCGCTCTGAGGCGAATGCGGAAAAGCTCATCGCTGCCTTAAATTCAGCGTTTGAAGCCCCGGATGCCAAAGCAGTGCTTTTACGTATCAATAGCCCGGGGGGGAGCCCTGTTCAGGCGGGGATGGTCAATGACGAAATTCGTCGCCTGCGGACAAAATATCCCGACAAACCCCTTTATGCCGTCGTGGAGGACATTTGCGCATCCGGTGGCTACTACATTGCGGTGGCGGCGGATCGAATTTACGTTGATAAAGCCAGTATCGTCGGTTCGATTGGTGTTTTGATGGATGGGTTTGGTTTTACCGGGGCCATGGATAAGCTTGGGGTCGAACGTCGCTTACTGACGGCGGGGGAGAACAAGGGCTTCCTCGATCCTTTTTCGCCGCAGGCCGATGAGCATAAAGCGCATGCCAAAGTTCTCTTGGCGGATATTCATGCCCAGTTTGTGAATGTGGTAAAAGCTGGGCGAGGCGATCGTCTGAAAGAAAATCCGGAAATTTTTTCCGGTTTGATGTGGACGGGTGCGCAGAGCATTCAACTGGGTTTGGCGGACGATTTTGGCACCGTTGACAGCGTTGCTAGGGACGTTGTCAAGGTCGAAAACGTCATGGATTACTCCGTCAAGGACAATCTGGCCGAGCGTTTTGCCAAACGGTTTGGTGCGGGTGCGGTCGACAGCCTTTGGCGCGGAATTTCGAGCAGCCTCTCGGAGTGGCGCTTGAACTGATCACGCCAGCAGCAGAAAAACCGTTGGACGCCGCTCGATGTCGGGCGGCGTTTGTTTTTTCCACTGGGCGATGGTCCGGGTGAGAATGGACTCTCCGGGCAAGGTCAGATCCGTGGCAACGCAAAGACGGGTTTTGCCTTGGCAATACTGAAGAATTGCATCAAACATGGCTCGGTTGCGATACGGGGTTTCGATGAACAACTGTGTCTGCTGACGTTTGCGCGACTCAGCCTCCAGCTCTCGCAGTGCCTTGCTGCGGTCGACGTCTTTGGCGGGCAAATAACCCTGAAAAGAAAAACGTTGCCCATTCAAGCCAGAAGCCATGAGCGCCAGCAGCAGGGAAGACGGGCCAATCAGTGGAACGACCCGAATATTTTCCTGCTGCGCCAGCGCTACCAGGTTTGCACCGGGATCAGCGACGGCAGGGCAGCCGGCCTCGGAAAGCAGGCCAACGTCGTGTCCGGCGCGAAGGGGTTCCAGCAATTGGTTCAGCGCTTCGGTTCGGGTGTGTTCGTTCAGTTCTGCCAACTGCAGTTCCTGCAAGGGCAGGGCGGTGCCAGCCGCCTTGAGAAAGGCCCGAGCGGTTTTGGCCTGCTCTACCACGAAATGACGTAACGGATGCAGGGTCGCCAGTACGCCAGGGTGCAGGCTATCTTGTGGCAGGCCGGGGCCAAGCGGAACAGGAATCAGGTAAAGGGTGCCAGTCGCCATCAGAGAATCGCCACGCCTTCATGACGCAGCATGTCGCACAGGGCAATCAGCGGCAGGCCAACCAGCGCATTCGGGTCTTCGCCTTGCAGGCTGCTCAAGAGGGCAATGCCCAATCCTTCCGATTTTGCTGAACCAGCGCAGTTGTAGGCAGGTTCGCGGCGCAGGTAGTTTTCGATTTCGTCATCACTGAGCTGACGAAAGGTCACCAGCGTTGGGATGCCGCGCAACTGAGTCTGGCCAGTACGCGTGTTGTGCAAGCAGAGTCCGGTAAAGAAGTTGACAGTCTTCCCGGATAATTCGCGCAATTGTTCGACGGCGCGTTCGTGCGATCCGGGTTTTCCGTAAATTTTGCCGTCGACCGTAGCAACCTGGTCGCTGCCAATAATCAATGAGTCGGGATGGCTCAGGGCTACTGCACGGGCTTTGGCTTCTGAAAGACGCAGGGAGAGTTGTTCGGGGGCTTCGCCAGGGTGCTGACTTTCGTCGGTATTCGGGTTGGTAACGGAGAAGGGCAAACCCAGCCGGTTGAGTAATTCACGGCGGTAGGGGGAGGTCGAAGCAAGAACGAGATTGAGCATTGAAAAATAATTTGGCAACAAAGCCTTGCGGGAATGCATTAATGCAACACTTTGTTTTGACTTGGACAGACAAAAATAATATCATCTCGCGTTTAAGTCGCACCAGATACTAGTTGAAAAGAATTCCTGACGCGTTTGTCTTTGCTCGAAATTCCGGGTCGCTCGATGGGCTGCTGGAAGTTTCGATCATGGACAGGCTACATGATTTGCTAACCGAAGTGGCCGGAGAAGTGCGCTGGCAACTGGAGGGCTATCGTGGGCAACGTGGCGAACCCATGCTGCATTTGACGGTGAGCGGAACTATTCCGCTGGCTTGTCAGCGCTGCCTGGAAGCGATTTCTTTTGAAGTGGAAGTCGATCGTTTGCTGGAGTTGGTACCGGCTGACGCTGACTTGTCGCAAGACGAACTGGAAGATGATAGTCGGGACTTTCTCCCGGTTGAAAAAGAACTGGACGTGGCAGAACTGGTTGAGGACGAAATCTTGTTGTCCTTGCCGGTGGCGCCACGGCATCAACGTTGTGGCTTGCCTGGTGCTGCCGATGCGGGGGAACGGATTAATCCGTTTGCTGCGCTGGCTGGACTTAAAGGCAAGCCGAACTGATTATTTTTGGAGTATCAACATGGCCGTTCAACAGAACAAAAAATCCCCATCCAAGCGTGGCATGCATCGCGCCCACGATTTCCTGACTGCACCCCCGCTGGCTGTTGAGCCGACCACGGGTGAAACGCATCTGCGTCACCACATCTCTCCGAGCGGTTTTTACCGTGGCAAGAAAGTCCTGAAGACCAAGGGCGAGTAATCGTTCAATTTGAGGGGCAGGCATCCCGGCTGGGAAAGCCTGCCTTTTCTTTTGCCATGACAACCCGCATCGCCATAGATTGCATGGGGGGTGACCACGGTCCGTCAGTGACGGTCCCGGCGGCCATCCGTTTTCTTGCAGAACATCCGGCGGCTCATCTGATCCTGGTTGGCCAGGAGGAGGTGTTGCGTCCGCTGCTCGGCACTTCGGCCGATCATCCGCACTTGCGGATAGTTCATGCCACACAAATTGTTGGCATGGACGAGTCGCCTTCATTGGCGCTTCGTAACAAAAAAGATTCCTCGATGCGCGTCGCCATCAATCTCGTCAAGGCTGGCGAGGCAGATGCTTGCGTTTCGGCTGGCAATACCGGGGCGCTGATGGCGATTTCCCGTTTTGTCTTGAAAATGCTGCCTGGCATTGATCGTCCTGCGATTTGCGCACCGTTGCCTACGATAAACGGTCATACCCACATGCTCGATCTCGGTGCGAATGTAGATTGCGGCCCGGAGCACCTGCTGCAGTTCGGTATCATGGGAGCCATGCTGGTGGCGGCCATGGAGCACAAGGATCGACCAACGGTAGGCATTCTCAATATCGGGGAAGAAGAAATCAAAGGCAATGAAGTTGTGAAGGCGGCCGCGGATCTTCTGCGGGTTTCCGGCCTTAATTTCATTGGGAATGTCGAGGGTGATGGTATTTACCAAGGCGAAGCCGACGTCATTGTTTGCGATGGTTTTGTTGGTAATGTGGCGCTCAAGACTTCTGAAGGCTTGGCTCAGATGCTGGCTTCTTCCTTGCGCAGCGAGTTCAAGCGCAACTGGTTGACCAAGATTGCTGCCTTGATTGCAATATCTGTATTGAATAATTTCAAGAAACGCTTTGATCACCGGCGTTACAACGGGGCAATCTTGCTGGGCCTGAAAGGGATTTCGGTGAAGAGTCATGGCTCGGCTGACGAATTGTCTTTCGGCAACGCAATTGCCCGTGCATTTGAGGCTGCGGAAAAGCGGGTGCTGGAGCGTATTACCGAGCGGTTGGCGCAGACTCAAGGGGTTACGTCGGTTGCGATGGAGAGTGTCTGATGTATGCACGTATTATCGGCACCGGCAGTTATTTGCCGGGTAATCCCGTCAGTAACGCTGACTTGGCTGCACGAGGGATCGACACAAACGATGCGTGGATTGTCACGCGCACCGGCATACGTAGTCGGCATTTGGCAACGCCCGGTGTGACATCAAGCGAGCTCGGCCTGGTCGCCGCGCAGCGAGCACTGGAAATGGCCGGCATCACTGCGGCTGAGCTGGATTTGATCGTCGTTGCGACGTCGACCCCGGATTTCATTTTTCCAAGTACGGCCTGCATCATCCAGGGCAAGCTGGGCAACAAGGGGGCCGCAGCCTTCGACGTGCAGGCAGTTTGTGCCGGCTTCACCTATGCGCTGGGTATAGCCGAGAAATTCATCGCTTCCGGCTCGCACAAAAAGGCACTGGTTATCGGCGCCGAAGTATTCTCCCGCATCCTCGACTGGAACGATCGTGGCACCTGCGTATTGTTCGGTGATGGTGCCGGTGCGGTTGTACTTGAGGCTTCAGAAACGCCGGGTATCATGGCTACGGCAATGCACGCCGATGGTAGCCAGTTCGGCATCCTCAACGTGCCCGGCCAGGTATGTGGTGGCCAGGTTACCGGCGATCCCTTCCTGCGCATGGATGGTCAGGCAGTGTTCAAATTTGCCGTGCGCGTGCTTGCCGACATTGCCGAAGAAGTCTGCGCCAAGGCGGGCATGTCGACCAGCGACCTTGACTGGTTGATCCCGCATCAGGCCAATATTCGTATTATCGAAGCCACCGGCAAGAAACTTGGGGTCGACCGCGATAAAGTGATCGTTTCCGTCGATCGTCATGGCAATACTTCGGCTGCCTCTGTGCCGCTGGCGCTTGACGAGGCGGTTCGCGACGGGCGCATTCAGCGTGGCCAGAAGGTTCTGGTCGAGGGCGTTGGTGGCGGTTTCACTTGGGGCGCGGCCCTGCTCGAATTCTGATAACAGGAGACTGATTGATGTCTTTTGCCTTCGTATTTCCCGGCCAGGGCTCGCAGAGCGTTGGCATGATGGCCGCTTACGGCGACGCTGCCGTGGTTCGCGCCACCTTTGACGAAGCGTCTGCCGCGCTTGGTGATGACTTGTGGGCGATGGTCGCCGATGGTCCTGCCGAAGCGCTGACCCAGACTGTCAATACCCAGCCGGTCATGCTTACCGCCGGCATCGCCGCCTGGCGTCTGTGGTGCGAGAAGGGCGGCAAGATGCCGGCCGTCGTCGCCGGTCACAGCCTGGGTGAGTATTCTGCGCTGGTTGCCGCTGGTGTCATTGAATTCAAGGATGCGGTGCCGCTGGTTCGCCTGCGTGCGGCTGCCATGCAGGAAGCGGTGCCGCTCGGCACTGGTGCGATGGCTGCCGTGTTGGGCCTGGACAATGAAGGCATTGTTGCTGCTTGTGCTGAAGCAGCGCAGGGTGAAGTGGTCGAGCCAGTTAACTTCAATGCCAACGGTCAGACGGTGATCGCGGGTCACAAGGCAGCAGTCGAGCGGGCCATGGTGGCTTGCAAAGCGCGCGGTGCCAAAATGGCCAAGGCCTTGCCGGTGTCGGCGCCATTCCATTCCTCGTTGATCCGTCCGGCGGCTGACAAGCTGGCCGCGCGTTTGGCTGAGCTGACGCTGCAGGCACCGAAAATTCCGGTGATCAATAACGTTGACGTGGCGATTGAAAACGAGCCGGAGCGGATCAAGGATGCACTGGTGCGCCAGGCCTACAATCCGGTTCGCTGGGTCGAGACCGTCCAGAAAATGGCTGCCATGGGTGTGTCGACCGTAGCAGAGTGCGGACCGGGCAAGGTTCTGGCCGGTCTGACCAAGCGCTGCGCCGATGGCGTCACGGGCGTTGCGCTGGCTGATGCGGCTTCCATTGAAGCCAATCTCGGTCTGGAGTAAGTCATGCTCAACGACAAGATTGCACTTGTAACCGGCGCCACGCGCGGTATTGGTCGCGCCATTGCCCTCGAACTGGGCAAGCAGGGCGCTACCGTGATTGGCACGGCAACCAGCGAAAGCGGCGCCGGGCAGATTTCTGCTTACCTTGCCGAGGCTGGCCTCAAGGGCAAGGGTATTGTCCTCAATGTTACCGATGCCGCCCAGACCGATGCCACATTGGCCGATACTGCCAAGGAATTCGGTGCCATCACCATCCTGGTTAATAATGCCGGTATTACCCGCGACAACCTCGCGATGCGGATGGGTGACGACGAATGGGATGCGGTTATCGATACCAACCTGAAGGCGGTCTTCCGCCTGTCGCGTGGTGTCATGCGCGGTATGATGAAGGCGCGTTTTGGCCGCATCGTCAATATTTCCTCGGTGGTGGGTTATTCCGGCAACGCCGGGCAAGCCAACTACTGCGCCGCCAAAGCGGGAGTTGCAGGCCTTACCCGTTCGCTGGCGCGTGAATTGGGTAGTCGCAATATCACGGTCAACTGTGTGGCACCCGGTTTTATTGCCACAGATATGACGCATGCGCTGACTGAAGCGCAGAAAGCGGCGATGCTGGCATCGATTCCGCTGGCCCGTGCTGGTACGCCCGAAGATGTTGCAGGAGCGGTGGGCTTCCTGGTTTCTCCCGCTGCCGCTTACGTCACGGGTACAACCGTGCATGTAAATGGCGGCATGTTCATGGATTGATTTCACCAAGCTTCCGGCTTTTGGTAGAATCTGATTGTTTTTTTTCGTACCCCGAGGGGAAGGAGTTTTTCGAATGGATAACATCGTAGAGCGCGTCAAGAAGATCGTCGCCGAACAACTGGGTGTAAACGAAGCGGACATCAAGAATGAGTCCTCCTTTGTTGACGATCTGGGCGCGGATTCGCTGGACACCGTCGAACTGGTCATGGCACTGGAAGAAGAATTCGAGTGCGAGATTCCGGACGATCAGGCAGAGAAGATCACGACGGTTCAGCAGGCTGTCGATTACATCCTCGCCAACAAGCAGTAAGCCAATTCCGGTTTGAACCAGGCAAGGCCGGCCCCCAAGGCCGGCCTTGCTACTTTAGCTTTCGGAGTGCATATCTTGGCACGTCGCAGAGTCGTCATCACCGGCCTGGGCCTGATTTCCCCGGTTGGTAACAGCGTTGAAGAAGGTTGGCAAAACATCATTGCCGGTGTTTCCGGTATTGCGCCAGTCACCCGTTTTGATACCAGCAATTTCCCCGTGAAGTTTGCAGGAGAGGTCAAAAACTTTGACATCGCCCAGTATATTTCCGCCAAAGACGCCCGCAGAATGGATACGTTCATCCATTATGGCCTGGCCGCCGGCATACAGGCTGTCCGTGATGCGGGCCTGGATCAGGCTGGTGCTGCCGATCCTGAGCGCGTTGGTGTTGCCATCGGTTCGGGTATCGGTGGTTTGCCACTGATTGAAAATACCAAGGATGAATACAACGCCGCAGGCGTGCGCAAGGTTTCGCCTTTCTTTGTTCCTGGTTCGATCATCAACATGATTTCCGGTAATTTGTCGATCGAATTCGGCTTCAAGGGGCCGAACCTTTCCATCGTCACAGCGTGCACGACGGGAACGCATTCGATTGGTGAGGCGGCGCGAATCATCGAATACGGTGACGCCGACGTGATGGTTGCCGGCGGTGCTGAGTCAACCGTTTCTCCACTGGGTATGGGCGGTTTTTGTGCGGCTCGTGCCTTGTCGACTCGTAATGAGGATCCTGCGACAGCCAGTCGTCCTTGGGATAAGGATCGGGATGGTTTTGTCCTGGGTGAAGGTGCTGGTGTGCTGGTGCTCGAAGAGTACGAGCATGCGAAAGCTCGTGGTGCCAGGATTTATGCCGAGGTAGCCGGTTATGGGATGAGTGCTGATGCTTATCACATCACAGCACCGAACATGGATGGTCCGCGTCGTTCAATGGTCAACGCATTGAGGAATGCCGGTGTGGCACCTTCGGACGTGCAGTATGTTAACGCGCATGGCACCTCAACGCCTTTGGGGGACAAGAACGAATCCGATGCCATCAAGGCTGCTTTTGGTGACGCGGCTTACAAGGTGGTGGTCAATTCGACCAAGTCGATGACGGGGCATCTCCTTGGTGGGGCCGGTGGTGTCGAGTCCTTGTTCACCGTGCTGGCCATTCATCATCAGATTTCGCCACCGACCATCAATATCTTCAATCAGGATCCAGAGTGTGATCTGGATTACTGTGCCAATCAGGCGCGGCCGATGCAGATTGATGTCGCATTGAAAAACAATTTCGGTTTCGGTGGCACGAACGGCTCGCTGGTTTTCAAGCGCGTCTAAGTTCGGGCTCAATCGGTCGGTAATCAACGGTGCAGTTTCCGGTTCTTATCGGACTGCACCGATCTTTTTTATTTGATCGAATTTTTCTGGTCTTGTGTTTGCTTCTGACGCTTGGCGTTTTCCTGTATCCGGTGGATACGCTATGGCGCTCTGCGTTTCTTGTATTGCTATGCTTGGGCTTCGTTCGGACGTGGCGATTTTTCGCGCCTCCATTCGTGCAGTTGCGACTCCAGAAAGATGGTGCTTTTTTGGCGCAATGCCGAAATTCGGGTGATTGGCTTCACGCCCGAGGCCTGCCAGGAATGTTCGTTCACCCCTGGTTGACCGTGATTCGTTTGCAAACCGAAGACGGCAGGCAATTCAGCCTACCGGTTACGGTCGATAGCATGAGCCCGGAAGATTTCAGACGCTTGCGCGTCTTCCTGCGCTGGCAGTTTGCGGCAAGTGTGCCTGACGTCCCGGCTTGAGTACCGTATTGCGGATTCTTTTCTGCATTTCCGGAAAATCACGGGAATAGTGCAGTCCTCGACTCTCCTTGCGCAGCATTGCGCAGCGGATGATCAATTCGGCCGTCAATACCAGGTTACGTAGTTCAATCAAGTCGTGGCTGACGCGAAAATGCGAATAAAACTCGTGTATTTCACGTTTCAACAAGCGTACGCGGTGGGCTGCCCGCTTGAGGCGCTTGGTGGTACGCACAATGCCGACATAGTCCCACATGAAGCGGCGCAGTTCTTCCCAATTGTGTGAGATGACGACTTCTTCATCCGCATCGGTGACACGGCTTTCATCCCATTGTGGCAATTCGGGTAGTGGCTTAGGGGTCAGACCCATCATGTCGCTAACTGCAGCTTCGGAAAAAACCAGGCATTCCAGCAAGGAGTTTGAAGCGAGACGATTGGCGCCATGCAGTCCTGAACACGACGCTTCTCCTGCCACATACAGGCCTTCAACGTCCGTCCGTCCGCGCAAATCACAGACGATGCCACCGCAGGTGTAATGGGCCGCTGGAACGACGGGGATAGGTTCTCGGGTGATGTCGATGCCGAATTCAAGGCAGCGAGCGTGAATATTCGGGAAATGCTCACGGATGAAGGCTTCACCTTTGTGTGAAATATCAAGATGCACACAGTCCAGGCCACGCTTTTTCATTTCGAAGTCAATGGCGCGTGCCACAATATCCCGTGGCGCAAGTTCTGCACGTTCGTCGTGGTCTGGCATGAAGCGGCTGCCATCAGGCAACTTCAGCAATCCGCCTTCGCCGCGCACCGCCTCGGAAATCAGGAAGGACTTGGCTTGCGGATGAAAGAGGCACGTGGGGTGGAACTGAATGAATTCCATATTGGCGACTCGGCAACCGGCACGCCAGGCCATTGCGATGCCATCACCCGTCGAGGTGTCCGGATTGGTGGTGAACAAATACACCTTGCCGGCGCCGCCTGAGGCAATCAAGGTGCAGGGTGCGCCAAGTGTGATGACTTCGCCAGACTGATTATTCAGCACATAAGCGCCATAACAGCGCTTTTCGGATAAACCGATTTTGGGGCCAGTAATGAGGTCGACCGCAATATGATCTTCAAGGACCACAATATTCGGGTTGCTGCGAACTTTGGCGGTCAGCGTACTTTGCACGGCAGCCCCGGTCGCATCCGCGACATGAATGACCCGGCGTGCGCTGTGGCCGCCTTCGCGGGTCAGGTGATAACCCGATTCATCCTTGGTGAAGGGGACCCCTTGTTCGATCAGCCATTCAATTGCACGACGGCCGTTTTCCACCACAAAACGCGTTGCTTCTGGATCATTTAACCAGGCTCCGGCAATCAAGGTGTCTCGGATATGTGCCTCAATCGAGTCCTGGTTATCGAGGACCGCTGCGATGCCTCCTTGTGCCCAACCGGAGGCGGAGTCTTCCAGTTTTCGCTTGCTGACCAAGGCTACCCGACGCTGCTGGGCAGCCAGTCTGAGCGCAGCCGATTGGCCAGCCAGCCCGCTACCGATGATAAGCACATCAAAAGCTTGCACGTTACTTCCTGCAGAAATATTGAAACCGGCGCGCAATATAGCATGGGCAAAAGGCTTCATACCGTTACACTTGGGCACAATTAAGGATAAGTCCTTAGGCGTGGCTTGAAAAAGCCTGCGTTATACTCTCACCCATAAAAAAACACCCCAGGGAAACAGAGCCATGAGCGAGCGCGAAATCGATCAAGTGCTGGTCGAGCGGGCGCAGGGCGGCGATCAGAGCGCCTTCGACCAGTTGGTAGGTAAGTATCAGCGCAAGTTGGAGCGACTGTTGTCACGTTATATTCGTGATGCAGCGGAGGTGGAAGATGTGTCGCAGGAGGCCTTCATCAAAGCCTACCGAGCCTTGCCGTCTTTTCGTGGTGAGAGTGCCTTTTACACCTGGCTTTACCGGATCGGAATCAATACGGCAAAGAATTATCTCGTTGCTCAAGGTCGCAGAGCACCAACCAGCACGGGTTTTGATGCTGACGAAGCTGAGAGTTTCGAAGATGCCTCCCAGTTGCGTGATATCAACACACCAGAAAGTTTGCTGATGTCCAAGCAAATTGGTGAAACCGTCAACAGTGCCATGGATGCGCTGCCAGAGGAATTACGCACAGCGATTGTGTTGCGTGAAATTGAAGGACTCTCGTACGAAGAAATCGCCAGTGTGATGAACTGCCCCATTGGTACTGTTCGCTCCAGAATTTTTCGTGCCCGAGAGGCCGTTGCTGGCAAATTGCGCCCCCTGCTCGACACGACGCCGGATCGGCGGTGGTGATGATTCCCGAAGGCAGCACAATCCGGGCAACGGTCAGGCAGGTCAATGATGCGTGGGCCGATGTTGAAGTGGCGCAAGGGGGATGTGGTCGTTGCCACGAAAAGGGCGGTTGTGGTGGTCAGCACCTGACACAGATGTTTTGTAGCGGTCCACGGCACTATCAGGTCAAAAATACGCTGGGGGCCCAGCCTGGTGATGAAGTTATCGTCGCTGTGTCAGCAGGTAATGTTCGACGCAGTGCCAATATGGCTTACGGGCTACCGTTATTGACCTTGTTTGTTGGCGCGGTTCTTGGGGCGCAGCTTGGACAAGATCCAGGCGCCATGCTGGGCGCAGCTTTAGGACTCGTTGTCGGTTTTGTGCTTCTGGCAAAAAAAATGCGTCAGTGCACTGGAAATTTTTTGGAACACCCTTACATCGTTTCACGATCAACCCGGAAACAGGAGGAATGACAACAATGAAACGCTTGATGGCTGTTTTTTCTTTGTTACTTGCTTTTGGTCTGGCACAAGCACAGGTTCGCGGTTTGCCTGACTTTACCGAGCTGGCTGAAAAGCAGGGGCAGGCAGTGGTCAATATCAGTACGACACAACATGCGCGTAGCCAGGGGGCAGGCTCACCGTTTCCTTTTGATGAAAATGATCCCGCCTTCGAATTTTTCAAACGCTTTTTCCCGCGTATTCCGCAGGGGACCATGCCACCACGCGAGTTTGAAAATCGTTCCTTGGGATCGGGTTTCATCATCAGCGGTGATGGCTACATTCTGACCAACGCACATGTTGTCGACGCTGCTGATGAAGTCACGGTGCGCTTGACGGATAAACGGGAGTTCAAGGCGAAGATTGTCGGTGCTGATAAACGCACTGACGTGGCTCTCCTGAAAATTGACGCAAATGCTTTGCCAACGGTCAGGCTCGCCGACCCGAATCAGCTGAAGGTCGGTGAATGGGTCGTGGCGATTGGCTCTCCTTTTGGTTTTGATAATTCGGTAACGGCTGGCATCGTTTCGGCCAAGGGGCGTTCCCTGCCGCAAGAAAACTATGTGCCGTTCATCCAGACTGACGTGGCCATCAATCCGGGCAATTCCGGTGGGCCGCTATTCAATCTGAACGGTGAGGTGGTGGGTATCAACTCGCAAATTTACAGTCGCAGCGGCGGTTATATGGGGGTTTCGTTTGCCATTCCGATTGATGTGGCAATGGACATTCAGCAGCAACTGCGCAGCACGGGCACTGTCAAGCGGGGAAGGTTGGGTGTCGTCATTCAGGAGGTCACGAAGGAACTGGCAGAATCCTTGGGCTTGTCTCGCCCGATGGGGGCCGTTGTCAATGCGGTTGATCGTGATGGTCCGGCAGCCCAGGCTGGTCTGGAGCCGGGGGATGTGATTCTGAAGTTTGACGGCAAGACCGTGAACAATTCTGCTGACTTGCCTCGAATGGTTGCAGCAACGGCACCAGGTAGCCGTGCCAGCCTGCAGGTATGGCGTAAAGGCAAGGTTCGGGATATTTCTGTTGTGATTGGTCGCATGCTGGAAGATGAGCCGGTTCGGGCTAGAAATCAGCGCGGACAGAAAGTGCCAGAGCAAGCCGCAAATCGCCTTGGTCTGATTGTGAGTGAATTGAATGCGCAACAGCGGCGCGATCTTAACCTTGACGGCGGGGTACTGATTGAAGAGGTTCGCAATACCGGTATTCGGGCCGATCTCCGCCAAGGTGACATCATCCTTGCGGTGATTAGTCGCGGTAGTACAACCGAGGTCAAGTCTGTCGATCAACTGAACAAGTTGCTCGCTCAGTTTGAGAAAGGCGCTAACATCACCTTGTTGGTCCGCCGCGGTGAGATGCAGACTTTCATTACGATTCGAGGACTGAATGGCAATTGAGCTGACACTCCTGAGTCGAACGTATTGCCACCTCTGTCATGACATGGAGGTGGCACTGCGACCCTTGCTGGAAGAGTTGGGGGTTTCGTTGCGCACGGTTGATGTGGACGCGGATCCAGTTCTTGAGGCCAAGTATGACGAGTTGGTTCCCGTTCTGCTTCATGGAGAAACTGAGCTCTGTCACTATCATCTTGACGAACCCAAAATCCGTGAATATTTGGCCCGAATCCGCTAGAATTCGAGGTCTTCCGAATCGCTAAGGGCGCCGTTAGCGCCCTTTTTTACTGCCTGCAATGGACCACATCAGAAACTTCAGCATCATCGCCCATATCGACCACGGTAAATCGACCCTGGCTGATCGCATCATCCATCTTTGTGGCGGCCTTTCTGACCGCGAAATGGAGGCGCAGGTGCTCGATTCGATGGATATCGAGCGAGAGCGCGGCATCACCATCAAGGCGCAGACCGCCGCGCTGCAATACAAGGCGCGTGACGGCAAGGTGTATAACCTGAACCTGATCGACACGCCGGGGCATGTCGACTTCTCGTATGAAGTATCGCGCTCGCTCTCGGCTTGTGAGGGAGCTCTGTTGGTTGTCGATGCTTCGCAGGGTGTCGAGGCGCAGACAGTGGCCAATTGCTACACGGCGCTGGATCTTGATGTTGAAGTTGTGCCGGTCTTGAACAAGATTGACCTGCCTTCGGCAGATCCCGACAATGCCAAGCAAGAAATTGAAGACGTGATTGGCATCGATGCTACCGATGCGGTGCAGGCATCGGCCAAGACCGGCTTGGGTGTTCAAGACATTCTTGAGGCAGTGGTTGCACGGGTGCCGTCACCCAAAGGCGACGTGAGTGCCCCGTTGAAGGCGCTCATCATTGACTCCTGGTTCGATAATTACGTCGGCGTTGTGATGTTGGTTCGTGTGGTCGACGGGGAAATGAAACCCAAAGACAAACTACTGTTCATGTCTACCGGGACCACCCAGTTGTGCGAGCAGGTTGGTGTATTCACGCCGAAATCGTTACAGCGCCCATCACTGAAAGCTGGCGAGGTCGGCTTCGTGATTTCCGGGATCAAGGAACTCAAGGCTGCCAAGGTTGGCGACACGATTACTCTGGCTGATCGTAAAGCCGCAGAACCCTTGCCTGGCTTCAAGGAAATCAAGCCGCAGGTTTTTGCCGGTCTGTACCCGGTCGAATCCAACCAGTACGACTCCTTGCGTGAGGCGCTGGAAAAGCTGAAACTCAATGACGCATCCTTGCAGTACGAACCCGAAGTCTCGCAGGCACTTGGGTTTGGTTTCCGCTGCGGCTTCCTGGGCTTGTTGCACATGGAAATTGTCCAGGAGCGTCTGGAGCGAGAGTTTGATCAGGATCTGATAACCACGGCGCCGACCGTTGTGTACGAAGTCGTTCAGCGTGACGGATCGGTGATTCAGGTCGAAAACCCGGCCAAATTGCCGGAAGTTTCCAAAGTCGAAGAAATTCGGGAACCGATTATCGAAGCCACGATTTTCGTGCCACAGGATTACCTCGGTAATGTCATTACCCTTTGTAATCTCAAGCGCGGCAATCAAGTAGACATGCACTATCACGGTCGTCAGGTGAAGCTGGTTTATGAAATGCCGATGGCTGAAGTGGTGATGGACTTCTTTGACAAGTTGAAGTCTTGCTCGAAGGGTTATGCTTCGCTCGATTACGATTTCAAGGAATACCGGACTGCCGATGTGGTCAAACTCGACATCCTGATTAACGGCGAGAAGGTTGATGCCTTGTCACTGATCGTGCATCGTGCAAACTCCCAGTATCGTGGTCGCGAACTGGCCAACAAGATGCGTGAATTGATTCCTCGACAGATGTACGATGTTGCCATTCAGGCTGCAATCGGTTCCCACATCATCGCCCGTGAAAACGTCAAGGCGATGCGTAAGGATGTGTTGGCCAAGTGCTATGGTGGTGACATTACCCGTAAAAAGAAACTGCTGGAAAAGCAGAAAGCGGGGAAAAAGCGCATGAAGCAGGTCGGTTCGGTGGAAATCCCCCAGGAAGCCTTCCTTGCCGTGTTGCGTGTTGATAGCTGAGATAACGACGCATGAACTTCGCCCTCATTCTTCTTGTTTTGACCCTTATTACGGGTATTTTGTATGCGGTCGACATTCTCAAATTCCGGAAATTGCGTGCTGCCAACGACAAGCAGCCGTTATGGGTGGAGTGGGGTGCCGATTTTTTTCCGGTGATCCTGATTGTTTTTGTCTTGCGCTCTTTTCTCTTCGAGCCGTTCAAGATTCCTTCTGGATCAATGATTCCGACGCTATTAGTCGGCGATTTCATTCTGGTTAACAAGTTCACTTACGGTATTCGTTTGCCGGTGATCAACACCAAAATCATCGATTTGAACGTACCGCAGCGTGGTGATGTCATGGTTTTTCGTTACCCGGAAGACCCTTCACTCGATTACATCAAGCGCGTTGTTGGTTTGCCCGGGGATACCGTCTCTTATCAGAACAAGCAACTGAGTATTAATGGGCAGCCTTTGGAAATGACGCGTGAAGCCGATTTTCTGCATGCAGAGCGTCTTTATTATTCCCAGCAGTACCGTGAGAAGCTGGGTGACGTCGAGCATCGCATCCTGAATGATGAAGACGCACCAGCCTTTATTCCTGGCGTTTCCTCCTTCCCATATCGGGAAAACTGCACCTACAATGCAAGCGGCGTCATCTGTAAAGTGCCAGAGGGGCACTATTACGTGATGGGCGACAATCGTGACAACAGCCGTGATAGTCGTGCGTGGGGCTTTGTCCCAGAGCAGAACATCGTCGGTAAGGCTTTCTTCATCTGGTTGAATTTCAGTGACTTTGGTCGGATTGGGGCCTTCAAATAAGGAGGAGCGTATGCGTAATCAACGTGGTATTGCACTTTCCGGATTGATTTTCTGGAGTATGGTCCTGATTCTCATGGCGGTACTGGCCATGAAGGTTGTTCCGACGGTTATCGAGTACTTTCAGATCGTTAAAGCGACTCAGGCCGTGGTTAAAAATGCACCCCAGGATGCCACTGTTTCCCAATTGCGTGACGCGTTCCAGAAATATGCGACGGTCGACAACATTGAATTGCCCGCCAGGGAACTGGAAATCTATAAGGATCGGGGACAATTGGTCATTGACTTTGCCTACGAAAAACGGATTCCGCTTTTCGGCAACGTCAGCCTTTTGATCGATTATCAAGGGTCGACCGCAGATTGAGGATGACTGAGAACCTTATTGCACGAAGTATTGGTCACGTATTCTCCGATGCCTCGTTACTGCGTACGGCGTTGACACACCGTAGTTTTGGCACACCGCACAATGAACGCCTGGAGTTTCTCGGAGATGGCATACTTGATTGCGTGATTGCTGCCTTGTTATACCAGCGCTTCCCTGAATTGCCTGAAGGGGATTTATCCCGTTTGCGCGCCAATCTGGTTCGGCAGGAAAGCCTGTATCAACTCGCGCTCCAACTGGATATTGGCTCGACATTGCGTTTCGGTGAAGGTGAATTGCGCAGTGGCGGTGCCAGCCGTCCTTCTATTCTGGCAGATGCTCTCGAAGCTGTTTTTGGCGCGGTTTATCTTGATGCGGGTTTCGAAAAAGCCTTCAAGGTGATTGAGCAGCTGTATCAGCCCTTACTGGCAGACTTGAAACCAGGGCAGTTCCAGAAAGACCCTAAAACGCGCCTGCAGGAATGGCTGCAAGGCCGAAAGAAACCGTTGCCGCGTTATGCCTTGCTGGAAACGCGTGGCGCTGCCCATGAGCAATCGTTCAAGGTGGCTTGTGAGATTGATCAACCTGCGGTCCGCACCATTGGTTCGGGCAGCAGTCGGCGTATTGCTGAACAGAACGCCGCCGAAGCGGCCATGAAAGCCCTGAATCCATGACCGAAATCCGCTCCGGCTATATTGCTATCGTTGGTCGTCCCAATGTCGGAAAGTCGACACTGCTCAACCATCTGATTGGGGAAAAAATCAGCATCGTTTCCCGTAAGGCGCAGACCACACGGCACCGGATTACCGGCATTCTGACCGAGGCCGATGCCCAGTTTGTCTTTGTGGATACGCCGGGGTTTCAGACCAAGTTTTCTAACGCCCTGAATCGGGCAATGAATCGCGGTGTTACCCAGACCTTGAACGATGTCGACCTTGTGCTTTTTGTCATTGAAGCAGGGCGTTACGATGCCAAGGATAAAGCGGTTGTCCGTCTGCTGCCCAAGGACAGACCGGTTATTCTGGTGATCAACAAGACCGATTTGCTGAAACAACGGGATGCCTTGTTGCCGTTCCTGGCCGAAGTTTCTGCCGACTTTGATTACGCTGCGGTGGTTCCAGTCAGTGCGGCAAAAGGTCGGCAAACGCAGGATTTGCTCAAGGAAGCGCGGAAATATCTACCTAATGAAGGGCTGATGTTCCCCGAGGACGACCTGACCGACAAATCGGAACGTTTTCTGGCCTCAGAATATATTCGCGAGAAGGTCTTTCGCCTGCTCGGTGACGAGCTGCCGTATTCCATTGCGGTAGAAATCGAAAAATTCGAGATTGAAGGGAACCTGCGGCGAATTTTTGCCGCAATTGTCGTTGACCGCGAAAATCACAAGGCGATTGTCATCGGCAAGGGGGGGGAATCCCTGAAGCGCATTGCTACGGAAGCCCGGCAGGACATGGAGCGCCTGTTTGATGGCAAGGTGTATCTTGAGGTCTGGGTTAAGGTGAAGTCTGGATGGAACGATGACGAACGCCTGCTCAAGAGCCTCGGTTACGAGTAGTCCGGCGGGTCATGAGTCTGCGCAGCAAGGTTGATGCTCAACCCGCCTTCGTGCTGCACAGCTATCCGTTTCGCGAAACCAGCCTGATCGTTGAAGTTTTCAGTCGCGATTTTGGAAGAGTCGCGCTTTTGGCTCGCGGAGCCCGTCGACCGCGTGCAGCGATTCGTGGCTTGTTGATGGGCTTTCAGCCGCTGGAGATTGGTTGGGCAGGCAAGGGCGAGGTTCTCACCCTGATGAAAGCCGAATGGGTCGGCGGTCAGCCGCTGCTGGCTGGCGAAGCACTGTTCTGTGGTTACTATCTCAATGAACTGCTGATGCACTTGCTGCCACGTGAAGATGCCCACGAACGACTTTTCGCCTGTTATGCAGACATGTTGCAAAGACTTGCGGCGCACGATACTCCGCAGGCACGCGAAGCCGATTTGCGCCGTTTCGAAAAGGCCTTGCTGCAGGAACTGGGCTACGGCTTGACCCTGGCGCACGACGCTGACGGTGACCCAATTGAAGCGGATGCGTTTTACACTTACCGGATGGAGCATGGGCCGAACAGGGTTCCTGATGCTCTCCCACACGCAAAAGCCGATGCGAAAGTCGTGCTTGGCAAGACATTGCTCGACCTGGCAGCAGAAAATTTCAACGATTCACGCTCACGGCTGGAGTCCAAATCGCTAATGCGTACTTTGCTGGCCTATTATCTTGGTGGCCAGGAACTGGAAACCCGCAAAATTTTCAAGGAGTTGCAAGAACTATGATCGAACTCGGCGTCAATATCGACCACGTTGCCACGATCCGTCAGGCGCGGCGTACCTATGAGCCCGATCCTGTCTGGGCGGCTGCCGAAGCACATCTGGGTGGGGCTGACGGCATCACCTTTCATCTGCGCGAGGATAGGCGTCACATTCAGGATCGTGATGTCGAGCGCCTGGCGGATACCAC
>JAVEXE010000004.1:0-5845 GCA_034004105.1 Azonexus sp. | reverse complement strand
GGGCAAGCCGGTTTTTGAATTTCACGGTCAACTGGCGGAAATTGTCGAAAACCGGCAGTTGACCGCACATCTCTCGATCAGCGATGAAGCCGATTACGCCATCGCCTACGTTTTGCTGGAGCAAGCATGAGCACCAAACTGCCCGGTCCGCTGATGATCGACATTGCCGGTACCGAACTCACCGACCTCGACCGTGAACGCCTATGCCATCCGCTGGTCGGCGGCATCATCTTGTTCAGCCGAAACTACCGCGACCGCGCCCAGCTGAGGGCGCTGTGCGATGAAATCCACGCCCTACGTGAGCCGCGCCTCTTGATCGCCGTCGATCACGAAGGGGGCAGGGTGCAGCGCTTCCGTGAAGGTTTTACCCGGCTGCCGCCAATGCGCGCCCTTGGCCAGTTGCATGATCGAGACAAGGATGCTGCACTGGCCGCCGCTCATGCCGCCGGCTTCGTGCTCGCAGCCGAACTGCGCGCCTGCGGTGTCGATTTTTCCTTTACGCCAGTGCTGGATCTTGACTACGGCCCGTCGCGGGTCATCGGCGACCGCGCCTTCCACCGCGATCCGGCCGTCGTTATCGCGCTCGCTGCTGCCCTCGGCGAAGGACTGAAAGCCGGTGGCATGGGCACCTGCGGCAAGCATTTCCCCGGCCACGGATACGTCATTCCCGACTCGCACGTCGAACTGCCGGTTGACGACCGGCCGCTGGCGGCGATGGCCGAAGACCTGCTTCCCTACCGCGAACTGGCCCTCGACGCGGTCATGGCGGCGCATGTTATTTACGAGTGCGTTGATTGCAATACTGCTGTATTTTCAAATAAATGGATCACTTATTTGAGAAACGACTTGAAATTTGATGGCGTAGTTTTCACCGACGATCTGTCGATGGCCGGCGCCGGTGTCGTCGGCGACATGCTGACTCGGGTTGAAACCGCCTGGGCCGCTGGCTGTGACATGCTGCTCGTGTGCAACGCACAGGATGCCGTGGTGCAGGTGCTGGACGGCTGGCAGCCCGATATGGATGAAACACGTGCCGGGCGGATTGCGCGACTGATACCCTGTGACCTGCAACGCTATCCCGATCCTCATATTTACCGGGAGGCGCTGCAGGTGTTAAGCCGTTTTATTTGAAGATGATGACCTTTTCTTCACGTGCTTCGCGTACTTCATGGTGACTGCCTGACACGCGTTCGCCTCGCGGCTCATAACCCGCATCGCCACCAAACTGGCTGATCACCTCGCTGGCAACCGCTTCGCCAAGGGAACGTGAGGTTTCCTGCATCACCTTGCTGCGATTGAGTGAGACTCGGGTTCCGGCTGCATTAATCAGCTTGGTATCGTTTCCTTCTCCCATTGCCGAAAATGCCGCACGGACCTCATAAGTCTTGGTGTTGATGAGTGAAAATTCACCCACCAGTTCAAGCGAAAGCGAAACGGAAGACGCATTCGAGCCTTGAATCGGATTGACTTCATCACGGAATTCGACATTGTTGATCGAACCCCACAGAACGTAATCCGCGCCTGGGTAATAGCCCTGCTTGATACGGGCAATAATATCGTAGAGTTTTTCCGTATTCTTCTGCGTCCATGGCTTGCCCTGTACCACGCGATAACCGGCACGAAGCAATTCTCCCTTGATATCTGCCGTAAACTTCCGGAGTTCTCCGCGGGCGATATAGGTTCGGAATCCTGTCGATGACTTGAAGGAAACGTCGCTACTGGCACGAGAGCGTTCTGAACCCGAGCCGGAGGAAGAATAATCCGAGTCCCTGTAGCGACCGCTGCTTGAAGACGAAGCGTTCATTTTTTCCTTATATTCGATATCCTGGAAATAGGCGCTGACGGTTTCCTCGTAAGATAAATCGGTCACTGCGATGCGCGGTTGTTCGGCGTGTGCAGCGAATATGGAAAACCCGGCGACCGCTGCCAGAAAAAATTTACCAAGTGCGTTGGTACAGGACATAGCCATGAGTCGCTCCTTAGCGCTTCGAGGTCTTGCGGATTTCCTTTTCGTCAGCCCACTCAATGGTCCCTGACTCGTTGTCGGTCATGATCATGCTGAATTTGTAATAGACATCCTTGACATCCGAATTGCGCTTGACGATCGATGTAATGTTGCCCTCAATCCGGTATTTCGCGCCTTCCATTTTGCCCATCTTGGCAGCGGCAGATTTTTTATACATCCCCGATTGATTCTGGCGTACCAGTTCATCGGTCTGATTCTGCATGCCGGTAATGTCTGTTGCAAAACGGAAGGTGCCGCTCTTGAGTAATTGAACGCGGATCGAATCAGTAACGGAACGGGTATCGATAAACTCACTGGTCTTATTCTTGACTTCAGCGATGGTGACCAGTGGCTTGGTACGCTGGCCTGCATAGGATTGGGCCAACGAACGGGCCATGGATTCCGCAATCATTTGCAGATCCGTTGAGCCAAACTCGTTGCTCACCTGCTCGACAGCCTTGGCGTCACCATAGCTGACATTACCAGAACCAACGGTTGGGGACGTTACACAAGCTGACAGCGAAAGCGAAAGGGTGGCGGCCAAGGCCAGGTATTTGAAGGTTCTTTGTTGCATGGAATATATCCTTTCTGGAAAAAATGAAATCAATTACCCATCGGTGTCTGGAATGGGGTACTGGTATTGACCGACCAGTTGCTTTCTGGGGCAAACTGTACGCGGAAATCGCGAGCCTTGGGCGTCGGGGCCGTCGCAATGATGTTTTGCTGGGCCCGCGCCTGCAACAGCAAGGGCTTCCATGCCTCGTCATCCCATACCTGGAAGCCATCGGCATCCAGCCACTTCATCCGCCAGAACATCCTCTGCGGATCACTGTCGGTGTTGGCAACCTCAAACTGTACGGCAAGGAAACCGTTGCGTTCCTTGGCCATCATCGACCTGATTTCAAGATGTCGTGCTTGTCCCATGTTCTCGACACGAGAGGCAATGCTCTGTGCATTGGTTGATAATGGCAAAAGACAGGCTGCGATCAATGAAACAGAAGAAAGTACCTTGATACAACGGTTACTCGTCATTTGACACTCCTGTGGATTTATAGCGAGGCATTTTTGGTTGTGGGTTTACTGGATTTTTCAGTTTTCCGCTTGGGAACTGCTTTGCTCTTGGACTTCGGAGGCTCCGGTTCGGCTTCGACAACGGCTACTGGTAAGGCGTTGGGATCGAAAGGCGTTTGACTAAGATACAGTGCATTGCCGGAGGTTCTCAGAACGACTAGCGCATGTTTTCCCGATAGGGAAACTTCACGGCTCACCGGGCCCAATGGTGTGTTCAGTGTGATCTGGTTGGTGCCATGCGGTAGAACAGCACGGGTTAGCGAGAAAAAGCCGGGTAAGGTTTGCCAAGAACGTTCATCCGCTTGTTCCGATGCGACAGCGGCAACACCAGCCACGATACTCAGCACAGCGCCCGCCACACCGGAGGCATTGTCCTGAATCGCCTTTTGGGCGGCACCTTTTACAATGGCACGCACAGACGATCGGGCAATGATTCCCGGCATTTCATCTGCAATCGCCCGGCGGGCCATCTGGTCTACGCTGGTTACCAGTACCAGGGGCTGTAAGTTGCTATTCAGCGTGAGGTTGGCCGGCACGCTATTGACATCACCTTTGTCAACCACAGGCCAGGACAAAGGCGTCATCACGACTTGCAATCCACCTTTAGATGGAATCGGCAAAGGAATGGGCAGCACACGTGACTTGATCGCCGGTGCGTTACCGGTCTCGACCACGATCAGTGTATCGACACCAGCGACTCCTTCTCCGTGTTTTTTGCTCTTGTCATTGCTTGTGCGCTTGATTTTTGGTGCTGGCGCCGTGCGCTGATCAAGCTTGGCAAGCGCTTCTTCCAGAATGGGTTGTCCGGGGCGCATTTCAATGGCTTTGCGATAGCCCGCAGCGGCGAGCGAAGGCTCACCCAAGGCTTCATATACAAATCCCGCCAAGTAATTGGCAAATGCTGACTCGTAGGAATTCTTCAGCGCCTGAACTTCAGGATCGTCCAGTGTTTCAACTGGGTAGCCTTGAAGATCCTTGAAGGAAGTGGCCTTCAGCCCTTTTTCTTCAGTTTTCTGTTTGGCGTCATCAAGTTCCTTGGAGCGAAACTCGGCAATAATGGCTTCACGCTCGTGCATTTTCTTGATCTCGACACGAGCTGCATCCCAGTTGCCCTCAGCGACATGATTCAGCGCCAGACGCGTACTGAGTAAGACTTTTTCGTAATCGCGACCATCGTATCGGCGCATGGTGTCATTGATCACGAAAGCGCCAACATCACCTAGAACCTTGGAAAAATCCGTTTTGACGGCCTCTTCCCATTCACGAACACGACTGTCGGCCTCCATCCACGAAGTGATGCTGTCGTTTAAGCTGCCCTGCATGCGTTGCAATTCTCCCTTTTCCAGGAAGTACAACAAATCTTTGTCTTTGCCAGGATTGTTGGCTTCAAGATCGGCCAGGGCTGCCTGCGGTGAACCCGAGCGTGCGGCAGCGACAGTGTCACTGACTTTGGTGTTGTATCCCCCCATGCAGCCGGCAAGCAAGAAGGCGGAAACCAACGCTAATGACAAACTGCGAAGGCGAAAGCCTTTGGTAGGTGAATGATTCATTGATCCCTCGACTCGTATATTGAAATTGAATTTATCCCCGCGTTTTGGATTTTAACCCTCACTTGTGTCAGATAGAAACTACAATGCTTGGCCATCAAGTAGAACGTCAATCTATCCGGGTTCAAGGGAACACGAAGTCGCCATGCCGACTCAAAGCAAAACCTCAAACAATGGAACAACTATGAACGACAGCCTTTACGATATTTCCCTGCAGACCCTGGACGGCCGACCGGCCAGCCTGCGTGACTACGCCGGCGAGGTGCTGCTGGTGGTCAATGTGGCCTCGCGTTGCGGCCTGACGCCGCAATACGAGGGCCTGGAAAAGCTGCATGAGGCGCTGGCGCTTCGCGGTTTCCAGGTACTGGGTTTCCCCTGCAATGACTTTGCCGCCCAGGAGCCCGGCACCGCCGACGAAATCCGCGAATTCTGCAGCGCGACGTACGGCGTCAGCTTCCCGCTGTTCGCCAAGGTGCAGATCAACAGCGAACCGCGCCATTCGCTTTACGCCGCGCTGATTGCCGCGATCCCGAATGCCGTTTATCCGGAAGGCAGCGATTTCCGCGACAAGCTCGCTGGCTACAAGCTGCTGCCGGCGCACGACACCGATGTGCTGTGGAACTTCGAGAAATTCCTGATCGATCGCCAGGGCAAGGTCATCGGCCGCTTCTCGCCGGATACCGCGCCGGACGATGCGGCGCTGCGGGCGGCCATTGAGGCGGCACTCGGGTGAGTGCTCCGGCTGCCGGCAATAACTTGCCGATGATCGATGTTTACCTGCCGATGATGAAGTCGGCAGCGATCATCTCGGCCGGCCAGCTCGGCCTGTTCGAAGCGCTGGCCGACGGCCCCTTGAGCGCCGACGAACTGGCCGGCCGCCTGGCTGTCTCGGTGCGCGGAGTCGCCACGCTGGCCGATTTTCTGGTCAGCATCGACTATCTTGAACGCGATGGCACCAGCTATTCCAACAGCGCATCGACCCAGCGCTGGTTCACCTCGCGCGGCGCCGTCGATTACACGCCGGGCCTGTTGTGGACCGCCGAAGCCTGGCCGATGATGGGCGATCTCGGCAGCGCGCTGCGCCGTGGCGGGCCGCAGGCCACCTTGTGGGAAGCGATGCAGTCGCGGCCCCAGCTCGGGCAAACCTTTGCCGCCTACATGGCCGCCTTCGCCCGAGACCTGGGGCCGGTCCTGCTGCGCTTGGTTCCGCTTCGACCGGACC
>JAVEXE010000162.1:2938-5200 GCA_034004105.1 Azonexus sp. | reverse complement strand
CCTGGATTGGCGACCAACGCCCAGACTTTGATAGGCCACCAAGCTTAAACCGTCCAGAAGTCACGATATCGGCGCAAGGAAAACATCTCGCTGAGCAGACAGCGCCAAGCACCCAGACCGATGTAGCAGAGCCAATCGACGAACCACATTTGCAATTGATGCGTTTGATGATTGAGGCACTGACCGGGCGCCCTGCCCGCATTTTCGACGCTCGGGAACTTGCCTTACCAACAGGGGCAGAAACGACCTCCCTCCCCCCGACACCTCGGCAAGCGGTAAGCACACCCCGCACCGGCTTCGGGCTTGAATACGAACGCCATGAGATCCATGCTGAACAGGAGGTTACGCGGTTCAGCGCCGGCGGCATGGTCAAAACTGCCGACGGAAGGGAAATTCAGTTTTCCGTCAATCTGCAGATGCAACGCAACTACTATCAGGAAAGTTCGACCCGACTGCAAATTGGCGATGCCGTACGGAAAATTGACCCCCTGGTCCTCAATTTTTCCGGCAATGCGGTCAACTTGCTTGACCAGCGTTTTTCTTTTGACTTGAACAGTGACGGCCAGACCGAACAGATTGCCCGCCTTGCGACAGGCAATGCTTATCTGGTTTTCGACCGCAATGCTGACGGCAAGATCAATAATGGTCGGGAAATGTTCGGCCCTCAATCTGGTGATGGCTTTGCCGAGCTCGCCTTGCTGGATGATGATCGCAATGGCTGGATTGATGAAAATGATGCATCCTTTGATCAGCTCGGTCTCTGGGTACCCGATGAAAATGGGCAAGGTGAGCCAAGGAAACTGGCCGACCTTGGCGTTGGAGCCATCTCCTTGAACCGGATCAGTACGCCATTCGACCTGAAAAACAACAACAATGTCTTACAGGGTCAAATTCGGAGTTCTGGAATTTTTTTGCAAGAGAACGGTGAGGCTGGCACAATCCAGCAAATCGACCTGACAGTGTGACTGCCAGACTGCGTACAAAACACAATCGGAAGGTTGGAGACATGCCGCGCTTTGCTGACTTGAAAATCTGGGTCCGTCTGACCGCAGCCATCTGGCTCGTCCTGGTTGTCATCTGGGTCGGTGCCATCCTCTGGATGACCCAGGTCAATCGCGAAACGGCCATCAAACAGGCTGAAGACTTCTCACTCAGTATCCACGAGATGACCATGGCCGGCCTGACGGGCATGATGATTACCGGCACCGTCGATCAGCGGGAAGTTTTCCTTGATCAGATCAAACAACTCTCCATCATCAAGGATTTGCACGTTGCACGCAGCGAGGCCACGAGCAAGCTATTTGGCCCGGACACCAAGAGTGATCGCTCCCTTGACGCCTTGGAACAGGAAGTCATGCGCTCGGGCAAACCCTATCGGGCAGTTCAGGAAGAAAATGGGAGTGCATTCCTGCGCGTAATCAACCCAACCAACGCTTCCTCGAATTACCTCGGGAAAGATTGCATCGTATGTCACCAAGTGCCGGAAGGTACCGTGCTTGGTTTGGTCAGCATGAAAGTTTCGCTAGACTCTGTAGAAACCGAGGTGGCGGCATTCCGACTGAAGATTGCAGGAGCAGCAATCGGCGCACTTGGGGCTTTGTTACTGATCATCTATTTTCTGACCCAACACTTCGTAACAGCACCACTGGATCAACTGCGCCAGGGACTGCGGGATATTGCCCGCGGCGAAGGTGATTTGACACGCCGCCTGCCTGTACGCGGCAAGGACGAGGTTGGTCAGTCAGCCTTTGTCTTCAATCAAATGATGGACAATTTCCAACAACTGGTCCGTCAGGTTCGTGATGCCGCAAGTCAGGTCTCTTCACGCGTGGCCGCACTGTCAGAAAGCGCCGACCAAGTCTCACAAAGCTCTCATCAACAAGACGCCAAATCAAGCTTCGCCGCCAGTGCGGTAGAACAATTGGTAGCCAGCATTTCCTCGATTGCACAAAGTGCAGAACATGTACAGCAACAATCCCAGGAAAGCCTGAACCGGGCCAACGAAGGCAGTCGCAATCTGGACACGCTACTGACCGAAATGCGCGTCGTAGAACAAGCCGTGAAGGAAATGGCTGATTCGGTGAATAACTTTGTCCGGAATACCGAGTCAATCACCAACATGACACGAGAAGTCAAGGATATTGCCGAGCAGACCAACCTGCTGGCCCTGAATGCGGCAATCGAAGCAGCACGCGCTGGCGAGCAGGGGCGCGGTTTTGCTGTCGTGGCCGACGAAGTGCGCAAACTTGCCGAAAAGTCCTC
>JAVEXE010000162.1:0-2838 GCA_034004105.1 Azonexus sp. | reverse complement strand
AACCTCTCCGACAGGCTCGCTCGGCCCTAAGCGACAAAGCATTTTTCCGGCAATTGAAACCTCGACGCAGCCACTCACAACGATACCAAACATCCTCCCATGGCTACCTTCTCGAATTAACGGCACATTCGGCGCCACATCGCGCCACAGGGAGACCCGCAGAATTTCCCACAATTCGATGTTTTCAAAATCCGTAAAGAAGGCCATGCGCCGAAGCTGTTCGAAATGCGCCGAATCCTGAACCGTTTCATCGTCTTCAAGAATCTGGTACCGGACCGCTGCCAGATCCTTGGCCATTTCTGCGCCGTTGCGATAGCGACCATACAAATCCTTCTCGAGGGCCTTTTTCAGGATCGCATTCAGGCCCTCAGGGAGATTTGGATTCAAGGAAGTAACTGACGGCGCATCTGCATTGACAATTTTGTAGACCAGCGTCGCCTGATTTTTGGCCCGAAACGGCAGTCGACCGGTTAACAACTGGAAAAGCACCACCCCCAACGAATAGATATCCGTCTTCTGATTCAGCGGGTAGCCTTTGATCTGCTCGGGGGACATATAAGCCGGCGAGCCAACCCCCATGATGAAGGTGGAGTCACGATCCATGTCCTTGTTGAGATTGAGGGCCAGGCCAAAATCTGCAATCTTGGCCTCATCGTTTTCCGCCACCATGATATTGGCCGGCTTGATATCCCGGTGGATGATCCCCTGCCGGTACGCTGCATCCAGTGCCAGACAGCATTTGAAAATAATGCCAATCACGCGATGCAAAGGTAACAAACGATCAATCCGGCAGTGAGCCTCCAGACTGAAACCGTCGACATACTCCATCGCCAGATAGGCACGCTCCGGCTCAACTACTGCATCATAAACACGGACAATATTCGGATGATCCAGGCGCTTGGAAACCATGCCCTCATTCTGGAACAACTTGCGCATCCGGCGCGACATCGCAGCACTGTCACCGACAAAACGTATGACTTTAACCGCCACCTCGCGCCCTGTGTCCGGGTCAAGGCACAGATAAACTGTGGCCGTAGCGCCCTTCCCAAGTTCGCGAATGATGCGATATTTGCCGATACTATCCATGAAATAACAGCTTTTCGATTGGTTTCAATTTTCGCCGTAGTATGCCATATGTAGCATCCCGACCACCGCTTCGAAAAAAAAATGCCTCCCGAAGACTTGAAACTCGCAATCCGACCCCAAACTGCCTGCAATATCTTTTGGAGAAAGTCCTATGTCCAGTGCTGATACCCCCCAGGAAAACACCCCGGAAACTCTCGCATCCAATGACGAAAGCTTGATCAACACCGCCCCGGCCACTCAAGGCGAAGACACCGCCGACCAAGGCTCATCGCCCCCCCCCAGCCTGGAGGCACAACTCGCCGCTCTCGAACAGAAAGCCGCCGAGCACTATGATTCTTGGTTGCGAGCCAAGGCGGAGGGTGAAAATATCCGTCGGCGAGCACAGGAAGACATATCGAAAGCACACAAATTCGCGGTAGAAAAGTTTGCTGGCGAACTCCTTCCTGTCAAGGACAGCCTCGAAGCCGCGTTGGCCGTACCAGAACAAACTGTCGAAAGTTTCAAATCCGGTGTTGAACTGACATTGAAGCAACTGATAGCAGCCTTCGAAAAAAATGCGCTGATCGAGGTGAATCCAGTTGGCGAAAAATTCGACCCTCACAAACACCAGGCAATTGGCATGGTTGACTCAGAGCAAGAGGCCAACACCGTCGTTACGGTTTTGCAGAAAGGCTACCTGATCGCCGAACGTGTGCTGCGTCCGGCACTGGTTATGGTGGCCAAAGGCAAATAAGCAAAAACAGTCTTTTTTGCGGTCGACCGCAAAATCATGCTTGAAATCAGGGCTACAACCCCCAATTCACGAACATCGATAATTTCATTTAGGAAAACAAACATGGGCAAGATCATCGGTATTGACCTCGGCACCACCAACTCCTGCGTCGCCATCATGGAAGGCGGCACGCCGAAGGTCATTGAAAATGCAGAAGGTGCACGCACGACCCCGTCAGTCATTGGCTACACCGAAGACGGCGAAATTCTCTGTGGTGCACCGGCCAAACGCCAGGCTGTCACCAACCCGAAGAACACGCTGTACGCCGTCAAGCGCCTGATCGGCCGCCGCTTCGAAGAGAAGGAAGTGCAGAAGGACATCGCGCTGATGCCCTTCAAAATCGTCAAGGCCGACAACGGCGATGCCTGGGTTGAAGCGCGCGACAAGAAAATCGCCCCGCCGCAGGTTTCTGCCGAAGTGCTGCGCAAGATGAAGAAGACCGCCGAAGATTACCTCGGTGAAGAAGTCACTGAAGCCGTCATCACCGTGCCGGCCTACTTCAACGACAGCCAGCGCCAGGCCACCAAGGACGCCGGCCGTATCGCCGGTCTGGAAGTCAAGCGCATCATCAACGAGCCGACCGCTGCAGCCCTTGCTTTCGGTATGGACAAGGTTGCCGGCAAGGACAAGAAGATCGCTGTTTATGACTTGGGCGGCGGCACATTTGACATTTCCATCATCGAAATCGCCGATGTCGATGGCGAGAAGCAATTCGAAGTGCTGGCGACCAATGGCGACACCTTCCTCGGCGGTGAAGACTTCGACCAGCGCCTGATCGACTACATCATCGATGAGTTCAAGAAGGAATCCGGCACCGACCTGAAGAAAGACGTGCTGGCCCTGCAGCGCCTGAAGGAAGCCGCCGAAAAGGCCAAGATCGAGCTTTCCTCCAGCCAGCAAACCGAAGTCAACCTGCCCTACATCACCGCTGATGCTTCCGGTCCGAAACACCTGGCCCTGAAGATCACCCGTGCCAAGTT
>JAVEXE010000161.1:0-5223 GCA_034004105.1 Azonexus sp. | reverse complement strand
ATCAACAGGCCCGAGGCATCCTCGGCAATGCCCAGTTCCTTGGCCGAACACAGCATGCCCGAGGACTCGACACCACGCACCTTGGCGATCTTGATCTTGAAATCGCCGGGCAGTTCAGCACCAGGCAGCGCGCACGGCACTTTCAAGCCGGCAGCAACATTAGGCGCACCGCAGACGATCTGCTGTGGCGTACCGTTTCCGATATCAACCTGGCAGACGTTCAGGCGGTCAGCATCGGGGTGCTTGACGACCTCAAGCACATGCGCCACAACAACACTGGTGAAGGCGGGTGCGACCGGCTTCAGTTCCTCAACCTCAAGACCCGCCATGGTCAGCAAATGGGAGAGTTCTTCACTCGAAAGTTGGGGATTGACGAGGCTACGCAGCCAGGATTCAGAGAATTTCATGGACTTTTGTCTCGAAAATTGGATCAGGCAAACTGACGCAGGAAGCGCAAATCACCTTCAAAAAAGAGGCGCAGGTCATTGACGCCATAACGCAGCATGGTCAATCGGTCCGGACCAAAACCAAAAGCGAAGCCGGTGTATTTTTCCGGATCAATACCAGCGATCTTCAGCACATTCGGGTGGACCATGCCGCAGCCGGCAATTTCCAGCCAGCGGCCCTTCAACGCGCCGCTCATGAAGGCGACGTCGATCTCGGCGGAAGGTTCAGTGAACGGGAAGAAGGACGGGCGGAAACGAACGGTAAGGTCGTCAGTTTCGAAAAAGCTTTTGAGGAAATCAGCAATCACGCCCTTCAAGTCGGCGAAGGAAACATTTTCACCAACCCAAAGGCCTTCGACTTGGTGAAACATCGGTGAGTGCGTCGCATCGGAATCAACGCGATAGACGCGGCCCGGCGCGATGATGCGGATTTCGGGCATTTTATCGAGTTGACCGTAACGGGCGACATGCGCCTGCATATAGCGGGCCTGAATCGGGCTGGTATGCGTACGCAGCAATACCTTGTCTGCCAGCGAGCCGTCCGGATTTTGCAAATAAAAAGTGTCGTGCATCGAACGTGCCGGGTGATCCTCGGGCGTGTTCAGCGCGGTGAAATTGTGGAAATCCTCTTCGATTTCCGGACCATCGGCCACTTCAAAGCCAATCGAGGCAAACAGGGACTCGATACGCTCCAGCGTACGGGTCACCGGGTGCAAACCGCCACGCGCTTCAGCGCGACCGGGCAAGGTCACATCCAGCGCTTCTTCAGCCAGGCGCGCTTCCAGTGCGGCCTTGCGAATAGCCTCGCGACGTGCGTTGAGCGCATTTTCGACGGCAGTCTTGGCCACATTGATTGCCGCGCCGGCGACTTTCTTCTCTTCGGGCGGCAACTTACCCAAGCCTTTGAGAAGCTCGGTAATCTGGCCGCTTTTGCCAAGAAAGCGTGCTTTGACCTGTTCCAGCGCGTCTGGATCGGAAATGGCAGCGAATGCCGCCTGGGCTTCGCTAACGATCTGTTCGAGATTGTCCATGGAGGATTACCAAGGGTTACTGCAAAAAATTTAAACAAAAAAGGAGGCTTGCGCCTCCTTTTTATTCAAGAGCTTAAGCTCAGGCGCCGAGCTTGGCCTTGGCTTGTGCAGCCAGAGCGGCAAAAGCCGGCTGATCGAAGACGGCCAGATCGGCCAGAACCTTACGGTCGACTTCGATATTGGCCTTTTTCAGGCCGTTCATGAAGGTGCTGTACTTCATGCCCAATTCGCGAGCGGCAGCGTTGATACGCGCAATCCACAGCGAACGGAACTGACGCTTGCGTTGACGACGGTCACGGTACTGATACTGACCAGCCTTCATTACCGCCTGTTTGGCGATACGATAGACGTTCTTGCGACGACCGCGATAACCCTTGGCTTGAGCCAGGACTTTTTTGTGACGGGCGCGGGCGGTTACACCACGTTTAACTCGGGACATGTGCTATCTCCTTACGCGTAGGGCATCATGGCGCGAACGGATGCAACATCGCGCTCGTGAACTCCAACTGCACCGCGCAGTTGACGCTTGTTCTTGGTGGTCTTCTTGGTCAGGATGTGACGCTTGAAGGCTTGACCACGCTTGATGGAACCACCAGCGCGGACCGAAAAGCGCTTTTTGGCGCTGCTCTTGGTCTTCATCTTGGGCATTTAGATGCTCCTTAATGTCATGCCGTCAGGTGGTTCCCGGCGGGAACGCTTGTACTACCCGAAAGCACTAATAACTGCTTTACTGCACTTACTTCTTTTTGCCTGGCGCAATGATCATGATCATCTGCCGACCTTCCATCTTTGGCATCTGCTCAACCTGACCGATCGCATCAAGATCTGCCTTGATCCGTTCAAGCTGACGCATACCGAATTCCTGGTGCGCCATTTCACGCCCCCGGAAGCGCAAAGTGACTTTCACTTTATCGCCCTCTTCCAGGAAACGCGTCATGTTCCTGAGTTTGATCTGATAATCGTTTTCGTCGGTACCTGGGCGCAGTTTGATCTCTTTGACCTGAACCTGCTTTTGCTTCAGCTTGGCTTCGTGTGCGCGTTTCTGTTCCTGGTATTTGAACTTGCCGTAATCCATGATGCGGCAAACCGGCGGCTTCGCCGTTGGCGCAATTTCAACCAGATCCACACCAGCTTCGTCAGCCAATTGCAACGCTGTGCGAATGCTGACAATACCTAGCTGTTCACCTTCCAAACCCTGGAGACGAATCTCCGGCACCGTAATCTCATCGTTTAAACGATGGGCCTTGTTCTGAGCGATGGTAAAACCCCCGAAATATCAATAATTAAGCCGTGCAACGACGCGATGCAACTTCCCCTCGGAGTTGCTTAATCAGAGCCTCGACCGTCATCTGACCGAGATCCTGACCTCCACGTGTACGCACGGCCACCAGTCCGTCCGTCTTTTCCTTATCGCCCACAACAAGCTGATAAGGCAGCCGGTTCAAGCTATGTTCGCGGATTTTATAGGTAATTTTCTCGTTACGCAAATCTGCTTCAGCACGAATACCCGCAGCACGGAGCTTGCCGACCACCTCTACAGCATAATCCGCCTGCTTCTCCGAAATATTCAGCACCATTGCCTGCACCGGGGACAACCAAACTGGCAAGGCACCCGCATAATTCTCAATCAGGATTCCGGTAAAGCGCTCCAGGGAGCCGAACAATGCGCGATGCAACATGACCGGACGCTTACGCGTATTATCTTCGGCAACATACGAAATATCGAAGCGCTCGGGCAAGTTCATATCGACCTGCAAGGTGCCACACTGCCAGTCACGCCCGATGGCATCACGCAGAACAAACTCAAGCTTGGGGCCATAAAACGCGCCTTCGCCAGGGAACAGCTCGTAAGCCATCCCCATGTGCTCCAGGGCCGTTGACAATGCACCCTCCAGAACATCCCAAGTCTCATCCGAGCCAATGCGGTTTTCCGGACGCGTCGACAACTTGATACGGACGTTGTCGAAGCCGAAATCCTTGTAGATATCCAGAATCAGGCGAACCACTTCCTTGCATTCGGCCTCCATCTGCTCTTCGGTACAGAAAACGTGCGCGTCATCCTGCGTGAAGTGACGTACACGCAGCAAGCCATGCAACGCCCCCGAGGGCTCGTAACGATGCACTTTGCCAAACTCAGCCATCCGTAACGGCAGGTCGCGGTAACTCTTCAGGCCATGCTTGAACAATGAAACCGCACCGGGACAATTCATCGGCTTGAGCGCAAAAACGCGCTCGTCTTCAGTTGTCGTGGTGAACATGTTGTCACGGTAATTGAACCAATGACCGGAGGTTTCCCACAATGCGCGATCCATCACGTCCGGGGTGTTGACTTCAACATATCCCGCTTTTTCCTGCTGATCACGCATGTAATTGATCAAGGTCTGGAACAAGGTCCAGCCTTTGGGATGCCAGAACACGGAACCCGGTGCCTCTTCCTGAAAATGGAAGAAATCAAGTTGCTGCCCAAGGCGACGATGATCCCGCTTCTCTGCCTCTTCCAGCATGTGCAAGTGCGCCTCAAGCTCTTCCTTTTTCGCCCAGGCGGTGCCGTAGATACGCTGCAGCATCTCGTTTTTCGAGTTGCCACGCCAGTAGGCACCGGCAACCTTCATCAACTTGAAAACTTTCAGCTTGCCCGTAGATGGTACGTGCGGGCCACGACAGAGATCAACGAAGTCACCTTCACGATAGAGGGAGACTTGCTCACCTGCGGGAATCGCCTCAATCAACTCAGCTTTGTACTTCTCGCCTTGCTCCAGGAAGAATTTGACCGCCTCATCACGATCCCAGACCTCACGTGTTACCGGGATATCCTTTTTGGCCAGTTCTGCCATGCGCTTTTCGATCGCTGCCAGATCGTCCGGCGTGAACGGGCGCTTGTAGGCAAAATCGTAGTAGAAGCCATTTTCAATCACTGGACCGATGGTCACCTGGGCGTCAGGAAACAATCCCTTGACGGCATACGCCAGAAGGTGCGCCGTCGAGTGACGAATAATCTCCAGGCCTTCCGGGTCACGATCGGTGATGATCGCCAGATCGACATTCTCATCAATCCGGAACGACGTATCGACCAGTTGGCCATTGACCTTTCCTGCCAAGGCGGCACGAGCCAGCCCTGCACCAATACTGGCTGCAACTTCAGCGATAGAGACCGGTTGTTCGAAGGAGCGAATGGAGCCGTCAGGAAGTTTGATATCTGGCATGACTAAAATCTCTGGGCGAAAAAAAAGTGCGGTCGGAGCCGCACTTTTTTGAATGAACGAAGCCGACTCGATTAGAGTTTCTGAACTGCTGTGCAAGTTCGGAAAGTTTTCAAATCAACCTCTTCAGAATTTGGTAGGCGGTATTGGAATCGAACCAACGACCTCCACGATGTCAACGTGGCGCTCTAACCAACTGAGCTAACCGCCTAAGAAGCGCGCATTATAGAAGCTTCGAAAAAGTTGTCAATATTTCATGCCAAATTTTTTTAACCGAAGTACCATGCGCATCCCGACCCAAAACATCAATCATTCTTTGGCACCATGAATCCCGGCTGGATCATTTTCGGACTCTGCGCACTCACGCTGATCGGGGCCACGCTCCCCCTCTTGCATGAACGCCGCCTGATACGCCGCAGCAAGGAAGCGCCAAGAAACAAAATTACGGAACACCCAGATGGAAGAACGCCTGACCGAACTGGAAATCAAGATCAGCTTCATGGAAGACCAGGTCGACGCGCTGAACACGCTGCTGTATCGCCAGCA
>JAVEXE010000160.1:0-5244 GCA_034004105.1 Azonexus sp. | reverse complement strand
GCTTCGAGATAGGCGCGGTGGATGCCGCCGATGATGGCTGGCTGGGTCAGCACCAGCAGGTCGTTGTTGCCCTTGAGGTCGTGCGGGTGATCCTTGAAACGCGTGCCGCGGTAGTCGGCTTCCTGCAAGCCATGACGCTGGATCATCGTGCCCATGGCGCCGTCGAGGACGAGCAGGCGTTGGGCGAGCAGGGTGGAAATTTCGGCGGAACGGTCAGGCTGGATCATGGCTTACCTCGGCAATACATTGAACACCGGGGGAGCGCCGCAAAAACAAACGGCGTCGCAAACCGGCATTGAGACTGGGTTTGCGAGCGCCGTTGATCGTTGCCGAGCCTGGCCTGAAACAAGTCAGGTCGCAGCGCTCCTCGGCAAAGGGCGGAGTGTACCGGTCGACGCATTGAAAGCCAAGTTTTCCCAGCCTTCAGCAGGGTAAAATCACGTTTTTTCAAGAAATTGCGATGCCATGACCTTTGCTGAACTGGGCCTTTCCGCCCCGCTGTTGCAGGCGCTTGAAACCCTCGGTTATCAGACGCCAACCCCTGTCCAGCAGCAAGCCATCCCGCCGGTACTGGCAGGTCGTGACCTGATGGCAGCAGCGCAGACCGGGACCGGCAAGACGGCTGCTTTCGCCTTGCCGCTGCTGCACAAGCTAGCCGCCGACGGTAAAAAAGCCGGCAGCAATGCCATCCGGGCGTTGGTTTTGGTGCCGACGCGTGAACTTGCCGAGCAGGTCAATGCCAGTTTTCGTGAATACGGTCAGGGGCTGTCGGTCAGTTCCTACGCGGCCTACGGCGGCGTCAGCATCAACCCGCAGATGATGCGTTTGCGCCGTGGCGTCGATGTGCTGGTAGCGACGCCGGGTCGTCTTCTCGACCTGTTCCGGCAAAATGCGGTGAAACTGCGTGATGTCGAGACCTTGGTACTCGACGAAGCCGACCGCATGCTCGACCTCGGTTTTTCCGCGGAATTGGACACGCTGTTCATGGCGCTGCCGAAGAAGCGGCAGACGCTGCTGTTCTCGGCGACCTTCTCCGAGGAAATCCGCAACATGGCGCGTTCCCGGCTGCGCGATCCGCAGACGGTCGAGGCTGGCCCGCGTAGCGTCACGGTCAAGGCGGTCAAGCAGTGGGTCGTGCCGGTCGACAAAAAGCGCAAGACCGAGCTGTTCCTGTTCATGCTCAAGGACCGCAAGTGGGGGCAGGTGCTGGCTTTCGTCAAGACCAAGAAGAGCGCGGATGATCTGGTTGCCCGCCTGCAGGCAAAGAAAATCGCTGCCGATGCGATTCACGGCGACCGGCCACAGGCTTCGCGCCTGCGCGCTTTGGAAAGTTTCAAGGCGGGTGAGGTGCAGATTCTCGTTGCTACCGATGTGGCGGCGCGTGGCCTGGATATCGACGATCTGCCGCAGGTGGTCAATATCGACCTTCCCATCGTCGCCGAGGATTATGTACACCGTATCGGCCGGACCGGGCGGGCTGGCGCTACCGGCGAGGCGATCTCGCTGGTTTGTGCCGACGAGGCACCACTGCTGGCCGCCATCGAGGCGTTCATCAAGCAGCCGCTCAGCCGCGATGAAGAGCCCGGCTTCGAGCCGGATCACCGCGTGCCAGCAACCAATGGCGTGGTTGCCGCGCCGAAGCGGCCGAAAAAGCCCAAGCTTGGGCGTTCGGGCGGCACACCCGGCAATTGGGTGGGCTACGATGATTACACCCTGGGGGATAAACCGGTACGGCGCGGTACCGGTCAGCCGATTGCGCGGCCGACCCCGCTGGCCGGCAAAAAACCGCCGATCAAGCCGCGCGGGCGTTGAGCATGTACGACGAACATCGCGATGCCTTTTGCAGAAATCTCCAGCAGATCACTGGTGTGGTCCTGGCAGGCGGTCAGGGGCGACGCATGGGCGGTGTGGATAAAGGTCTCCAGCCCCTCAATGGCCAGCCGCTGGTCGAGCATATCATCGCCCGATTGCGGCCCCAGGTCGGCCATCTGGTGATCAATGCCAACCGCAACCTGCAGGCCTACGCGGCTTTCGGCTATCCCGTGTTAGCCGATGCCGTGCCCGATTTCTCCGGGCCACTGGCTGGACTGCATGCCGCCTTGTCAGCGGCGCAAACGCCCTGCGTGGTCACCGTACCCTGCGATTCGCCTTTTCTTCCGGTCGACCTGGTTTTTCGCCTGTTTTCGGCGTTGACCGCAGCATCGGCAGAGATTGCGGTAGCGCGAACGGGGGAGCAGGTGCATCCGGTGTTCTGTCTCTGCCGTCGTGAGTTGCTGCCGCATCTGGACGACTATCTCGCCCGTGGCGAACGCAAATTTGGCCGCTGGTATGCGGACTTGCAGGCGGTGGAAGTCGCCTTTGATGACCAGGCGCAGGCGTTTGAAAACATCAACACGCGGGAAGCGTTGTCACGCTTCGAGCGCCTGATTTGACGGCTCAGGGTTTGGGCTGAATTCGCTGTCCGGCCTTTTTGACGGCACCATGGCTCAAATCGAAATGGACCATGAAGTAGGTTTCCTCAAGCGGAAATTCGCCTTCGATATGCCATTCCCAGATTTCTTCGCCCAAATTGGCAAAAACCTGCTTTCTGGCGGGTTGACCGTAAAGCTGGCGGATCTCGTCGCGGGTCATGCCGGGCTGGGCTTTGGCAAAGTTGGCCGGTGTCAGCACCTGTTCCATGCTGCTGACGATCTCGTGACGATCAAACCGGATCATGTAGCAGGTTTTACCGGCGGGTTGGCGGCTGTATTCCCAGGTTGCCAGGCCATCGTCAGACCAATGCACGAAACCCGGTTCTCCCATGCGCTGACGCACTTCTGCCTGGCTTGTGATGCCCGGTTTGATTTCCGGGAGATTGACGAAATCGCAGGCGGGGAGAAAGACAGCGAACAGGGCGGCGAGCCAGGCAGGCAATTTCATGTGTGCTCCGGAAGATAAAAGGCTGCATACGGCAAGCCCGGATTGCAACATAATATCGCCTTATTCTCATTTCTCCCTATGCCATGCAGCACCTTGACCCGCTCGCCGCTCATCAGTTCTTGCAGCAATTTCCCGAGGCCGTTCTGATCGATTGCCGGACTGAAATCGAACATATGTATGTCGGTCACCCGGTGGGGGCCGAGCATGTAGCTTGGCAGGAAGCCCCGGATTGGGAGATCGATCCCGATTTTGCCAAGAAGGTTGCGCGCCTGATCAAGGGCGACCTGACCCGCCCGGTGCTGCTGATTTGCCGTAGCGGCAGCCGCTCCGTCTTTGCCGGTGAAGCGCTGGAGGCCGCTGGCTTTACGCAGGTGATCAATGTGACGGAGGGTTTTGAGGGGCCGCTGGACGATGATTTTCATCGTGGGACGCAGGCGGGTTGGCGTTTTCGCGGTCTACCCTGGCAACAGTCGTAATTTGCGATGCGCGAGGGCGGCAAGGCCGCCGGCCAACATGAGCAAACTCATGCCGAGCGCCAGGCCGAGCATCGAGCCCCACAGCGCTGGTGCAATCAGGGCTGCGGCGATGCCGTTGAAACCCGACTGGAAAAAGGTCTGACACGACGCGGCCAGACCGCGTTTTTCGGGAAACGGGTCAAGGGCGAACAGGGTCAGGTTGGGCATCGCCAGTGACATGCCCAGGGTGTAAACGAACAAGGGGGCGACGCTCCACGGCAGGCCGGGTGGCAGGAAGAGATTGAGTCCCAGATTGAGCAAGGCCGCGCTGCCCATCACGCTGTAACCGATGGCGATGGTTTTTCCGGGTGAAACGCGACCCGCCAGACGGCCGGAAATGGCCGAGCCGCACATCAAACCGATCATCGCCGGGCCAAAAAGCCAGAGGAACGCCGTTTCCGGCAGTTGCAGATGTTGCATCAGGAAAACCGGTGCTGACAAAACGTAAACAAAGAAGCCGCCAAAATTCAGCGCCAGCGCCGAGCAGGCCGACAGGAAGCGTGGGGAGGTGAAAACGCTGCGATAAGCCGATATCAGATAGCTGGGGCGCAGCGACTGGCGTTTTTCAGGGGGCAGGGTTTCCGGCAATAATTTCAGGCAGGCCAGCCATAAGGCTGCGGTCGACACGACAAGAAAGGCAAAAACCGAGCGCCAACCAAAGGCAACTTGCAGCCAGCCGCCGATGACCGGCGCGATGGCCGGGGCCAAGGCAAACATCATGGTGATCTGGGCCATCAGGCGTTGCGCCGCCGGGCCGTCAAAGAGGTCGCGCACGATGGCCCGGCTGATGACGATGCCCGCGCCTGCCGTGATGCCCTGCATGGCTCGCCAGAACCACAGTTGTTCGATGCTGCCTGCCAGCATGCAGCCCAGCGACGCCAGGCCGAACAAACCCAAGGCGGCCAGGATGACTCGCCGGCGGCCAAACCGGTCGGCAATGGCACCATGCCAGAGCGTCATGGCGGCAAATGCCAGCAAATACGCCGACAGGGTTTGCTGCACTTCAATCTGGCTGGCGCCGAGGCTGTCGGCAATTGCCGGGAAGGAGGGCAGATAGGTGTCGATGGAAAACGGCCCGAGGGCGGACAGGCTGGCCAGCAGCAGGGCAATGCCGCGGGTGCGGCGGGCTTGATCGGGCATGGGGGGTTTAGTTGCGGGCGAAGCGGCGATATTGTACGGCTTCAGCGATGTGCGGTGCGCCAATCGTCGGGCTGTTGCTCAGATCGGCGATGGTGCGGGCGACTTTCAGCACCCGGTGCCAGGCACGCGCTGACAGTCCGAGTCGGGCCGCGGCTTGTTGCAGCAGCTTTGCCCCGCCTTCATCCGGGGTGCAGTGCAGGTCGATTTCCTGAGTGTTGAGCCGGGCGTTGGGTTTGTTCTGGCGGGTTTGCTGCATGGCCCAGGCAGTTTCAACCCGTTCGCGAACGCTGGCCGAGGATTCGCCTTCGGCTTTGCCGGCCAGGGTTTCGGCCGGAACAGCCGGGACTTCGATGGTCAGATCGATGCGGTCGACGAAGGGACCGGACAATTTTCCCCGGTAGCGGGCAATCTGTTCTGGTGAACACTGGCAGCGACTTTCCCCGTGATAGCCACAGGGACAGGGATTCATCGCGGCAATGAGCTGGAATTCTGCCGGGTATTCGGCGTGCCGACCGGCGCGGGAAATATGCACGCGCCCCGTTTCCAGCGGCTCGCGCAGGGTTTCGAGTACCTTGCGATCAAATTCCGGCAATTCGTCGAGAAACAAAATGCCGTTATGGGCGAGACTGATTTCGCCCGGACGCGGCGGATTGCCGCCACCGACCAGCGC
>JAVEXE010000159.1:0-5246 GCA_034004105.1 Azonexus sp. | reverse complement strand
CGGCTATCTCTGCTTCCGCTTTCCCGACATCACCTGGCAGGAAAGCCACCCAAACCTGAGCAAGCTCTACGAAAAGCTGTCGCTGCGGCAATCGTTCATCGACACGACGCCGCACGACTGAATCGCCAATAATCCAAAGGCATAAATCTTTTCCCGATTCAGCCAAGCATTGCCTATAATGGCGGTCCTTCCGCCCAAGCTGCAAAGCACCGAATCCATGCCCTTGCTCGACTGGCTCAACAAGAATCAGGCCCTGCGCACCGCTGGCCGAGTCCCCTTCCGTCTGCTGGAAACCGTCTCAGTTCATGGCGACGCCGACAACCATAACTGGCTGATTCAAGGGGATAATCTTGAAGCCTTGAAGGCCCTGCTGCCATTTCATGCGGGCAGGGTCAAGTGCATCTACATCGACCCGCCCTACAACACCCGCAGCGCCTTCGAGCACTACGACGACAATCTCGAACACAGCCAGTGGCTGTCAATGATCTACCCACGCCTCGAACTCTTGCGTGAACTGCTCGCCGAAGACGGCAGCATCTGGGTATCCATCGACGATAACGAAGCGCATTACCTGAAGGTGGTAATGGACGAGATTTTCGGGCGGGGGAATTTTGTGGCAAATGTGGTTTGGCAAAAACGCACATCACCTGACGCACGCCTTTTTATTGGTGATGCCCACGACCATGTGCTTCTTTACGCCAAGTCTCGCGAAAAATTTGCCCTGAACAGAATTGCTTTGTCTGCCGAGCAGGCTGCGCAGTTCAAGAACCCGGACTCTGATCCACGTGGACCTTGGACATCGACCGACTTCACCGCACAAGGCTGGCGACCGAACCAGATGTACACGATTGCGACACCGTCAGGAGTTGAGTACGAGCCACCCCCCGGACGATGCTGGGCGAATATACAAAGTGAATTCAAGCGCTTGTTGATCGAGGAACGATTGTGGTTCGGCAAAGAAGGAAACGCACGGCCACGAGTGAAGAGCTTTTTATCCGAACATGACGGAGTTCGCGCATGGTCATGGTGGAGCAATGCAGAAGTTGGGCATAACCAAGAGGCGAAGAAGGAAATCAATGCCTTATTTGGTGCGGATGACGCATTCGATACACCAAAACCAGAGCGATTACTACAGAGGGTACTAACGCTGGCTACCAACCCCGGCGACCTCGTACTCGACAGCTTCCTCGGTTCCGGCACGACCGCCGCCGTCGCGCACAAAATGGGCCGGCGCTGGATTGGTATCGAAATGGGCGAACACGCCGAAACGCACTGCCTGCCGCGCTTGGAAAAAGTCGTCGCGGGTGAACAAGGCGGTATTTCTGCTGCGGTCAACTGGTCCGGCGGCAGCGGTTTCCGCTTTATGCGGCTGGGTGATGCCGTTTTTGAAGCGGATGGCCGGATCAATCCAGTCATCCGCTTCACGACGCTGGCCGCCTGGGTCTGGTATCAGGAAACGCGCACCCCCTGGCCGCTGCCTTCACCCGACAATACTCAAACACCGCTCATCGGCATCCACGAAGGCACGGCTTATTACCTGCTCTATAACGGCATTCTCGGCGACCGCCGACCGCAGGGTGGCAACGTACTGACCGGCCCACTGCTGGCAACGCTCAATGAATTGGCCCCGCACAACGGGCCGCGCGTCATTTACGGCGAATCCTGCCGCTTGTCGCCGCAACGCCTGAAAGCTGCTGGCATCGTTTTCAAGCAAATTCCTTACGACATCCGCGCCCGTTGATCCGGAACAGAACGCCATGAGCCTGACCCTGAAAAACTACCAACAGGACGCGTTGACCGCACTCAGCGATTTTTTCGCCCGCGCCCGACATGCCAGCGACGAAGCCGGACTCGATCAAGCCTTTCGCGCAGCCTTGGCGGCTCAGGAGATTTCTCCGACGCAAATTCCGCCATATCTGAGCCAAGGCTTTGCCAGTAGCAGTGGCTGTGTGCCGTACGTATGCATCCGCATTCCGACCGGCGGTGGCAAGACCTTGCTTGGCACGCATGCACTGGCGCTGGCCTGGCGCGAATACGCTGAGGCACGTAGCACGCTATCCAAACCCGTCGCGTTATGGCTGGTGCCTTCGAACGTCATCCGTGCGCAAACCCTGAACGCCCTGCGCCAACCGGGGCACCCTTACCGCGAGGCGCTGGAAAAACATTTTGGCATTGACGGTTTTCGCGTGCGCGACATCGCTGAGGCAGACCAGTTGCGTCCCCAGGACTTCGGGCAGAAGGCGCTGATTGTCGTCGGCACTTTGCAAACCTTGCGTGTCGACGACACGTCTGGTCGAGATGTCTATGCCTATAAAGAAGCCTTCGAGCCGCATTTCGAACGGGCACCGGATTTGCCCGGTTTTGACCGGGTGAGCGAGCGCGACTTGGAAGCGCAGCCGTATCTGACGCGAGCCGATCTGGGCAAGATCAAGCGCAGTTTTGCCAATCTGATGTACTGGCACCGGCCACTGGTCATCGTCGATGAAGCGCACAACGCACGCACCGCCCTGACCTATGACACCTTCGCCCGCCTGAACCCGGCTGCACTCGTGGAAATGACTGCAACGCCAATCCGTAAGGGCGAACACCGCAGTAACGTGCTGTATCACGTTTCCGCCGAAGAACTGAAGGCGGAGCAGATGATCAAGCTGCCGATTGTCCTGCAGGCGCATCCGAACTGGCAGGAAGCGGTGCGCGATGCCTTACTGACGCGCAAGCACCTGGCCGAAGAAGCGTTGAACGAAGCCGACTACCTGCGTCCAATTTTGCTGTTGCAAGCGGAAGACAAGGCAGGCGAAGTTACGGTCGACGTGCTGAAACAGCATCTTTTGACGCAAGAAAAAATCGCGAGTGAACGCATTGCAATTGCCACAGGCAACCAGCGCGAACTCGATGGCCTGAACCTTTTTGATCCAGCCTGCCCGATTGAAGTGGTCATTACGGTAGAGGCCTTGAAAGAGGGCTGGGACTGTTCCTTTGCTTACGTTTTCTGTTCGTTGCAGAAAATTGGTTCAAGCCGTGACATGGAGCAGTTGCTTGGCCGGGTATTGCGCATGCCGTATGCCCGATCCCGCAAGAGTCCACTGCTGAATCGAGCTTACGCGCATCTGGCAAGTGCCCAAACCGCCCAAGTGGCAAATGCCTTAGCCGATCGACTGGTCGCAATGGGTTTTGAGGAACTGGAAGCAGCCCAGGCCGTATTTCAGGCTAGCCTGCCTTTATTTGACAACGAGGACGCTTCACGTTTGCCGATTGAGGTACTGCAACTCACTTTGCCAGAAACGCCCGTTTTCGCCGCCGACTTGGCCGGTGACCTGCTGCCCGGCAGCTTACGCTTGGGCAACCAAGACCTGCCAGGCGTCAGCTTCACCAGCCGGCCCGAAGGTGGTGTCACAGTACGTTTGGAAACGCCACCATCGGCCGAATTGCGGGCTGTGTTAATCGCCTCAGCCGGTGATAAAAAAGCCCGCGACAATCTGGACAAGGCGTTGTCTCGCTTTGCACTTCGTCATCAGGCTGTGCAAGCCCCTTCTGTCCGCGGCATACCATTTGCAGCAATCCCCCTGCTCTGCGTACGTGACGCCCAAGGCGAACTGGAGCTGGCTGAAAAAGAGGTTTTTCTTGATCTTGCCGGCTTTTCACTGGCTAACGAATCTCCCGCACTTCCCGCATTTCAACTCAATGCTGAAGAAAAATCCTACCTGCTCGACGTTGCTGACGGCCACTTGCGCATTGAGCAAGAAATGGAGCGGTACGCAGTCAATCTTGATCTGGTAAGCACCGAAATTACCGAAACTGACTTGCTACGCTGGCTCGACGAACGTCTTCGCGGTGCTGACACGTCGCAAGTTGAACGCTTGAGCTGGCTGTCTCGGGTATTGCACTGGCTGCAACGCGAAGGCGGTTATACCTTGACTGCCCTCTATCGCCACCGTAGCCAGTTGTGCGAAACCTTGCTGGAACGCCTGCGAACGCTCAGTGCCAGTGGTCGCCAGCGGGGATTTCAGCGCTCTTTCCTGGGCGATGACCCACGCAGTGGCATCAGCGCAGACTTTCGTTTTCACTTTCAGCCCGGAGCCTACCCGGCACGACCACCGTACTATCAAGGGCGGTTTGTTTTCACCCGGCATTATTACGGCGTAATCGGCGACCTATATGACCCACCAGCGCGACAAAGCGACCACGAGATTTTCTGTGCTGAGGCTATCGACAAACTTCCTGAAGTACGCCACTGGGTGCGCAACCTGGCGAAAAACCCGGAATTTTCATTTTGGCTCCCCGTACCGCAAGGTCGGTTTTATCCCGATTTTGTCGCCGAACTGCACGACGGACGGATTCTTGTCGTCGAGTACAAAGGCGAGGGCTATAAAACCAATGATGACTCGGTAATCAAACGACGTATTGGCGAAACTTGGGCTGCGGTATCAGGAAATCTTTTCCTGTTTGCCGTTGAGCGGGATGCTGAAGGGCGCAATGTGGCAGGACAGCTACGCCATTTACTCGGCCCGATCAGATTTCCCGAACATGCACCAGTTATGTTGAAGCGGACACTCGAAAGCGATGGCTATGGACTGACCGCAGGCCAATGCGGCACGGTAGTTTCGGTTTGCGGCAACGGCGAAGCCTACGCTGTCGAATTTCTCAGCAACGATGGCGAAATGCTGGTCGCAACGATTGCTGCTACCGACCTGACGCAGATAGCGGCATGACTCAACCATGGCACCAACCCCTGTATTCGAACAGTCTGGGAGATCAGCGACAGCGGTACACCGCGTTTATTGACGGCTCACCCGCTAAATCGCTGATCTATAAAGCAGCCCCCTACCGGATCACCCCGCCGCCCAAACACACTCGGCTTTCATACACCACCACCGACTGCCCCGGCGTCAATGCCCATTGAGGCTCGGCAAAGCGGACGGTGCAGGTTTCGGCATCTACCGATTCGATGTGGCAGGGCTGGTCCGAGGTGCGATAGCGCGGTTTGGCGGTATATACCCAGTGAGTATGTGGTGCGCGGCCAGCGACCCAGCTGAGTTGTTCGGCGAGCAGATCATCTCGTAACAGGGCCGGGTGGTCGTGGCCCTGGACGACGTAGAGGATGTTTTTCTCCATGTCCTTACCGGCCACAAACCAGGCGTCGTGGTCGCCTCCACCGGGTTGGCCTTTTTCCTTCAGGCCGCCGATGTGCAAACCTTTGCGCTGACCGATGGTGTGGTACATCAGGCCGTCGTGCGCCCCAAGCACCT
>JAVEXE010000158.1:0-5255 GCA_034004105.1 Azonexus sp. | reverse complement strand
TTCATGGCGCTATTCTCCACGCATCCCCCGTTGGAAGAGCGGATCGCTGCGTTGGCCAATCGCTGATCGCTTGTTGCAGTAAAAAGAAAAGGGAGGTTCTGCCTCCCTTTTTGTTTCTGACTGGCGTGTCAGCAGTCGACTGCAAGCAGGGCTTGCTTGATGCGCTGAAGTTGTTGGGCAATGTCCTGTGCTGCCTGGTCTTGTGCTTTTTCGCTGACATCGCTCAGTTGCAGAACAAAACTCTGTAGTTGCCTGGCGAGGTGGTAGATTCCCCACATCTCGATTTGTTCGGCATGTTGAATCAGTTCGCTGCTTTCCTGCTCCAGAGCGTAAATGTCGATCGGCAGTGCTTCGAGGGCATCGTGCATGCGCTCCAATCTCTCTTCACTGTCTGCAACAAAGATCTGGTCAAGAACGTCTGAGCGCTCGCCGGGTTTATGAGAGATCAGCATGGCTTGCTGCAGGCGTTGCGTACAATGTCGCAAACGTTCTGTCAGCCTCATGTTTTCCAATCCCTCGGCGTCCTGCAAAACCTCACAAGTCGCAGTGACGGCGGCGCGCAGCCGGTTGCTCAACGGGTGGCATTCCAAATGGTCTGCAACGCTGGCCAAGGTGTCACTCAGTTGCAAACAATCTGGGTCATTGGTTTCAATCGACAGAGATAAGAGTGAAACGATCATCGGGCGCATGGCGCACGGGTCGGCACCAAGCGTGCTCGACCAGTGGTCGCCAAGTGCCTTGCAGTTCTTGATCCAGCGCGCATTGAGTTGCGGTGAAAAGCGCGGCGTTGCCGGTTTGCTTAACAGAGGAACGATTGAGGCGGCGTTTTCAAAAGTCCGGGCAAACGTTGGCCGACTATCTGCCAGGTCGATTTCGGGCAAGTCGGCCATTCAGGTGTTCCTCAGCCAGCGAGGCGGGCAAAAGCGTCGACGACTTCCGGCGGCGCTTGCACGAGTTCAACGAGGACGCCTTCGCCGCCGATGGGGAATTCGTCGTTGCCTTTGGGGTGCAGGAAGGTGATGTCGAAGCCGGCGGCGCCTTTACGAATGCCCCCGGGGGCGAAGCGCACGCCATTTGCTGTCAGCCACTCAACGGCTTTGGGCAGGTCATCAATCCAGAGTCCGACATGATTGAGCGGGGTTGCATGAACAGCAGGTTTTTTCTCGGGGTCGAGTGGTTGCATCAGGTCGACTTCAACCTTGAACGGGCCTTTGCCCATTGCGCAGATGTCTTCATCAACATTTTCGCGTTCCGAAACGAATGTGCTGGTGACTTCCAGGCCAAGCATGTCCACCCAGAGTGTTTTCAATTTTTCTTTGGAGGGACCGCCAATGGCGATTTGCTGGATACCGAGAACCTTGAAGGGGCGTGTCATGGGCGTTCCTTTTTGATAAATTGGTAATCCATAATTATAGAGCTTTGCGCCGACAGGCCAAGGCCATCATGCCGATGCCGACCAGGACCATGGGTAAGGACAGCCATTGACCCATGCTGATGGCGTAGGAGTGGCCAAATATTCCAGGGTCGGGTTCGCGGAAAAATTCGGTGATGAAGCGGAAGGCACCGTAGCCGATGAGAAATAACCCCGACGTTGCGCCTGCTGGGCGCGGTTTTGCGGTCCACAGCCATAAAATGAGAAAAAGCATCAGGCCTTCAAGGCCGACATGATAAAGCTGCGAGGGGTGGCGTGGGTCCAAGGTGCCGGATTGCGGAAAAATCATTGCCCATGGCAAATTCGTCTCGGTAACTCGACCCCAGAGTTCGCCATTGATGAAGTTTCCTATCCGGCCTGCCGCAAGGCCCAGTGGTACCAGTGGTGCAATGAAGTCGGTAATCCGCAACCAGGAGAGTCCGGCTCGGTTTGACCAGATCAACATCGCAATCAGTACGCCAAGGAAGCCCCCGTGGAAACTCATGCCGCCTTTCCAGATGGCGAAAATTTCCAGCGGGTGTGCCAGGTAATACGTGGGTTCGTAAAAAAAGACTTGGCCCAGGCGGCCACCAATAATCACACCAAGCACCCCATAAAACAGCAGGTCGTCCAGTTGTTCCCGATTGATCGGTGCCAAGCCCTGCTGAATGCGCCAACGGCCGAGCAAAATGAATTGCGCAAAAGCGAGCAGATACATCAGGCCGTACCAATGAATTGATATCGGACCCAGGGATAAGGCGACAGGGTCAAACTGCGGGTGCAGCAACATGGTGTGATTGATTGGGCTAGAATTGCGCGATTATAGTCCCCCACCGAAAACGCTGTGATTTCGGCAATTGATATCGTTACGGAGAGTGAGCATGCCCCAGTACCGTTCCCGCACTTCTACCCATGGCCGCAATATGGCCGGTGCTCGCGCCCTGTGGCGGGCAACCGGCATGAAAGATGGTGATTTTGGCAAACCGATCATTGCTGTGGTCAATTCCTTTACCCAGTTTGTTCCTGGTCATGTCCATCTTAAAGACTTGGGCCAGTTGGTTGCTCGGGAGATTGAAGCAGCTGGCGGGATTGCCAAGGAATTCAACACGATTGCCATCGACGATGGGATCGCGATGGGGCATGGAGGCATGTTGTATTCGCTGCCGTCCCGGGATTTGATTGCTGACTCGGTTGAGTATATGGTCAATGCGCATTGTGCTGATGCCATGGTCTGCATTTCCAACTGTGACAAGATCACGCCGGGGATGTTGATGGCTGCCATGAGACTGAATATTCCGGTGGTTTTTGTCTCCGGTGGTCCAATGGAAGCTGGCAAAGTGACGTGGAAAGATCAGGTCATCAAGGTTGATCTGATCGATGCCATGATCAAGGCCGGCGATAAATCGGTTTCCGATGAGGAGGTCGAGAGCTTCGAGCGTTCCGCATGTCCGACCTGTGGTTCCTGTTCGGGGATGTTTACTGCCAATTCGATGAACTGTCTGACCGAAGCGCTGGGCTTGTCCTTGCCGGGTAACGGAACGGTTGTTGCGACGCATGCGGACCGCAAGCGACTTTTCCTGCGTGCAGGACAATTGATTGTCGATTTGTGTCGGCGCTACTACGAGCAGGAAGATGCTAGCGTCTTGCCTCGTAGCATTGCGAGCAAGTCCGCCTTTGAAAATGCCATGGCGCTTGATGTTTCCATGGGTGGGTCTACGAATACTGTATTGCACCTCTTGGCGGCAGCGCGTGAGGCTGGTGTCGATTTCACAATGGCTGACATTGATCGGATATCGCGCAAGGTGCCTTGTCTGGCCAAGGTGGCGCCGGCTACGCAGCAGTATCACATCGAGGATGTGCATCGGGCAGGTGGAATCATGGCGATTTTGGCCGAATTGTCCCGCGCCGGTTTGATTCACCGCGAGGTGCCCACGGTGCACATGAAGACGCTCGGCGATGCCATTGATACCTACGATGTGATGCAGAGTGCCACGGGGGATGTGCTTGAGTTCTTCAAGGCAGCGCCGGGTGGTGTGCCAACACAAGTCGCTTTCTCGCAGAATCGTCGCTACGGTGAGCTGGACCTGGATCGTACGCATGGCTGTATCCGTAACAAGGCAAATGCCTACTCGCAGGATGGTGGTTTGGCTGTGCTTTACGGCAACATTGCCCTGGACGGTTGTATTGTCAAAACGGCAGGAGTGGACGAGTCGATCTGGAAATTCACTGGCCGGGCGCGTGTGTTCGAAAGTCAGGATTCTGCGGTCGACGCGATTTTGGGCGAAAAAATCCAGGCTGGTGATGTCGTCGTGATTCGCTACGAGGGCCCAAAAGGCGGTCCGGGTATGCAGGAAATGCTTTACCCGACTTCCTATCTGAAATCGATGGGTCTGGGGAAGGCGTGTGCTTTGCTCACCGACGGTCGTTTTTCCGGCGGGACTTCCGGTTTGTCGATCGGCCACGCCTCGCCGGAGGCGGCTGATGGTGGTGCAATTGGCTTGGTCGAAGAGGGTGATGTCATCGAGATCGATATCCCGGAACGCCGTATCCAGTTGCTGGTCAGCGATGAGGTTTTGGCTGAGCGCCGCGAGGCCATGGAGGCGCGAGGTGAGGCGGCTTGGCGTCCTGTGGATAGAAAGCGGGAAGTTTCGGCTGCGCTCCAGGCTTATGCGCTGATGGCGACCTCGGCAGATAAGGGGGCGGTGCGAGACGTCTCGCAAATTCAACGCCGCCAGTGATTTGCCGTCGGCGGTCAACTTTTTTGGATGACTGCCGTTAAGATAACGACCCCGGTCAGATCGACGTAGTGCGGACCGGGGGAGGAGTACTTTGTTGCAATTGATTGTTTGCGGTTGTTGTTGAAGGGCTATATCATCCGTTCATGATTTACTGCCAAGCTGTCAAAGTTTTAACCACCATATCAACGGAGCGAGAAAAAATGAAATCTGCTTACATTGCCATTATGGCTGCTGCTGGTATCGTCATGGCTGGACAGGTTCATGCTGATGAGGCCCTGGCAAAGGCCAAGAATTGCATGACCTGTCATGCCTTGAACAAGAAGCTGGTTGGCCCGTCGTATCACGATGTTGCCGCCAAGTACAAGGGTGACAAGGGTGCCCCGGCCATGCTTGCTGCAAAAATCAAGAGCGGTGGCAAGGGTACCTGGGGTGCTATCCCCATGCCTCCCAACAAAGTGACCGATGAAGAAGCCGCCAAGCTGGCAGCTTGGGTTTTGTCGACCAAATAAGCTTTTCTGGATGTCAACAAAAAAGCCGGCTTGTTCCGGCTTTTTTTGTTGAGAAAAACGTTTTCTTCTGTTGACACGGGTGCTGTGTCTCTGGATAATTCCGGCTTCTCCCGGAGGGATACCCAAGCGGTCAACGGGAACAGACTGTAAATCTGTCGGCTCTGCCTTCGAAGGTTCGAATCCTTCTCCCTCCACCAGATTTGATGCTGTAGCGGCTGGTGCTGCGGGCAAGGGGTTGAGCGGGTGTAGCTCAATGGTAGAGCTGAAGCCTTCCAAGCTTAAGACGAGGGTTCGATTCCCTTCACCCGCTCCACAACGCGGTATGGCTGGAGTTTTAAGGTAGGCCCATGTGGCTCAGTGGTAGAGCACTCCCTTGGTAAGGGAGAGGTCGGCAGTTCGATCCTGCCCATGGGCACCACCGATTAGCTTGGATTCTGGATTGTTTGCTAATTTACTTATTAATTATTGAGGAACTGGAATGGCTAAGGAAAAATTCGAGCGTACGAAGCCGCACGTTAACGTTGGTACCATTGGTCACGTTGACCACGGCAAGACCACGCTGACGGCAGCAATTACCACCGTGCTGGCTGCCAAGTT
>JAVEXE010000157.1:0-5354 GCA_034004105.1 Azonexus sp. | reverse complement strand
ATCTGGCCAAGGATGCGGAAGCTGCCGCACGACTTGGTGGCCCGCTGGTCGTCATTTACAGCCGCGACGACTGTAGTTTCTGCAAAACAATCAAGCGGGACTACCTGAAGCCGCTGAGTGACGACCCGAAGAGCGCCGGCAAACAGGTGATTCGTGAGGTCAGGCAGGACAAAAATACCGAACTGGTCGACTTTCAAGGCCGTAAAACCACCCATTCAGCTTTGGCGAAAGCCGAGAAAATCCAGTTGGTCCCAGTTGTTGCCTTCTATGGTCCGGGCGGCAAAAAACTTCACGAACCGATCATCGGCGCCCGTCTACCGGACTTTTACCAAAGCTACCTCGAAACCGCTATCGAACAGTCCGCCAGGACGCTGAAAAATCCATGAACACTGAAAAACCGAGCAGCCAACGGCCCGAACACCCGGATTTCTGGTGCCAGCGTTTTGGTGCCGGCATCACGCCTTGGGATGCAGGCGGCGTTCCCTGCGACCTGGCGCGCTTCGCCAGTACCCAGTCACAGCCACTGAACACGCTGATTCCTGGTTGCGGAAGTGGCTGGGAAGCCGCTTATCTGGCCAACTTGGGCTGGACAGTCACCGCCCTCGACTTTTCTCCCGTTGCCATCGACAAAGCAAGAAGCCTACTGGGCAATTCTGCGGTCAACCTCGTTTGCGGCGATTTTTTCCAGTACGCCCCAGCCCAACCGCTGGATCTGATTTACGAGCGCGCCTTTCTCTGTGCCCTGCCGCGCAAACTTTGGTCAGACTGGGGTAAACAGATTGCCCAACTTCTGCCCAGCGGCGGCTTGCTCGCCGGCTATTTCTTTGTCTGCGAACAATTGAAAGGCCCGCCCTTTGGCATCCAGGCCGAAGAATTAAACGCCCTGCTCAACCCGGCTTTCGAGCAACTCGAAGATACTGCGGTCGACGATTCGATTCCGGTATTTTCGGGACGGGAACGCTGGCAGGTCTGGCGCAGGCGCTGAACCGCACAGGCTTCTCTCAACCTTTATCGCCCCCCGACTCATGCGCATTCTCGAATACGACGCGCTGCACACCCAGCGTGTCAGCAAAACCTACCGCAAAGTGGTTGACGCCATTGCCAAGGGCGATTTCGCCGCTGCCCAGGTGAAAAAACTCAGCAACCTCAGCCACGGCAAGTTCTACCGGGCGCGGCTGGACGATGCCAACCGCCTGCTATTCACCCTGGTTCGTCATCAGGATGAAGTTTGCGCCCTGATGCTGGAAGTGATCGAGAACCACGACTACGACAAATCGCGCTTTCTGCGCGGTGCCAGTATCGATGAACAGCGGATCGAGGATGCGAACCTGAACGAAGCGCAGGCCACCGCCCAGCCGATGCGCTACCTCCACCCGGAGCACAGCACGGTCCACCTGCTCGACAAGCCCATTTCTTTTGACGATGCGCAAGCGGCCATTTACCGCGCTCACCCGCCGCTCATTGTCATTGGCAGCGCCGGCAGTGGCAAAACGGCCCTGACCCTGGAAAAGCTCAAGCACGCCGAAGGCGAGGTGCTCTACGTCACCCACTCTGCTTTCCTGGCACAAAGCGCCCGCGATCTGTATTACGCCAATGGTTTCGAGCATCCGGGACAGGAGGCGGTGTTTCTCTCTTACCGCGAATTCACCGAGTCCATCCAGCTGCCTCAGGGCCGTGAAGTGACCTGGCGGGAATTTGCCGGCTGGTTTGAACGCCAGCGCAACAGTCACAAGGGCATCGACGCGCATCAGGCATTTGAAGAAATCCGCGGCGTCATCACCGCGGCTGCCAACGGTGTGCATACGCGCGAGACCTACCGCCAGCTGGGTGTGCGTCAGAGCATTTTCGCCGAAGCACAGCGCGACAGCTTGTACGACCTCTTTGAAAAATACCGCGCCTGGCTGCAGGAAAATGCCCGCTACGACCTCAATCTCGTCGCTCAATCCCTCCTGAATGTCGCCGGGCCTCGCTACGATTTTGTCGTCATCGACGAAGTGCAGGACATCACCCCGGTCCAGCTTGCCCTGGTCCTCAAAACCCTGAAAAAACCGGGGCATTTTCTGCTTTGCGGCGATTCCAACCAGATCGTCCACCCCAATTTCTTTTCCTGGGCGCAAGTCAAAAGCCTCTTCTGGCAAGACCCGACGCTGGCCGAACGGCAGGAATTGCGCGTGCTCTCGGCCAACTTCCGCAATGGTCAGGAAGCCACCCGGATTGCCAATCGCCTGCTCAAGATCAAGCATCAGCGCTTTGGCTCGATCGACCGCGAAAGCAACTATCTGGTGGACGCCATCGGCGGTGAAACCGGGCAAGTCAGCCTCTTGGCCGACAAGGACACGACCAAGAAAGCCCTCGACCAGCAAATCCGCCAATCGACGCAATTCGCCGTGCTGGTCATGCGCGACGAAGACAAGGCCGAGGCCCGCAAGCACTTTGCCACCCCGCTCCTGTTCTCCATCCACGAAGCCAAGGGGCTGGAATACGAAAACATCGTCCTTTACCGCTTCGTTTCCGACCATCGCAGCGAATTCAACGACATTGCCGACGGCGTCGATGCTGCGGCGCTCGAACACAACACCCTCGAATACCGCCGCGCCCGCGACAAGCAGGACAAGTCGCTGGAAATTTACAAGTTCTACGTCAATGCCCTTTACGTCGCGCTGACGCGGGCCATCAAGAACATCTACCTGATCGAAGGCGACACTCGCCACCCCATTTTTGACCTGCTCACGCTGTCGACCGCAGAACAACTCAAGGTTGACGCCAAACAATCCAGCCTCGAAGACTGGCAAAAAGAAGCGCGCAAGCTGGAACTGCAAGGCAAGCAGGAACAAGCCGACGCCATCCGTCAGAACATCCTCAAGCAAACGCCGGTGCCCTGGCCGATTTTTGACGAAGCAAAAACCCGCGAACTGCTGATTCAGGTATTCCGCGAACAAAAGCCTGGCAGCAAGCAGAAACAGCAATTGCTGGAAATCGCCACCGCCCAGGATCTGCCGATTCTCGCCCTAGCGCTCGACCGTTACGCCAAATTCACCACGGCAAACCAGTTCGCCAAGCAGCAGAAAACTCTGGCCCGTAAAAGCTACCAGACTTACCACAACCGGCATTTCAACGACATCCTGCGCCAATGCGACAAGCACGGCATTGAACACCGCCTGCCGATGAACATGACGCCGCTCATGGCCGCCGCCAGTGCCGGCAACATCCCGCTCGTTGAAGCCCTGCTGGAACGCGGTGCCGACCGGGAAAACACCGACCATTTCGGCTTCAATGCCCTGCACTGGGCGCTAAAATCCGCCAGCGAAAACGAAACTGGACGCAAGGCCTTGGCGACGCTCTACCCGTTGCTGGCCCCGTCATGGATCGATTTCAACAACGGCCAACGCCTGGTCCGCATTGACCAACATCTGTCCGAATACCTCCTGCTCCAGACCTGCTGGACATTCTTCCGGCAGGTTTTCAGCTACAACGTCCAGCACCCCGGCCTCTTCGATGCAGGGCTGATTGAAGACTTTTACGCGGCCCTACCCCCTAACGTGGTCAGCCCCGCCCGACGCAAACGCAGTGCAATCAACCACGTACTGTCGCGTAACGAGGTCGACCGCGATTACGCCTACAACCGCGCCCTGTTCAAGCGCTTGGTCCGTGGCGGCTACCAGTTCAACCCGCAACTGGCCATCCGCACTTCCAGCCGCGACGACGCCGACTGGAAACCCGCACTGCTGGCGCTCAACCTGCCCTTGATCAATGAATTCTCCAGCACCCCCTCCGGGTTGGAAATCGACAGCCTGTATGCGCTTGCAAAGATGGGCGAACGCAGTGTGCCGATCTTTTACGAACGCGAGCACGCAGCGCAACAAGCCCAACTCGCCAAACAACGTGCAGAGGCCGAAGCAATGGAGAGCGCCCGTGCCGCTGCCCGCGAACGGCTGCAGCGTGCCGCCAGCGAAAGAAAGAACACACCTCCCCCGTGGGGCACACCAGGAGCCAAGGCCTACGAAATTGAGCGTATCCGGCAGGAACTTGCCAAGAAGGGGCGTGGATGAGCCAGAATATGGCTTCCCGTACAGACAAGAAGAAAAGTGCTTCAAACAGACGCCGTATGCACTGGATGTGCAGCATGGTCTTGAAGTTTTCTCTAGGAGTAAACCACCATGAGCACCGCAGAGATTATTGAACAAGCATTACATCTAAAGGCATCGGAACGCTATGCCTTGCTAGAGCTACTGCATCAAAGCCTCGACAAACCCGACCCTGAAGTGGATCGTGTTTGGCAGCAGGAGGTCATGCGCCGCTTGCAGGCTTACGACGAAGGCAGACTGGAGTGCGTTTCGATAGAAGAAGCATTCAGAGACCTTTAATGGAACTCATATTTGCCAAGGTCGCCCAAGCCGAATTAGCGGAAGCCAAGCGCTATTACGAGCGGCAGCAACGTGGCCTGGGAGAAGCCTTCCTGCGCGAGGCCAAGGTTTGTGCAAAGCGCATCCTTGAACACCCCGTGTCTTGGAAAGTCGAGATTGATCCGGTTCGACGGTTCTTGTTCAATCGCTTCCCCTACAAAATACTCTATGTCATTCGAGGCAAGCAGATCGTTGTATTGGCCGTAGCTCATCAGCACAGAGACCCGGATTACTGGATCGATCGTATCGTTTCATCATGATCCACCCGCCGGATCACTGACAAACCCGATCTTGCTCAGCCCCGCTTTAGCCGCCACCGCCATCACCTGCGCGACTTTCTCGTACGGCACCAAGCGGTCAGCGCGGATGTGCAGTTCCGGGGGGGGCTCCTGCCTGGCTGCTGCCTGCGCTCGCAGGGCCAGTTCGGCCAGCGTAATTGGCTCGCCGTTCCAGAACATCTCGCCGTTTTCCCGCAAGCCGAATTCGATATGTTCGGGTTTGGTCAGGTTGACCGCACTACTGGCCTTGGGCAGGTCGATTTTCACTGCATGGGTCAAGAGTGGTGCAGTGACGATGAAAATGACCAGCAGTACCAGCATCACATCGACCAGCGGCACAACATTCATTTCCGCCTTGGGCCCATCCGCAGATTGCCCGCGGTAACGCCGGAAATTTCCGCCACCCGCCATCACGCACCCCGCAGCATGTTTGCGGTCGACGCGTCATTGACGCCATTTTTTGCGTCACTTTTCACCGTCAGCAAAACGTAGAGATCGTGCGCAAAACCTTCCAGCCGGGCCAGCCACATCCGGTTGCGGCGACTAAATGCGTTGTAGGCGAGCACGGCAGGAATCGCCACCGCCAGACCCAGCGCGGTCATGATCAAGGCTTCGCCCACCGGCCCGGCCACCTTGTCCAGGGTGCCCTGACCCGATAGCCCAATTTGCACCA
>JAVEXE010000156.1:0-5356 GCA_034004105.1 Azonexus sp. | reverse complement strand
ATGGCTTGTGATGTGCTCATGGCTGCCTCCGTGTTAGATAATTTACCAAAAAATCTAACAGTTCACAAGGCAGGCCGCACTCGTGAGTGGTATTCAGGCTTGCACTGCTACCGGCTGGCCTAGGCAGCCCCTGAGATATTCAACGACGGACGCTGGAATTTCCATTCGGAAGATGAGCGCACCTTGCATTACATTGCGGGCGGCAGTTTCTTTGCGACCGGGGATCGCTTTGCGGTGAAGTCCCCCGTCTGAGTCGGAAAATGGAAGCGGTTGTTGAGGTAGGAGGCCATGCCAGCGTGTGGGTCAGGCCGATTTTGCGAGGAAAAAGGGATTGGACGTTGTGGCGGTAATTGACTTTGAGACCACCGGTTTGTCACCCAACGAAAGTGCCAGGGCCACGGAAGTGGCAGCGGTTATTCTGAAGGATGGCAAAGTGGTCGATCACTATCAACTATAAGCCGAGAAAGGGTAACCCCCCCTTGCTTATGGGCTGATCGTGCCGATTACCTGCACGTCAGTGCCAACCATCCGAATCACAACCCCCTCGCCTGATGCCGGTACGATCCCAGTGAGTGCGGTGATGTTGACCTGATGCGTCGAGATCACCAGCGCACCGGGACCGTGCCAGTCTGCCAGCAGTAGGCGCGCCGCCGCCGTTTGTGGAGGTCCTTGCGCGTAGTCATTGAAGAAGGAATTGAAGGCCGGCGCGTCCTGTTGCTGGCCGGGGAATGCCAGTTCCGCTGTTTCACGCGTGCGGCACCATTGTGAGGTCAGCACGCGCCCGACTGCCACGCCGCGAGATCGGAATGCTTCTCCGATCCGGCGCGCTTGCGCGCGGCCCCGCTCATCCAGATTTCGCTGCGTAGCGCATTCACCAATACGCATGCCCGCCGGATCGCCACCGCCCGGCGCATTGGCATGGCGAAACAGCACAATCCCTCCCTGAGCAAGTGATGCCCAGGCAGGGTCCCCGGATGCCAGCACCGATTGCGGCATGATCCCCACGAGCGTCAAGCAGAGGAGAAGGGCTACGGCCAGGCGTCGACGCTGAAGCAGGCGCATGCTTCACCTACTGACATCATAAACACAGCGAAACCCGATGTAGACAGCATGGAAGCTCGCGGCCTTCCATTGCGCGCCGTTGGCACGCGTCTGTTCCGGTCCGTACCACCACGATCCGCCGGCGGTGAGCGCCTCGTCACCGCGCCTATCCGCAATCCACTCCCAGACGTTGGCTCCCATGTCATACAAACCGTTGATGCCGCGCTTGGTTCTCCCGACCACGACGTGTGCGCGCCGGTTGTTGTTCATTCCGGCGGGGTCGTCGCCAACGGGATACGGGTATGTGCGCCCCTTGATGAAGCCATCGGTGGGTTGGTCGCGCTGTTCTGTATACGCTGCGGCGCGCCACTCGGCAATGGTTGGCAGCCGCCCGCCGGCGTGGCGGCAGTAGGCGTCAGCCTCAGCCCAAGTGATGTGGACAGCTGGCTCGGATACAGCGCCCAGATCTCCTTGCGGATACGCATAGTTCCAGCCTGCCCGCCGCATCCAACTACCGGAATACTCAAAACTGCCACCCTCGCGCTCGGCAGTCGTCGTCAATGATTTCGACCGGGCGTAGGTACGAAAATTACCGATGGTCACTTCGGTTGCATCGATTTCGAACGTGCCAAGTTGCACGCGCACTACCTCGGTTGCTGACGTAGGGGTAATTACGGCAACGAGTGCTGCAAAGTCCGCATAAAACGGTTTCAGTCGCGAAAGGAGCATGGGCGTTTCATCCGTGAATCAAGCTGGCCGATGAGGCCGTCAAGAAACAAACGACATTCTTTGCTGTATTTCCAAAGACAGGAAACTCAAGCGGATGTTCAAAATGTTCGCGCTCCTATCGTCCATCGTGAGCCGTAACTTTCCGGCATCGTTGGGTATTCTGGGCGGCTGGTTTGGGGGCTGCTTGTCGGCCACTGTTGTACGCTGTCGGTGTATTCTCGCTCGACCGTGATAGAGGAGAAATCACCGATGGATTTGACTCAGCTTCGTGACGAGCTTCGTGCCTTTGCCGGGGAACGCGATTGGGATCAGTTTCATACGCCAAAAAACTTGGCTTCAGCCCTGAGTGTGGAGGCTGCGGAGTTACTTGAGCCTTTCCAGTGGCTCAAAACCGGTGAGCTTTCGGAGCTGGATGAACGTACGCGGGAAGCGGTTCGTCATGAACTGGCTGACGTGTTGATGTATCTGGTGCTTCTTGCGGACAAGCTTGACGTCGACCTGATGGTTGCAGCTTCAGAAAAGCTTGTGCTCAACCGAACGAAATATCCTTCTGAGAAGGTGCGTGGCGATTCACGAAAATATTCACAGTACTAGCCGAATGCTGCAGCTTCGAGCGGTTTGGATGTGAAAATTCTCAGGGAGGCTGACCATTGATCTTCCTCAGCGACTGTAGGACATGCCTTATCCTGCAACCCAAACGGATACACTTCTGCCGCTTTCTCGGGACTCGTGTGGCGCAAACCCAAGAGGCTCAGGGAAAAGAGCCTGATTTTGAAATACGACCATGAAACTTGAAATCCCCCCTATCCTTGATCTCCTCCATCGTTCATCGGTCAGCACCCTGGCGACCCAGTCGCTTCAGATGCCGGGGTATCCGTATGCGACGGTTATTCCGAATGTTTTGGATGAGTGTCACCGTCCGCTGTTGCTGGTGAGTGCGCTGGCAGAGCACACCAAGAATCTGCTGGCGAACGCGAAGGTCAGCCTGTCGTTTAACGAATCAGGGGTTTCTAATATCCAGGATGCGCAACGTCTGACCCTGGTGGGGGATGTTGAGCATTTCGAACCGAGCGAACTACTGGTGGCCCGTTACCTTCGCCATGTCCCGGCAGCCGAACAGTATCTGGCACTGGATTTCATGTTCTTTCGGGTGATCCCAAAGCGAGTGAGATACATCGGTGGTGTGGGAAAGATGGGCTGGCTGGAGGCTGACACCCTGGAAGCCGCCAGGCGTCTTGATTTACGGGAGGAGGCTGATTTGCTCTTTGCGATGCAAGCTCAGGCACCCAGTAATTTGACTTTGTTAGGGATTGACCCTTACGGTATCGATTACTGCGTTGATGGTTTTCGGGAGCGGGTCAGTCTTGGCGATGGGGATTTCAGAGATGCGCTCTCGGTTGCCGTGGAGCTTGCTGGATCGTGATGTGGCCTATTGTCTTTATGGTGGCAATAGGCTTCTTGGTCGGCTTGCGTTGGGCAATTCATCGTGGCTTGGCACCGGCGCGGGTGATCGAGACAGTGACGCCTGCAGATTCCGGTTTGAGCTACCAGGTCGTCAGACTCCCCACTGAAAACGGCAAGTTTCTATTTGGCTGGTTCATTCCGGCAAACGGTAGCGGAGAGGGACTGTCGCCGGCGGTGGTGCTGTTGCATGGCTGGGGCGGCAATGCGGAAAACCTGCTGCTCCTGGCGCGGCCACTGCATGAAGCGGGATTTGCGTTGCTTTTCATTGATGCGCGCTGCCATGGGCAAAGCGACGAAGACAGCTTTGCCTCAATGCCAAGATTTGCCGAAGATATTGACCATGCGATTGCGTGGTTGCAGCAGAGGCATGACATCAAGCAAGGGTCGATTGCAGTGATCGGCCACTCTGTTGGCGCGGGTGCGGCACTGCTCAGCGCGTCGAGGCGCAACGATCTGTCTGCTGTGGTGAGTATTGCTGCCTTCACCCATCCGGCGGCAATGATGCGACGCTGGCTGGCCAGTCAGGGAATTCCGTACCACCCTTTGGGCTGGTTGATGTTGCGCTACGTTCAATGGGTGATAAGTCACCGCTTTGACGATATTGCACCGATCAACACCATCCGGCGAGTGTCTTGCCCGATATTGCTGATTCATGGTGAAGAAGACGCCACCGTGCCTGTCAGCGAAGCCTACGACATTTACGCTAGGCGTAGCGGGGATCAGGTTCAGCTGAAAATCGTCGCTGGTAGCCACGATGACTACGCGGACCTTGACCGTGAGTTGCCAGCTTTGGTGGCGTTCCTCTCCGGGATTGGCTGTCAGCTGCGCTAAACCGGTCCATCGGTTTCGAACTCATATTCCATAGGCGGATTTGACATGTTGCTGCCGTCTCTACAACGAAGGTGTTGGTTTTTCTTCATGGATACGTTCAGCGCCATGATATGCAGGTAAGATTCCTGAATTTTCCGAGGAGTGGCGCATGTACACCAACCATGTTTTTAGGCGGAGCGGCGAGACAGCACGCTATCTCAAGCAATGTCTGAAGGTCGCTGCCTGGTTACTGGCTTCGCTGGCAACCGCAGCGCTCGCGCGTGACCAAGGCTATTATCCTGTTCAGGAGTTGCTCGTCACAGGACAGACCGTTGTCGGAGAAAACATTCAATACCCGAGCACAGGCACACCCAAGATCACGGTTGCCGTGGTGACGGTGGCACCTGGAGCGCCCGCTGCCTTCCATCGCCATCCAGTGCCGTTGGTGGCGTATATTCTGGAGGGAGAACTCACGGTTGATTACGGCGAAAAAGGGGTGAAAACCTTTCGCCAAGGCGATGCTTTGGTCGAGGCGATGCATGTGCCCCATCGTGGTATGAATCTGGGCAGTGGTCTCGTCAAACTTCTGGCTGTGTATATCGGTGCGGAAGGTTCGGCCAATGTAGTGTTGGAGAAGTAGCGACATTGCCAGTGGGGAACCAATCGACGCTTGGGTAGATGTCGGAATCATGATGCACTTGAGGGGATAGGATGGACGAATTCATGCAGATCGCGATAGCGGAAGCCCAGGCCGGATTTGCCGAGGGGGGCATTCCGATCGGTTCGGTACTGGTTCATCACGGTGTCGTCATTGGCCGAGGCCATAACCGCCGCGTTCAGCAAAGGAGCGCCATCCTGCACGGCGAAATGGATGCCCTGGAAAACGCCGGCCGGCAGTCGGCTCAGGTCTATCGCGAGTCCGTGCTCTACACCACGCTATCTCCGTGTGCGATGTGTTCCGGTGCAATCCTTCTTTATGGCATCCCGAAGGTTGTTATTGGCGAGAATGTGAACTTCATCGGTGAAGAGGATCTGTTACGTTCGCGCGGTGTAGTGGTCGAATTGCTTCAGGACAGCACCTGCATTGCGCTGATGCGCGAGTTTATCGCCAAATATCCTGCCCTCTGGTACGAGGATATTGGGGAAACTGCCTGAGCCAGAACGGTATCGTCACTGCGGAGAAAGTCATGCAGGCAGCACAACCCCAATTTGACATTCGAGCCATCCAGTCCTCTTGGGCGACATTCGACGCCATGGTGCATCTGCGCCCAATCCACGATGAGGCTGGTTATGATCAGATGGTGGCGCTGAT
>JAVEXE010000155.1:2930-5392 GCA_034004105.1 Azonexus sp. | reverse complement strand
GACTGCGGGCCTTTTCGGCCATTTCAAGCAGTTGACCGCGCGAATACTTGCGGAGCAGCGCAATGCTGTCCGCCGACAATTCGGTTTGTGGCAAAAGGAAGGCACCGCCGGCATTCACCAGAAAACGCGCATTGCCTGTCTGATGATCATCCACGGCATGCGGGAAAGGCACCAACACACTGGCAACCCCAACGGCGGCAAGCTCCGCAATGGTCAACGCCCCAGCCCGGCAAATGACCAGATCCGCCCAAGCATAAGCGCCGGCCATATCCTCAATGAAAGAGACACAATGCGCCGGCACCCCGACCTGAGCGTAAACTGCCTGCAAGGCTTCAATGTGCTTCTCCCCGGCCTGATGAACAATGCGCGGCAACTCGTCAGCATTCAACAGCGCCATGCCTTGCGGCACAGCCTCGTTCAAGGCCTTGGCACCGAGGCTGCCACCAATCACCAAGACATTCAGCGGCCCCTCTCGCCCGGCAAAGCGCGCAGCAGGTGACGGCAAGCTGGAGATTTCCGGACGCACGGGATTACCCAACCAGACGCCCTTGGACAGGACATCCGGGAAGCCGGTGACAATGCGATCAGCCACGCTGGCCAGAACCTTGTTTGCCAGACCGGCAACCGAATTCTGCTCGTGCAGCACCAGCGGGACGCCCGTCAGTGCAGCCATCATGCCGCCAGGGAAAGTGATGTAGCCCCCCATCCCCAACACAACATTTGGCTTGACCTGACGAATGGCGCGCAAGCCTTGCCAGAAGCCACGCAACAAATTCCAGGGCAAGAGCAATTTGCGCAGCAAACCTTTGCCGCGCAGGGCAGAGAACCTGACCCAGACCATTTCATAGCCCTGCTTGGGTACCAAGCGGGCCTCCATGCCCTCCGGGTTGCCGAGCCAGACCACGCGCCAGCCGGCTTCACGCAACATTTCCGCCACCGCCAACGCAGGAAAGATATGCCCTCCCGTACCACCCGCCATGATCAGGATGGTTTTGCTCATAGCTTTCCTCCCCGCATCAACTGGCGGTTTTCCCAATCGATACGCAACAGGATGGCCAGCGCTACACAATTGGCCAGAATCCCGGAGCCACCAAAACTCATCAGCGGCAAAGTCAAACCTTTGGTCGGCAATAACCCGACATTGACGCCCATGTTGATGAAGGATTGCACACCGATCCAGATCCCAATGCCCATGGCCACCAGCGCCGGATAGAGACGATCCAGTTGTACGCATTGACGACCAATGGCAAACGCCCGCTGCACCAGCAAGGCAAACAACAAGATCACGGTCAACACACCCACAAAGCCCAATTCCTCACCGATCACGGCAAGCAGGAAATCAGTATGGGCTTCCGGCAGGTAGAAAAGCTTCTCGACACTGGCCCCAAGCCCGACACCAAATAACTCGCCTCGACCAAAGGCAATCAAGGAATGCGATAGCTGATAGCCCCGGCCAAAAGCATCCGACCAAGGGTCCATGAAGCCAAAGATTCGATCGCGACGATACGGCGCAACAATGATCAAAATGGCAAAGGCAATCAGCAAGCCGACAATCAGCAAGACGAACAAACGCGCCTTCAAGCCCCCCAGAAACAGAATGCCGATCGCAATCGAGATAATCACGACAAACGCACCAAAGTCCGGCTCCTTGAGCAACAGCATCCCAACGATGGCCATGGCAGCGAACATGGGCAGAAAGGCCTGCTTCAGATCGTGCATCACGTTGATTTTCCGAATCGTGTAATCCGCGGCATACAACACGGCAAACAGCTTCATCAATTCAGAGGGTTGGAGATTCGCAAAACCCAGCGACAACCAGCGCCGCGCCCCGTTCACTTCCTTCCCGATGCCAGGAATCAGAACAATGGCCAGCAAAACGACCCCCACCATGAATAACACCGGCGCATATCGCTGCCAGAGATTCAATGGCACCTGAAAAGCGAAGGCTGCTGCCACCAAACCAACGCAGAGGAAAATCGCGTGCCGGATCAGATAAAACGCTGCCTGATTATTGGTAAAGCGGCTGGCCTCTGCCGTCGCGATGGAAGCCGAGTACACCATCACCAGACCGCCAAGCAACAGCAGCAAGGCGGACCAGAGCAGCACAGGGTCAATTTCTGCCATTTGACGACGCGGAGAATCGAGAGCCGCCAGGATCATGCGGTCAACTCCTGTACCGCATCGATAAAGGCCTGGGCCCGATGGGCGTAATTACGGTACATATCGAGACTGGCACACGCCGGCGAGAGCAATACACAATCGCCCGCTTCCGCCCGTGCAGCCAACCAGCGCACGGCAGCATCCATGTCGCCGACAATGCAGGTCGGCACACCGCAACCCTCGATTGCCATGCCGATTGCTGCCGCATCACGCCCCAGCAGCGCCACCGCGCGACCATGTTTTTCCAGGGCTGACTTCAGCGGCGAGAAATCCTGTCCTTTGCCGTCGCCCCCCAGGACAAT
>JAVEXE010000155.1:0-2830 GCA_034004105.1 Azonexus sp. | reverse complement strand
GCGTCCTGAGCATCCATCAGCGCATCCAGAGCCGAAGGCGAAATATTGCCGCAGGCGACTGCCGGGACCCCCGCTGCGTTGAGCAGATGGGCCGCAAGCGCCGTGGTGGTGGTCTTGCCATTACTGCCAGTGATGGCGATGATTTTCGATGCCGGCACCTGTTGGCGCACGCCCTCGGCAAAGAGTTCGATCTCCGAAATCAACGGCAGTCCGCAGCCAGCAATCGCCGGCGTTGCCTTCGGCACACCTGGCGACAGCGCAACGATATCCACACCGGCAAATGTCTCATCGGAAATGCTACCGGTCAGCAACACAGCCCCCGGAGCCAATTGCTGCAAGGCTGCCACATTGGGCGGATTGTCACGCGTATCGGCAACGCGAACACGGGCACCCTGACGATGCAGCCACTTGGCCATCGCCAGCCCGGACTCTCCCAGTCCGATGACCAGAACGCGTCTACCTTTCAGTTCCATAAGCCGTGCAATCTCAGTCATGTTTCAACGCAGCTTCAATGTCGCCAGACCAACCAGAACCAGCATGATGGTGATGATCCAGAAACGAACGACCACCTGCGTTTCCTTCCAGCCCGTTTGCTCAAAATGATGATGCAGTGGAGCCATGCGCAGAATCCGCCGCCCGGCACCGTATTTCTTTTTCGTGTATTTGAACCAGGAAACCTGCAGCATCACCGACAAGGTTTCCACCACGAAAACCCCACCCATGATGAGCAGCACAATTTCCTGACGAACGATCACCGCAACCGTACCCAGTGCCGCTCCGAGCGCCAAGGCACCAACATCACCCATGAACACCTCTGCCGGATAAGCGTTAAACCAGAGGAAGCCCAAACCCGCCCCGGCAATCGCCCCAAGCAGGATGCAAAGCTCCCCCGCACCCGGCACATAGGGCACAAAGAGGTATTTCGCGTAAACCGCATTGCCTGCCACGTAAGCAAAAATGGCAAAGGCGGCAGCAATCATCACCGTCGGCATGATCGCCAGACCATCCAGGCCATCGGTCAGATTGACGGCGTTACTGGTACCAACAATCACGAAGTAGGTCAGAACGATGAAACCTACGATCCCCAAGGGATAAGCCACGCTCTTGAAGAACGGCACGATCAGTTCGGTTTGCGCGGTCGACGTCGCGGAGTAGGCCAAAAACAACGCCGCCCCAGCACCCAGAACCGACTGCCAGAAAAACTTCCAGCGACTGGCCAGACCATTCGGATCGCGATAAACCACTTTCTTCCAGTCGTCGTACCACCCTACGATTCCGAAACCCAAGGTAACAACGAGTACGGTCCACACGTATTTATTGGTCAAATCACCCCACAACAGGGTAGTAATTCCGATGGCAATCAGGATCAAGACCCCACCCATGGTCGGCGTACCCGATTTGACGAGGTGAGTCTGCGGACCATCGGTACGCACTGCCTGACCAATCTTTTTCGCCGCCAGCCAGCGAATGACCCGCGGCCCCGCGGCAAAAGAAATCAGCAGCGCCGTCATGGTCGCCAGAACAGTACGCAGGGTGATGTAATTGAAGACATTGAAAAATCGAATGTCCTGCGCCAACCATTGCGCCAGAGCCAATAGCATCAGTCAGTCTCCTCCAGCGAAAGGGCGTTAGCCACCCGTTCCATTTTCATGAAACGAGATCCCTTCACCAGTACGGTAGTTTCCGGTCCCAATTCCTTGTCGACCGCAGCAATCAACTTTTCAAGCTGACAGAAATGGCGAGCGCCCTCGCCGAAATTGCGGGCCGCCTGGCGACTTGCCTCGCCAAGCGCAAACAGCCGATCGATACCCTGGCTCTTGGCGTATCCGCCAATTTCATCGTGATACTGGCTGCTGGCCTCACCGATCTCGCCCATGTCGCCAAGCACCAGTAATTTACGTCCGACGGTTGCCGCCAGAACGTCGATACCCGCACGCACGGAATCAGGATTCGCGTTGTAGGTGTCATCGAGAATCTGCGCACCACGCTTCCCGACCCGCCGCTGCAAGCGTCCCTTGACGCCAGAAAAAGCGCTCAAGCCGGCAACAATAGCCGACAAAGGCAAGCCTGCTGCCAAGCATGCGGCTGCCGCAGCCAGCGCATTGCGGGCGTTATGCCGGCCCGGTATTGCCAGTGCAATCGATGCCTCACCGTCCGCAGTCGTCAGATCCAGTACGATTTCCAAACCATGCTGCCGCACATGCCCATGAACATCTGCCGCATGATCCAGGGCGAAAGCCATGGTTTTCAATGGCCCAACCTGCTGACGCCAGAAATCAGCGTAAGCATCATCGGCATTGATCACCGCCACGCCGTCTGCGGCCAAACCGGAAAAAATTGATCCCTTTTCCCGCGCGACCTCGTCCAGATCCCCCATGCCCTCCAGATGCGCACGCTGGGCGTTCGTCACCAAGGCCACCGTGGGCGCCCCCATTCTGGTGAGATAGCCGATCTCGCCGGGGTGATTCATCCCCATTTCAATCACCGCCGCCCGATGTTCAGGGCGCATACCCAGAAGCGTCAGCGGTAGACCAATATCGTTGTTCAGATTGCCCTGGGTCGCCAGAACGGCGTCACCAAATGCTGCGCCCAGAATCGACGCAATCATCTCTTTGGTCGTCGTCTTGCCGTTCGAGCCAGTGACTGCAATGACTGGCAATTTGAACTGCGCCCGCCACGCCGCAGCCAGACGGCCAAGCGCCAGACGCGTATCGTCAACAAGCACTGCCGAAATGCCTTCCGGCACCTTGGTAGCATCTGACACGAGCAAGCCTGCCGCCCCAGCAGCAACGGCTTGATCGAGAAAATCATGGGCATCAAAGCGCTCACC
>JAVEXE010000154.1:0-5487 GCA_034004105.1 Azonexus sp. | reverse complement strand
CGACGAAGGTGGGTGACGCTGTCGAGGTCGATTTCGCGGCAGGCCAGGCCGTAGCAGTCAGCTTGGTGATGGACGATTGTCACGGCCATGCGCAGATCGATGTCGTTATCGTTCAACTCGACATGCAGGACCGCGTTGCTGCCGACCTGGGCAAACATCGGGCGTGTTGGGCGGATCAAGGCCCCTTTGAGGGAGAGGTCAAGGACCTCGACCTGATGTGAGCCATCCGGGAGAATGAGTTGTCCCGGGCTTTGGAAATTGATGCGGGTGAATTGCCGGCGGTTGTTATTCATGGTCTTCTCCTAGCCTATTTCCCTTGCATGTTACCCCAAAGCAGTTTGTGCAACTGCAATTGAAAACGAACGGGCAGGCCGTCTTCCAGAATCCAGCCTGCCAGCTCGGCCGGGTCAATGCAGCCTTGGGCAGGGGAAATCAGGATCGGACAGCGTTCGTTGAGCGCGTGGGCGGCGATCGTCTCCTTCGCCCAGAGGTAGTCTTCACGCGAGGCGATGATGATCTTGATTTCGTCGCGTGGTTTGAGGTGTTTCAGGTTGCTCCATAAATTCTTGCCTGCCTCGCCGGAGTCGGGGGCCTTCAAGTCCATGATGCATGAGACGCGCGGGTCGACCGGGGAGATGTCCAGCGCACCGGAGGTTTCCAGCGATACGTCGTAGCCCGCATCACAAAGGGCAGACAACAGTGGCAGACAGGCTTTTTGTGCCAGCGGCTCGCCACCGGTAACGCAAACTTGCTGGACGGGATGCTTTCTGACCGCTTGCAAAATTTGCTCAATGGACCACGAGGAACCGCCGGTGAAGCTGTAGGTGGTGTCGCACCAGACACAACGCAAGGGGCAGCCGGTGAGGCGAATGAACACGGTCGGCAGGCCGACGCGTGAGGCTTCGCCTTGCAGCGAATAAAAAATTTCGGTCAGGCGCAGGTCCAAGTCACTTCTTCTTCAGACGTTCGCGTGCCTTGCCGGCAGCGGGGGAGGGCGGGTATTTTTCGACCAGGGTTTCCAGTGTCCGGCGGGCGGCTTTGCCATTGCCCATTTCTTGTTGGCAGGTAGCAATGGACAGCCAGGCGTCAGGTGCCTTGTCGCTGGTCGGATATTTGGTGGTGACGAGCGTTTGTGCCTCAATCGCTTTGGCACAGTTGCGTTGTGCGTACCAGGAGATGCCTAGCCAGTACTGGGCATTGGCAGCCAGGGCATGCTCAGGGTGACGTTCGACAAAGCCGGCGAAAGCCGTGGCAGCCTCTTTGTACTTGGCCGCTTTGAAATTCTCCAGGGCGGCGTCGTAGGCTTGCGTGATTTGAGCAGGATCCCCGGCAGCAGGCGAGCCTTCTGTGCCGTCCGCCGCTGGTGCGGCTGCTTGGGCAGATTCCAGTTTGCGGAGGCGGGAATCGAGGTCGAGGTAGAAATCTTGTTGCCGTTTTCTGGACTGTTCAAGTTCGTAATTCAGGGTTTCGATCTGGCCTCGCAGGCGAGCGATTTCGTCGGCCTGACGCTGGATCTGGCTAGCCAGATCCAGTTGGGCGCGTGCCTGTTGGTCGAAGCGCGCCTCCGCATTGGTCTTCAGATCCACGATCTGCTGGCGGGCTTCCTTGTCGTCAAACAGCGCCCAGGCGGGCGTACTGCCGAGGGCTGTGATCAGGAGAGCAACGGGGAGGCGGCGCATCATGATCAGAACTCGCCGCGGCCGTCAGGGGCGCGATAGAGAATGTCGGCGCGACGATTCTCGGCCCAGGCAGCATCGCCCTGGCCTGGATTCTTCGGCTTTTCTTCACCCAGACTGACGGATTCGATCTGGCTTTCCGGAACCCCCAGCAAAACCAGGGAACGCTTGACGGCGTCTGCACGTTTCTGGCCAAGCGAAAGGTTGTATTCACGGCTGCCGCGTTCGTCGGTGTTGCCCTGAATCAATACCTTGTAACCCCGATTGGCGGTCAGGTATTTGGCGTGATTGTTAACCAGGCCCTGGTATTGGGCTTTGACATCAAACTGGTCCAGATCGAAGTAAATGCTGCGCTGGGAGAGCGGGCTCTTGGGATCGGTCAGTTCGCGGGGCAAGCCGCTGGCGTCGAGGTCGCCGGCAACCACAGGTTTGACATCGCTGCCTGCTGAACGGGATTCAACCGGGGCGCCGCCATCTTCCGGCAGCGGCGTGGTGCTGCAGCCGGCCAGAAAAGCAGCGGCAATCAGCGTGAGGGGAAATAATTTTTTCATGTTAGATAAAGCTCCGACGAGGTTACTTCAGGAATGGCCCCCATGCTGGCTCGCGAACATCGCCAGCAGCAATGGTGAGGCGCTGTTTGATACGGCCATCAATCGAAACGGCTGACAGTACACCGCGTCCACCGATTTCCGTAGCAATCAGGATCATCCGGCCGTTAGGGGCGAAGCTGGGGGATTCGTCTTTGTTCGAATCGGTCAGCACTTGAACCTGGCGGCTGGCCAGGTCCATGATGGACAATTGAAAACGTCCGTCGCGGCGGGAAATGAAAGCCAGGTTGCGCCCATCCGGGGACGGGCGCGGCGAAACGTTGTACGAGCCTTCAAACGTGACTCGCTCGGCGCTGCCGCCCGTGCTGGGCATACGATAAATCTGTGGGCTGCCACCTCGATCCGAGGTGAAATAAATCTGACTGCCATCGGCAGAGTAACGCGGTTCGGTATCGATGCCGGAGGATTGGCTGAGGCGCAGAACGCCGCTGCCGTCAGCATTGACCGAGTAAATCTGGGAGTTGCCATCCTTGGACAGGACGACGGCCAGCTTGCGGCCATCCGGCGACCATGCCGGGGCGGAGTTGGAGCCACGGAAATTGGCCACCACATCACGTCGACCGCTGGATAGCGAATGGACGATGATCACCGGCTTTTTCTTTTCAAACGAAACGTAGGCCAGGCGGCTGCCATCGGGCGACCAGCTGGGTGAAATGATTGGCTCGTCCGAGGTGAGCGCGGTTTGTGCGCCTTGACCATCCGCATCGGCAATTTGCAGGATGTACTTGCGGCCTGATTTGACAACGTAGGCAATGCGAGTCGAAAAGACACCGGGTTCGCCGGTCAGCTTTTCATAAATGTAATCCGCGATCCGGTGCCCGGCCAGACGCAGCTGGGCACTCTGCGCAGCGTATACGGCACCGCCCAGCACTTCGGATTTCTGTGTGTCGTGTAGACGGAAGCGAGCTTCAACGCGGCCATCGCCGCTGCGGCTGACGCTGCCCACGGCCAGGGCGTCGGCGTTACGGTTCTTCCAGAAGCCATGGTCGATCGGACTGTTTTCGTCAAACTGCATGCCCATCGGGTCGACCAGTTTGAAGAGGCCGCTGCGTTCCAGGTCGCTGCGCACGGTGCCAGCAACAATGCGTGAAAGCACCGAATCGCCGGCGAAATCAGCAATGGCAACGGGAATTCGGTTGGCACCGGCACCCGTGATTTCAATAGATAGCTGCGCTTGCGCCAATCCTGCGGTCAACAGGCTGGCAAGCAGGAAAATACGGCGTGAAATGCGGGACATAGGCTCTTTTTCCGAAAGATGGGCGCAATTTTACTCTTCAAACGGCTTGTATTTGATTTCCAGTGTGCGCTGGAACAGGCTTGGATCATCGGGTTTGGGTAATGGTGAGGAGCGCAGGATAGCCCGCTCAATGGCGGCATCCAGCACTGGCTGGCCGCTGGAGCGTTTCAAGCGCACGGCAAGGACTTCACCCGAAGGCAGTTGGTTAACTTCGAAAATTGCTTCCGGATTTCCCGTGATATTGGGCGGCAAGACAATGTTCCCACGGATTTTCATCCGGATTTTTGTGGCGTAGCTTTCTACCCCCCGACGTGCCGCAGCAGCGCGAGTTTCCTTTTCTGCCAGCAGGGCGCGCATGTTCTGCTCGTCGGTAATCTGTCGTTGCCGGGTTTCCCGTTCAAGCTGTTCGCGGAAAAGATCCGGGCGCGGGGCGGGCTCGGCCTTTGGCGGCGGTTTGACTGCCGGTTTGGGCTCAGGTTTCGGCGTTGGTTTGGGGGGCTCTGGCTTTTTTGGCTCGACCTTCTTCGGTTCGGGCTTTTTCTCGTCTTTGACGACAATGGCTGGCGGCTTGGGTGGGGCGGGTTTGGGTTCCGGCGGGGCAGCGACGGGCTTGGGTGGCGGGGTGACGACAGGTTCGGCAGGCGGCGGAGGCGGTGCAACGCGGGTCGCCTGAACGGGTGTCGGCGACCAAAGTTCGACATCCATGACTTCGGGATCGCTGTTTTTCCAGTTCACGCCAAAAAAGAGGGCGCCAACAAGGAGTAAATGGACCGCCAGCGTAAAGGCGATGGCCCATTGGCGACCCGGGGCGGGGCGAGGATCGTCAATCATCGTGGCTTATTTGATTCCGGTTTCCAGGCCAACCCTGGAAAAACCTTGTTTCTTGACTTCATCAAGAGCTTCGATAACGCGCTGGTATTGAACGGCTTTGTCACCGGCGATCAGAACAGCGTCTTCCTTCTTCAAGGTCGACAAGTGTTCCCGGAGTTGGCGTAAGTCACGCAACTTGCTCTCCTTGCCTTCGGTGTCAAAAAAAGTCAGCACGCCGTCGGATTCGATCTGAATCTTGTAGTACTTGTCCGGCTTTTGCGGCGCAGTGCCTGTGCTTGGCAACTCCACGGAGCCAGTGGTCATCATCGGTGTTGCCACCATGAAAATGACCAGCAATACCAGCATGACGTCGATGTAAGGGACGACGTTGATCTCGTTTTTTAGGCGGCGTTGGCGCATGGCCTCACCTCATCTGCCGTTGCAGAATGTTTGAAAACTCTTCCATGAACGATTCGTAACGCACGGCGATGCGGTCGATATCGTGCGAGAAGCGGTTATAGGCGAGTACGGCTGGAATGGCAGCAAACAGGCCGATAGCCGTGGCGACAAGGGCTTCGGCAATACCGGGGGCGACCGAAGCCAGCGTTGCCTGACCCACGTTACCGAGCGCGCGGAAGGCATGCATGATGCCCCAGACTGTACCAAAGAGACCGATGTAGGGCGAAACCGACCCGACTGAGGCAAGAAAGGCGAGATGCGATTCCAGAGCGTCCATTTCGCGTTGATAGGTGGCACGCATGGCGCGTCGGGAGCCATCGACCACGTCTTTCGAGTCGAGATGCTTCTGGCCGCGAAGTTTGGTGAATTCGCGGAATCCAGCCTCGAAAATGCGCTCCATCGAGCCGGCATGATGGCGGTCATTGACGGCGCTTTGGTAAAGGCTGTTGAGGTCGCCACCGGACCAGAAATCGCGCTCGAAGCCTTCGGTTTTTTCCCGCGCTTGCCGGACGGCAAACCATTTCATCGCAATGTAGTACCAAGACATCAGCGAGACGCCGGCAAGCAGGCCCATCACCGCCTGGACGACAGCGCTGGCTTGCAGAATCAGATGCAGGATGGACATATCCTGGGTGACGTTCATTTCAGGGATTCCAGTTTGGAGTAAAGAAAATCGGGGATGGGGGCCGGGGTCATT
>JAVEXE010000153.1:2117-5526 GCA_034004105.1 Azonexus sp. | reverse complement strand
GGGCTGCGGTGGAGGAGGTTGTGCAGCCAGGAGCGGTTGAAGGCTCCCATGATCAGCAGATCAATCTCCTGATCCTGAATCTGGCGGGCGATTACCGTTTCCGGGTCGCCGGGAAGGATGGCCGATTCGACGGAAAAACCGGCCTTTTCCAGGGTCGACCGCGCCCAATCCATTTTTTTGGGATTGTCCTGATTGGCTTTGCCGGCCATTAGCAGATGGCAAGGGATGTCCTTGAGTAGCGGGCTCTTGGCGACCATCTCGACGCCGCGTTTGGCAACATCGCCGCCGTCAAAAGCAATCATGAAGCGTTCGGGGGGCTTGAAGGTTTCGGTAACGGTCAGGATGGGTTTATTGAGGGCGCGAACGGTGCTTTCCACATGGCGGCCGAGTTGTTGTGAATGTGCCGGCTGCGTTGTTTCGGCAGATTCGCCGCGCCGGCCAAAGACGAAAAGACGCACACCGGGTTGCTGTTCGGCCAGGGTTTCTTCCAGATGGCCGTAGCGCTGGCGGGTGTCGGGTGCCGGCACGCCGGCGGCGATGGCGCGTTCACGCAGGCCGTTGAGGAAAACTCGGCCAGCATCGCGCATGGCTTTGGCTTTTTCGGCGTCCTTGTCGCTGAGTTCTTTCAGCAAATGTTCTTGCGCATCGAAACCAATAGCGCCGGAATGATCCTCGCCAGAGCCAACTTCCTGGTGACGATCGAGAATGTGCAGGAATTCCAGCGGCGCATTCATCCGGCTGGCCGCCCAGGCAGCGGCATCGGCGATGGTGTTGGCAAAATGCGAGCGGTCGACGCAGGCTAGAACCTTGTTTTCGTTTTTCATGATGTGCTCCTCAGTGGCCGCCGAGCATGTTTTCGGCGCCGTCCTTGTCGTGGATGGCGAAACGGTCGAGCATCGTGGCGCTGGCTTCGTTGAGGCCGATGATGTCGACCTCAACGCCTTCGCGGCGGAATTTCAGCACCACCTTGTCGAGCGCGCTGACTGCGGTGATGTCCCAGAAATGCGCCTTCGAGACGTCGATGACGACCTTCTCGATGACTTCGCGGAAGTCGAAGGAGGCGACGAAGCGGTCGGCTGAGGCGAAGAATATCTGGCCAGAGAATTGATAGACACGGGCGCGGCCCTCATCTTCCGAGCGCGAGCGGACGCGGAACAGCAGCGCCACCTTGTGGGCGAAGAAGAAGCCGGAAAGCAGCACACCGACGCCGACGCCCTTGGCCAGATCGTGGGTAAACACGGTGACGATCACGGTCGCCACCATGACCACGCTGGAACTCGCCGGGTGCTCCTTGAGGTTGCGGATCGACCCCCAGTTGAAGGTGCCAATCGAGACCATAATCATCACCGCAACCAGCGCCGCCATCGGAATCTTCGCCACCCAGTCGCCGACCAGCATCAGCAGCGCCAGCAGGAAAATGCCAGCCGAGAAGGTCGACAGCCGGCCGCGACCGCCCGATTTCACGTTGATCACCGACTGGCCGATCATCGCGCAGCCGGCCATGCCGCCGATGAAGCCGGAAGCAATGTTGGCGACGCCCTGGCCGACGCACTCGCGGTTCTTGTTGCTGGTCGTGTCGGTCAGGTCATCAACGATGGTCGCCGTCATCAGCGATTCGAGCAGGCCGACGACCATCAGCGTCAGCGAGTACGGGAAGATGATGGCCAGGGTCTCCAGATTGAGCGGAATGTCCGGAATCAGGAAGACCGGCAGGCTGTCCGGCAGCTGCCCCATGTCGCCGACGGTGCGGATGTCGAGATCAAGGAAGAGGGCGACGGCGGTGAGCACGACGATGGTCACCAGTGGCGACGGAATGGCCTTGGTGATGTACGGGAACAGATAAATGATGCCGAGGCCGGCAGCAGTCATCGCGTAGACGTGCCAGGTGACGTTGGTCAGTTCCGGCAGTTGCGCCATGAAGATCAGGATCGCCAGCGCATTGACGAAGCCGGTAACCACCGAGCGCGAGACGAAGCGCATCAGCGCGCCGAGATTGATCCAGCCGGCGATGATCTGCAGCACGCCGGTCAGCACGGTAGCGGCGAGCAGGTATTCCAGGCCGTGCTGTTTGACCAGCGTCACCATGACCAGCGCCATGGCCCCGGTCGCCGCCGAAATCATGCCCGGCCGGCCGCCGACGAAGGAAATCACCACGGCGATACAGAACGACGCATAGAGCCCGACCTTGGGGTCGACCCCGGCGATGATGGAAAAAGCGATGGCTTCCGGGATCAGCGCCAGGGCGACGACAAGGCCGGCCAGCAGATCGTTGCGGACATTGGAAAACCAGTCCTGCTTGAGGTTTTTGAACATATCTTTTTGCGGTGTGCAGCGTTTGAGAGGTCCGGCAGCGGAGGTGCAGGACGAGCCACCCGAGCGATCCAATCGTGGTCAATCGCGATGGCACAGAGACGCCCAAGGTGGGCGTCGGCAGTGATTAATTCAGGGGGATGTTACTGTGCTGACTCGAACCTCAAATAAGCACGATTGACGTTGCCACGGTGCAAGTCGTCAAAATTGCGCAAATGCTTGAATGCCGGCGCATCCTTCAAAGCGGTGACTGCGGTGTCAACACCGGCCATGTCTTCGGCAAATTGCTTGCTGCCGCTGACGACAAATGCCAGGTAGTCCCCCGTTTCGCGTTGGGCCTGGGCGATGTCACAGACGCGACCATGTCCAGGGACGATGCGGGCCGGTTGCAGAGCGATGGCTTGCTGGAAGGCTTTGAGCCAGGTTTCTGCGTTGCTCTCGGGCAGGATGCCGAGAATGCGGTCGACGTAGATGTGGTCGCCCGAGAACAGGATTTTCTCTTTCGGTAACCAGACCACGGCATCGCCGGCAAAGTGGGCATGGTCGAAGTAGCGCAGTTCCAGCGTGCGGCCTCCCAGTGTCAGCGTCTGCGTGTCGCCGGCCAGTGGCTTCGCGGCAGGTGCAGGGACGGTGCCGTCCATCTGTTCTTTCAGTTCGTGAGCCAGCGATTCGATCTGGCCTTTGCCTAGACGTGCCTGGGTGGTTGCCGTACGTTGTAGCGCGATGATTTGCGCACCCTGTGCGGCAAAGTAGCCGTTGCCCAGCCAGCGGTGGTCCTGAACGCCGGTATTGATTACCCACTTGACGGGTTTTCCGGTCAGCTTGCGAGCTTCGCTTTCAAGCAGTTTGGCTGCGACGGTCGACGCGCCGGAATCGATCAAAATACTGCCGTCCGGGGTGTCGATCACGCCGTAATTGGCGTTCAGGCCAAGGTTTTCATGCAAGCGAGCGCCGGTCTGGCCGATCAGCGCAAAAATGCCGTTGCCGAGCTTGTCGACCGTAAGAATGGCTTCCGCATAGGCGGCCTGGGTTAAAAATACCAAGGCACCCGTCAGCGCCAGTAGGGTTTTCTTCATTATGTATTCCTCTGTAGTGGATT
>JAVEXE010000153.1:0-2017 GCA_034004105.1 Azonexus sp. | reverse complement strand
AATTTGATGGCGTTGTCGACCAGGTGCGACAAGATGCGGCTCAGTTTTTCCGGGTTGCCGTGAACGTTCTTGGGCAGTGCCGGATCGATGGTGTGGGTCAGTGCCAGACCTTTGCCGGCCGCGGCTGCGGCAAAAGGTTCCAGCCCCTGCGCCAGCAGGTCAGCCAGCGAAAAGTCACGGCTTTCCTCGGGATATTGCTCGGGTGTCGTGCCGGAGAAATCGAGAATGTCATTGACCATCTGCAGCAGATGTTCGGCGTTGTCGTTGATCGCGTGCGTGAAATCGCGTTGCTCTGCGTTCAGTGGGCTGATTTCAAGCAATTGATTCATCCCGATGATGCCGTGCAGTGGCGTGCGTAGTTCATGACTCATATTGGCCAGAAACAGGGACTTGGCCTTGTTGGCGAGGTCAAGTTGGTCGCGCGAGACGGTGGTGGCTTGCAGACGATCCAGCAGGTCGCCGATGGCATCGCCAATTTTCTGAATCTCGTCACGCTGGCGGAATTGCAGGCGTTCGGCGATCTGGGTCGGGTTCTCGCTTGCACGCTCAATGAATTGCTGCAGTCGTTGCAACGGCGCACTTAAACGTTGATGCAGGAAAAGATAGACGAACCATAGCAAGAGGACGCTGACAATCAGTAAGGTGGTCAGCCCTTGGCGGGCAGTCTTCATGTCGGCGCGGGTCTGGGCGATCAGGCGGTCTACCCGCTCCCGGCCTGCATTAACGAATTCGTCGATTTGATGATCGAAGATGCTGCTGGTCAGGCGTACGCGTACCAGCAGATCGGGGTCTGCCCGCTGGGTTTCCAGGTATTCGCCCAAGGTGGCGAAAGTCACGGCCATGGCATCCCGAAACGCGGCTTCAATAATGTCGATGTCGCCAATCACTTGTACCGCGATTTCGGCTGGCAGGGCCGCCTGGGCTTGTTCTCGCATTTGGGCGGTCAGGGAGAAAAACAGTCGGCCACGCGCTGCGGCAGCGTAAAGGTCGCTTTCTTCGCCGGAAAGGGCGGCTTCCAGGGCGCCGCGATCCAGGGCGGCAACCATGGACTTCAGGCGCTGCGCCTGCCGTTGCAAGACGATGCCACCTTGGTGCAGATCATGCAGACGGTTTTCCGAAAGCCGCATCTGCCAGAAACTGGCTGCAACCGCGAGCGCCAGCGTCAGCGCCAATGCAACATAGCCGAGCATCAGGCGGGCACGTAGCGATAGCGTTTTCATGGCTGTGTCCCGATGGCCAGAAAGCCTTCAGCTTCGACGGCTTGCTGGCCTTTTTCGTGGTGGGTGATCCAGTCGAGGAATTGCCTGACCTTGGGCGGCTGCGGGTGTCGAGTCACGAGGTTGAGTGGGTGACCGTAGGGGTAATCGGCATTGCGGATAAGGTCGGGCTTGGGAAACTTTCCATCAATGCTGAGCAGTTTTACGGGGGCGCCGAGTCGAATGGCGCGCAGAATTGAACCGGCTGAAATGTAGGCGATGGCCTGCGGGTCGATGCTGACATAAAGGATGCCCGACGCATCGGCGCCAACGATGGGAAGGTTTTTCGGATAATTTGCTGCGGTCAACCCGAAAAACTGGTCAAAAAGCAGCCGTGTCGAGCGGCCGTGGGCTTTGCCGACGCGTGCGATCATGCCGCTCTGGCGGGGGCTGATCGACTGCCATTCGGTGATTTTCCCTTGAAAAATGTCACGGACCTGGTCGTGCGTAAGGTCATCAAGCGCGTTGCTTTCATGTACCACAAGCGCCAGCGCGTCGTAACCGATGCGGGTGACTTCAAGGATCTTGGCTTCCTCGTCGCTGGGCGAGCGAGATAGCATGCCAATGTCTGCCTCTCCGGCCAGGACTGCGGTAATGCCGTGGGCGCTACCGCCACCGCTGATATTGAGGAGGATGCCGGTCGCTGCGGTGAATTCCGGTGCAGTCCGTTTCAAAATGGGCTGAATGGTACTCGCGCCGCTGATGCGGAGTACCTCGTTGCCATAAGCCGATGTTGACAGGAGTAGGGCGGATGCCAGCAG
>JAVEXE010000152.1:0-5568 GCA_034004105.1 Azonexus sp. | reverse complement strand
TCTCCGCTGAACGAGCCTTATCACTGGGACGTCAGACACTGGGTATCGAAGCTGCCGCCGTCGAGGCCTTGAAAACACGTCTCGACCACAGTTTTGTCGCAGCGGTCACGCTGATCCTCAACAGCCAAGGCCGACTGATTGTCAGCGGCATGGGAAAATCCGGCCACATCGCCCGAAAAATTGCCGCCACCATGGCCAGCACAGGAACCCCGGCGTATTTTGTCCATCCGGCAGAGGCCAGCCACGGCGATTTAGGCATGATCACGCGACACGACATTCTGCTGGCCTTATCCAATTCAGGCGAATCTGAAGAACTCCTGCGTATCGTGCCCGCCATCAAACGCCAGGGAGCCAGATTGATTGCCATGACAGGTGCCCCTGCCTCCAGTCTGGCACGAGAATCAGACGTGCATCTTGATGCTGGTGTCAGCCAGGAAGCCTGCCCACTCAATCTTGCACCGACAGCCAGCACCACCGCAGCACTCGCCTTGGGAGATGCGCTCGCGGTCGCGCTGCTCGACGCCCGCGGCTTCAGTCCGGAAGATTTTGCACGATCCCATCCAGGCGGCTCGTTGGGTCGACGCCTGTTGACGCATGTGCGGGACGTGATGCGCCCACTTGAGCGTGTGCCGGTTGCGCAATGCACAACCCCCATCAGCGAAGCCGTTATTGCAATGTCACGTGGCGGCCTGGGCTTGGTCGCCATTTGTGATGCCGAAAACCGGCCTCAAGGCATTTTTACCGACGGCGACTTGCGACGAGCCTTTGAACGGCAATTCAATTTACAGCACGGTCAGATCGGCGAGATCATGCATCCGGGGCCACAAATCATTTCTCCAGAACAACTGGCCGTCGAAGCCGTTGAAATGATGGAGCGCTTGCGTATCAATGCACTGCTGGTTTGTACGCCGGATGGGCGGCTTGCTGGTGCCCTGAACATGCACGATCTGTTCACGGCAAAGGTGATCTGATGAACCACCGCGTCATCGATATCCCCTTCGTCCAGATGGAGAACCAATGAAAAACTGGTCTGGCCAATTATTCTCCCTGACCTTGCTCGCACTGATGGCAGCCTTGACGTTCTGGCTGAAATCGAGCTTGACCACAGACCAGACTGACGCCACCCGGCCAGAAAACTCTGGCCCTGATGCAATTGTCGAGAATTTTGAAATTCGCCGACTGGATGATCAGGGCAAGCTGAAATACCGCCTACACGGCCCGAAACTCAGCCATTACCCTCACAACGACAGCACCGAAATCGACACCCCACATCTCAACTCGTATCGTCAGGACGGTACGATTGTCAATGTTCGCGCCAATAAAGCCACCGTCACGCAACAAGGCGAGGTCATTCACTTGACCGGCGACGTTGAACTCCTGCGTCTGGCAACACCACGCAATCCGGAACTCAAGGCGCGTACCAGCAGCATGATTATCGAACCGGAGGCAGGACTCGCACGCACCAACAGTGCAATCCGCATTACCCAAGGCGCTTCCTGGGTTACTGGTACCGGTGCCCGAATCGATCACAACAAAATGACCTTTGAACTCCTCTCACAAGTGCGTGGTTATCACGTCGCCTCCAGAGCCCAGCCATGACCCTACGACCCAGCCTTCTCCTTCTTGCTGCCTTTCTCTGTACCCCCGCTTTGGCAGAGCGTGCAGACCGGGACAAACCCATGCATCTGGAAGCAAACCGGATATCGATTGATGACGCAAAAAAGACACAGACCCTTGAAGGCGACGTGGTCATCACCAAAGGCACTTTGGTACTCCGTGCAGAGCGCATACTGATTAGCGAAGATCAGTATGGCTTCCAGAAAGCCTCTGCGTTTGCTGCCAATGGCCGCAAAGCCAGCTTCCGGCAAAAACGTGAAGGGCGTGAAGACTTCATTGAAGGCGAAGCTGAACGAATTGATTACGACAGTTACAAGGAAGTCGCTGAGTTGTTCAAACGTGCGTACATCCAGAGTGGTGCGGACGAAGTCAAAGGGGATTACATCTGGTACGACGCGATCAGCGAAAAATTCCTTGCCACGAATGGTGACAAATCAGAAAGCAATGCTGCAGGAGGACGCGTGCGGGCAACGATACAACCACGCAACAAAGCCGGCAGCGCCCCACCTCCCCCAGCCAGCGAACCCTTACCGTTGCGCGACGCCAGAAGCCTCAGCGAAACCCCCGCAAAACCAGCGACAGCTCCCTGATTCAAAAGACTTATACAAACATGGTGCAACGCACAAAAAATACTTGACACCAAATCAAGGTGATCTATAATCAAAGTCATGTTGCAGTGCAACAAAAGATTAACAGCATCACTGTCAAGCGCATTTTTCAATCAGGAGACCCACCATGTTCAAGACCCCCGAGCAATTCGCTGCCGCCAACAAAGCCACTGTTGACTCCCTGCTGTCGCTGGCAAATACCGCCCTGGCTTCTGCCGAGCGCATCGCCGCACTGAACCTGAACACTGCCCGTTCCGTGATGGAAGACTCGGTTTCCAACGCCAAGGCATTGATGGGTGCGAAGGACGTTCAGGAAGCCATGTCCATCCAGGCATCGCTGGCCCAGCCAAATGTCGAAAAGGCTGTTGCCTACTCGCGTTCTGTGTATGAGATCTCTGCTCAGACTCAGGAAGAACTGTCCAAGATGGTTGAAGCCCAGTTCAGCGACTTCCAGAAAACCGTTGCCAGCCTGCTGGATCAAGCAGCCAAGTCGGCACCGGCTGGTTCTGATGTTGCTGTCGCTGCTGTCAAGAGCGCAATTGCTGCAGCCAATTCGGCTTTCGACAACATGAACAAAGCTGCCAAGCAAGTTGCTGAGATTGCCGAAGCCAATGTTGCCGCTGCCACCAACGCAACGGTCAAGGCAGTCGGTGCCACCACCGCTGCAGCCAAGAAGAAGTAAGTTGTTGCAAAAGGCCTCCGGATGAAGGGGGCCTTTGTTTCATTTGCACCACTCAAAACACACCTGGAGATAATGATGAGCAACCCGAATATCGAACAACTGACCGCCGCCCAGAAAGCCAACGCAGAAGTCATGACCGCGCTGATGCGCACTGCCTTCAACGGCCTGGAGCGCCTGACCGCCCTGAACATGGCGGCCTCGCGCGAATTTTTCAACACGACGGTTGCCAATGCCCAGCAATTGCTGGCCGCCAAAGATGCCAGTGCTGTCGCAAAGCTGAACAGCGAACTGACCCAGCCGAACGTTGAAAAGCTGATGGACTACTCGCGCAGCATTTACGATCTGGTCACTGAAATGCAGAAAGAAGTGACCTCGGTCATGGAAGCGCAGTACAGCAACTTCACGCAATCGGCCAATACTGCTGTGGAAAAAGCCAAGGCGGCTGCGCCCGTTGGTGGTGATGTTTTCGCTGCCACCATGCAATCCATGCTCGGTGCTTCGACCAAAGCCTTCGACCAGATGACCTCGATGGCCAAGCAACTGGCCGACATCGCTGAAACCAACATTCAAGCTGCCAGCAAGGCTGCTGCTCCTGCCAAGACCAGCGCGACTTCAGCCGCTGCCAAGAAGACGTCCGCTGCCAAGTAATTCCTGGCACCTTACTGCGGTCGACAATCGCCCACGGCAAAAACCGTGGGCTTTTTTACGTCGACCGCAAAACCCGCACCACCTTGAGCATGAAGTCGCTCAGGGTCGCCAAACCCAGGTGATGCCGCGTTTCTCGACTTCCTGACGAATTTCCTCCATTGCCTGCTCGACTAATGCCGGCGCACCTTCGACACCCAGTTCAAGATGCTTACGCTCCTTGCCAATCAGCGAAGGCAAGGAAAACAGGCGCAACGTGGGGTAGACCGCAACAATGCGCTCCATCAGGTCAAGCAAGGCACTTTCGTAGGCATTCGGCCCCGTCAGCAAAAAAGCCTTTTCAATTTTGTCGCCAACGGGCTTGAAGAGATCCTGGTAGTAGGTATCCAGCACCCACTCGATCATCGGATGCGCCATCTGCGGAAAGCCGGGCACAAAGTAATGCTCATTGGCCATGAAGCCGGGAATCCGGTTGAACGGGTTCGGGATGATCTGCACCCCTTGCGGGAAGGTAACCAGCAATTTACGTTTATCGGTAACTTCCTCACCGGCAAACCGGGCCTTGAGTTCCTCGTAACCTTCCGGGTGCAGGGCCAAACCGACACCCAAGGCCGCGGCTGCTGCCTGACGGGTATGATCATCCGGCGTATTGCCGATGCCGCCGCAAGAAAAAACGATATTGCCAGCCCCCATCGTCCGCATGAAGGTATCCGTCAGGCGCTGCCTGTTATCCCCCAGGTATTCCACCCAAGACAACTGCAAGCCCCGAGCCCCGAGCATTTCAGCAATTTTGGCAAAGTGTTTGTCCTGGCGCTTGCCCGACAAAATCTCATCGCCGATGATGACAGCACCAAAGGTACGGCTCATAGTCTTTCTCCGTGAACGGTGACACAGGCATCACCCCGCGTACGCCGCAGAGCTTCTAGCCCGAAGTGGACAAATGATAGCGCAGCGAGTGCTGGCACCAACAAGCCAAGAATCGGCACATGCGCCAATAACGCCATGATCAAGCCAAGCAAAAACAAGGATTTTTTGTGGCGCGAGAATATCTCGTCCCATTCCGCCTCGGTCGCATGTTCGGCCAAGGCATCATAAGCAAAAGTCCTGCGGTTTAACCAGGCCATTAACAATAGGGGAATGACCAAGGACATCCCCGGAATCAGCCACAAAGGAATGGTCAGCAACCAAGCCGCAATGAACAAAACAGATGCACCAAGGCTGTTGACCGCAGCAGCCACAAAGCCATCTCGCCCCATCGCCGCCAGATCGCGGTATTCCGTCTCTGCCAGCAGCTTCAACATCATTGGCATGATCAATACCGCAGCCACAATCAGCGCCACCAGATAAGCAACGGCAAAGATCGCCATCCACCCACCCAGATAAGCCAGAATTTCCGCCAACCAAAGCAGACCCCAGCCAACCAGCAGCGTCATTGGCGGATAGTCCATCATTTGTTGGACCATCCAGCCCAGTGCCCAGATCGCCAAGCCAATTGAAAAAACCAGCGAAACGGCAGCAGGCAACAAAACATACATCCAGACTTTGCCACGACGCAGGTCAGCGAAGGTTCGCCCCAGCGCCAGCATTACATCAGCCATGCCGAATTCCTTCCCATTGTTTTTCCAGACGCTTGACCGAGACTGGTACCGGCGTGCGAAGTTCCTGGGCAAACAGGCCAACGCGCAGTTCTTCCAGCAACCAGCGGAATTGCTCAATTTGCGGGTCGACCGCACCCATTTTGGCCAGTTGCAGCGCCCGCCGCTCATAGTTGCTCCACAGCTTGCCATAATCAGCCATGGCCAACGCATCACGCGCAGCATTCGCTTTCAGCTTGTCGAGCCGCACGCCAATCGCCTTCAAGTAACGCGGATAGTGTTGCAAACGCTCAAACGGCGTCTCAACGACAAAGCGTTTGCCAATCAGCCGGCCTAGCTGCGCCTCGATATCCTGAATCACCTGGGGGTAGGCCTTGAACGCCGGCAGTTTTTTGGTCACCGCCTGCCATTCGGTCAGCAC
>JAVEXE010000151.1:0-5589 GCA_034004105.1 Azonexus sp. | reverse complement strand
CCGATGTATTCCAGTCGCTGGTGCAGGGCTTGGGTGACGAAAATCTGGTTATTGCGGTCGACGCGTAAAACGAGGCCGATTTGCATTTTGCGGGCGAGGTCGCGCCAGTGGTCGGGGCCGGCGATGAAGATGGGTTTCGAAGCGGCATCAGACAGGGTGCCGGCCTTGGGGCTGGCGGGGATGAGGACAGTGACGGCTTGCGTGTGATCAACTGGCCAGCCGGTACGCGGGTCGATCAGGTGCGAATAGCGTTTGCCGTCAAGCTCGAAATAACGCTGGTAATCGCCTGAACTGCCGATGGCTTCGCCGTCTTCGAGCATGACCGTGGCGAGTGCGCCGGGCTGGCGTGGGTGCTGGATGCCGATACGCCATTTGCGCCCGTCCTTGCTGCCCAATGCCATGACATTGCCGCCGATGTTGATCAGCGCGTTCTTGATGCCTTGTTCGCGCAGGATGGCGGCGGCGCGATCGAGGGCGACGCCTTTCAGGTAGCCGCCAAAATCCAGCGCCAGCGCGGGGTTGCGGCTGCTGGCCGTTGTGCCATTCTTGCCGTTAATGACCAGGTCGGCGACTGAAGGTTTTTTTTCCAGCCAGGCAGCGAGCTTTTCCGGGTCGGGCAGGCGGGCTGCAAATTCGTCAGCATGAAAGCCCCAAAGCTGGATCAGGCCGCCAATCCCCGGATCAAAAAGATGGTCGCCTTGCGCTGACAGGGCCTGGGCTTCACGCATGAACTCGGCCAGTTCAGTGCTGACTTCCTGCGGTCGACCGGCGGCAAAGGCGGAATTCGCGGTGGTCAATTCGGAGGGTTGCCACGCGTGATACGCGCGGTGCATGCGGTCGAATTCGCGCAGGACAAGATTGATCGCCTTGCGTCCTTGTTCCGGATCTTTATCGACCACGATGACTTCGACGCGAGTGCCGAATACGAAGGCCTGCTGTTCCTGCAGCGGCGTCTTGCCGCAAGCGGTGAGCAGGAGGGAGAGGAGGGCGATCAGGGCAATCCGCATGCGTGTTCGATGGCTGAGATGAAGGCGCCGGCTGCATCGAAACCGCTTTGCTGGCGGATTTCGACCATGCAGGTCGGGCTGGTGACGTTAATTTCGGTGAGATGCTGGCCAATGACATCCAGGCCGACCAGCATCAGGCCGCGTTTGTACAGAATGGGACCGAGGGTTTCAGCGATTTCCCGGTCGCGTACCGAGAGTTCCTGAGCGATCCCGGTGCCGCCGGCGGACAGGTTGCCGCGTGTCTCTCCGGCTTTCGGGATGCGGGCGAGGCAGAAGGGAACAATCTTGCCGCCGATGAGCAGGATACGTTTATCGCCCTGAGCAATTTCTGGTAGGTAGGCTTGCGCCATGATGGTGCGTTTGCCATCGTCGGTCAGGGTTTCGACAATCACGTTGCGGTTGGGATCATTGCGATGAACACGGAAAATCTGCTTGCCGCCCATGCCGTCCAGGGGCTTCAGGATGACGTCGCGCTGCTCGTCGATGAAATGCTGGATCTGACGCAAATGGCGGCTGATGACGGTCGACGGGGCAAATTGGGGAAATTCCGTGATGGCAATTTTTTCCGAGTGTTCACGCAGGGCTCGAGGGCGGTTGAAAACCTTGACCCCATCCGCCTCGGCACGCTCAAGCAGCCAGGTCAGCGTGAGGAATTCGCTGTCCAGGGGCGGGTCCTTGCGCAGAATGACCGCATCGAAGGTGGTCAGCGGTAGCCACTCACGGCCGGTTTCGCGGTACCAGTCGTGATCTTCCGGGCGTAAATGCAGGTGCAGTATTTCGCCAAAAACGCCCCCCGGATGCCCCGCTTCCGGCTTCCGCCAGCCCAAGGTTTGCGCCTCAAGGGCGAATACCTCGTGGCCGTGGCTGATGGCGGCACGCATCATTGCCACGGAGGAGTCTTTCCAGGCTTTCAGTGTGTCCAGCGGATCGAGAATGAACAGCAGCTTCAGGGGTTCAACTACCCGTATTTGTGCGGCAGGATCGAAGCGCCGGTCCAGTCCCATGGCTTAGCTGCTGGCTTCCGGTGCGGTGCGTTCCAGTTCCAGCGCGGCTGCCAGACAGGCCAGTCGGCCGACGACACCGTAGGTATAGAAACGATTGGGCGGCGCATCCGGATTGCTGGTGGCGTAGTCTGGCAGGTTGCAGCCGGTTTCAAATTCCAGCGGCTCGAAATGCATGCCCGGTGCATTCAGGTTTTCATCTTTGCCGCGCCCGGTATGCACGCGGTAAAAACCGCCGACCACATAACGGTCGATCATGTAGATGACCGGTTCGGCCACGGCATCCTTGACCGTTTCAAAGGAATGCACGCCTTCCTGGATCAGCACCTCGGAAACTTCCAGGCCTTCCTTGATGACGCTCATCTTGTTGCGTTGCTTGCGGTTGAGCGCAATGACTTCATCGACGTTACGCACGGTCATGACGCCCATACCGTAGGTGCCGGCATCAGCCTTGACGACAACGTAGGGTGTCTCGTTGATGCCGTACTCCTGATATTTCTCGCGCACGATGTCGAGTACGGCTTCGACGTTGGCGGCCAGGCATTCCTCGCCCTGACGCTCGTGGAAATTGACGCTGCGACAGACCGAAAATGCCGGATTGATGCGCCAAGGGTCAATCCCGATGGCCTTGGCGAAATCGTTGGCAACTTCATCGTAAGCGGCAAAATGGTTGGACTTGCGCCGCACCGCCCAGCCGGCGTGCAGTGGCGGCAGAACCACCTGTTCGTGCAGCCCTTGCAGGATCTCCGGAATGCCTGCCGACAAGTCGTTATTGAGCAGGATGGCGCAAGGTTCAAAGCCAGCAACCCCCAAGCGGTTCCCCCGGCGCGTTAGCGGTTCGAGCAGCAATTGTTGACCATTTTGCAGGTCGACCGCAGTCGGCTGGGTCAGATCCGGAATCAATGAGCCAATCCGCACTTCCAGCCCGGTCTGCTTGAGAATGGCCGCGAGTTGGGCGACGTTCTGCAGGTAAAACTGGTTGCGCGTGTGGTTTTCCGGAATCAGCAGCAGGGAGCGTGCTTCCGGGCAGAATTTCTCGATGGCGCTCATCGCCGCTTGCACACAGAGCGGCAGGAAGGCTGGGTTCAGGTTGTTGAAGCCGCCAGGATAAAGATTGGTATCGACCGGGGCGAGTTTGAATCCGGCGTTGCGCAAATCGACCGAGGAGTAAAAGGGTGGGGAGTGCTCCAGCCATTGGCCGCGCAGCCATTGTTCGATTTGTGGGCTGGCGTCAAGGAAACGCTGCTCCAGTTCAAGCAGCGGGCCTTTGAGAGCGGTGGTGAGATGCGGGACCATGGTGCTGTCTCCAGGTTTTGTACGCGTTATTGTCGGGCGCGATGTTACACCGCGGTGCACAAAAATGGGGCAGGGTGCCGCGGTCGACTTGTTAAAAAGGGTAAAATCTGACCCTTATTGAAATTTTGCGGAATCGGAAATCTCGTGCTCGTCGCTGCCAACATCACCATGCAATTCGGGGCCAAGCCCCTGTTTGAAAACGTCAACGTCAAGTTCGGCGAAGGCTATCGCTACGGTCTGATCGGCGCTAACGGCGCCGGCAAGTCGACCTTCATGAAAATCCTCTGCGGGGCGCTGGAACCCTCAGCCGGCAATGTCTCGAAGGACGTCAACGAACGTATGGCCTACCTGCGTCAGGACCAGTTCGCCTACGAAGACATGCGCGTGCTCGACGTGGTGATGATGGGTCACGAGGAACTGTGGGCAGCGATTCAGGAGCGCGACGCAATTTACGCCAATCCGGAAGCCAGCGAAGACGATTACATGCGCGCTGCCGAACTCGAAGGCAAGGTTGGTGAATACGATGGTTACACGGCGGAATCGCGTGCCGGCGAACTGCTGCTTGGCGTCGGCATCCCGACCGAACAGCACAACGGCCCGATGAGCGAAGTGGCACCCGGCTGGAAACTGCGGGTGCTGCTCTGCCAGGCGCTGTTTGCCAATCCGGATATCCTGCTGCTCGACGAACCGACCAACAACCTCGACATCAATACCATCCGCTGGCTGGAAGATGTGCTGAACAACCGGGATTCGACGATGGTCATCATTTCCCACGACCGTCACTTCCTGAACCAGGTCTGCACCCACATGGCCGATCTGGACTACGGCAAGATTCAGGTCTACCCGGGCAATTACGACGACTTCATGGAAGCCTCCGCGCAGGCCAGAGCTCGCCAGCAGGCGGCCAACAGCAAGGCGAAGGAGCGCATTTCCGAATTGCAGGAATTCGTTCGCCGCTTCTCGGCCAACAAGTCCAAGGCCAAGCAGGCGACCAGCCGGATGAAGCTGATCGACAAGCTCAAGCCGGAAGATGTCAAACCGTCGTCGCGCCAGTATCCGTGGATTCGTTTCGAATACGACGAAAAGCAGAAGCTGCATCGTCAGGCGGTGGAAATCGAAAATCTCAGCTTTGCCTATGAGGGCAGCGAACGCAAGATTTTCAACAACTTGTCATTGACCATCAACGGCGGCGAGAGGATTGCCGTGATTGGGGAAAACGGGGTCGGCAAGACGACCTTCCTCAAGCTCCTGATGGGCGAGTTGCAGCCGCAATTCGGCACGCTTAAATGGGCGGAAAAGGCCAATCCCGGATATTACGCGCAGGATCACAGTGCCGAATTCGCCGGCACGCAGAGCCTGACCGAATGGATCGTCGGCTATGCCCGCGCTTCGGTGGAAGAGGGCGGCGATCTGGAAACGCTGGTGCGCGGCACCCTCGGACGCTTGCTGTTTTCTGGCGACGAAGTGAAAAAATCGGTCAATGTCATCTCCGGGGGCGAGCAGGGGCGCATGCTCTTTGGTCGCCTGATGCTGTCCAAGCACAACGTCCTGGTCATGGACGAACCGACCAACCACCTCGACATGGAATCCATCGAAGCCCTGAACTCAGGCCTGGAAAAATTCCCCGGCACCTTGATCTTCGTCTCGCACGACCGTGAATTCGTCTCCTCCCTCGCCACCCGCGTGCTGGAAGTGAAGGGCGATGGACGCATCGTCGATTACCTCGGCGGTTACGAGGATTACTTGAGTTCGCAAGGGGTGGATTAAGCAATGTCCCAAGTTGTCCCGGGCGCTGGGACTCTTCTGCAACCTTAGGGAGCCAACATGACACAATCCCTGATCCTGCGCCCGCTGGAGCGTGAAGACCTGCGCTTTGTCCACGAACTGGACAACAATGAAACGGTCATGCATTACTGGTTTGAGGAACCTTACGAGGCCTTCGTTGAGCTGGTCGATCTTTACGACCGCCACATCCACGACCAGAGCGAACGCCGTTTCATCGCGGAAATGGACGGTACCCGGGTTGGCCTGGTTGAGCTGGTCGAAATCAACCACATCCACCGCCGGGCGGAATTCCAGATCATCATTGCCCCAGCCCATCAGGGTAAAGGCTATGCCACCCTGGCCACCCGACTGGCGATGGATTACGCCTTCACAGTCCTCAATCTGTACAAGCTCTACCTGATCGTCGATTGCGATAACACGCGTGCCGTCAAGGTTTACGCCAAACTGGGTTTTACTGAAGAAGGCCGCTTGCGCGAAGAGTTTTTTGTCGATGGTGAATA
>JAVEXE010000150.1:0-5666 GCA_034004105.1 Azonexus sp. | reverse complement strand
ATGCCTCGGCCTGGATCAAGTGCCATTACCCGGCGGTTTTTCTGTGTGGACTCCTGAACAGCCAGCCGATGGGTTTCTACTCGCCGTCGATGCTGATTCAGGATGCCCGCCGCCATGGCGTGACGGTATTGCCGGTCGATGTGGCTCAGAGTGACTGGGAAAGCCGGGTGGATGAAACCGGTGCGGTGCGGCTGGGTTTGCGCGAGATTCGCGGTCTGGCGGCAGAAAAAGGGCAGAAAATTGCGGTCGACCGCAAAATTCGAACATTTTCCAGTATTGCCGATCTGACAGTGCGTTGCGGCTTGGGCAAACGGGAGCTGGAGATTCTGGCGGCGGCGGATGCCCTGCAATCACTGGCGGGACATCGTCGTCAGGCTGCCTGGCAGGTGGCCGACAGTGCCTTGCATCCTGGCAAGGCGGTGCAGGGGGATCTGTTTGCTGGCCTGGATGGGAGCTTGGCGGCAGACCTGGAAACGCCGGGCGAGTCGGTGAGTTTGCCGGCACCCAGCCTGGGGGAAAATCTGGTCGCCGACTACCGGCATGTGGGGCACAGCCTGCGTGCCCATCCTTTGAGTCTCTTGCGTCAAGCCTTGCGTGATCGCCGCTTTCTCTGTGCCCGTGATTTGCCGGGGCAGGGCGACAAAGCGCTGGTACGGGTGGCCGGCATCGTCACTGGACGTCAGCGGCCCGGCACGGCGACCGGGATCGTCTTCGTAACGCTGGAAGACGAAAGCGGCTGGATCAATGTGGTGGTCAATCCGCAACTGGTCGAGCGTCAGCGCCGGGAGTTGCTCGCCGCGCAGTTGCTGGGGATTTATGGGCAACTCCAGCAGGCCGAAGGGGTGACCCATGTTTTTGCTCAGCGCCTGGTCGATCTCTCAGGCTGGCTGGGACGGCTGGAAACTCACAGCCGGGATTTTCACTAAACTGAGCTTCTGACCTCAGGCGGGCACGGTGGCGCGCAATTCATCCAGCCCATTGGTCAATTGATGGGCCACTTCGTTGAATTCCGGCAGCAGCAGATCCGCCGCATCACCCAGGCCGTTCTGACTCAGATCGACGATCTCGTTTGCCATATCGTGGAAACGCTGGTGCAGCGTCAGCAATTTGGGGTCAATCGCCGGCCCGGCAGGATTGGCAACGGCGGCGGAAAGTTTGCCGAAGAAGGTACAGCTGCGATGTTCGGAGAGTGGCATGTCGGCATAGTTTCCGCCGGCAAAGGCATTCACGAACTGGCGCCGCCATTTATTATGCAGACGGATGGCATCATCGATATCGCTGCGCATCATGACAAATTCTCCCCGAATTGATGCCGCTGCCGGCACGCATGTTTTGTTCAGTGCGCATTATGCCGCAGAGCGCAGCTTCAGCGCAGCCTGATCCACTGCGTAGTCAGCTACCTGATCAATTGCCTAATCAGCTACGTGCGGCCCGGCGTGACTGCCGTTGCCTTCGCCAGCAGGCGGGTTTGCTCAAGGTGCTGAGATCAGGCCCGCGATCGCTGAAAATCGCATGCGCCATCGCCAGACGCCTTTGCTCTTCTTCCGAAATGCCCACCAGCCTGTCGAACCATTTCTGCAATTGTTTCATGCCAATTTCCCCTTTGTCTGAGTACTGGATAAATCAACAGTTGTTGTAGCTTAATCAATTGCTGTTTTTATGTACAGTATTTTGTTTTGGGGAGGCTACCTTGGTCATTGATTATCGTGATCCTGATGCTGATCAGCTTTTCTTCCCATGGTTGTGCTATTTTTGCAAAAATCATTCGGGAGGCTTGGTTATGTACGTCAAACAATGTGTCGTTCGTTCAACAGCAGATATTGCCGGCCCTATTGCTGACTTGGCAGCGGGTAAGCCTGATCTGATCCTGGTTTTTGGCGCTGTTGCCCATTTTTCGGGGGGCGGGCTTTTGGCAGGTTTGCGTGCTGCCTGCCCCGACGCCGCCTTGCTGGGGTGCTCCACGGCTGGCGAAATCACGGCTGATGGTGTGGACGACGGCACCTGCACGCTGACTGCGGTGCGTTTCGATCGTACGACATTGACGCAGGGGAGTACGCCACTTCAGGGAATGGAGGATTCCTTTGCTGCAGGTGAACGACTTGCTCGACAGCTTGCTGCCGGGGATCTGAAATCAGTGCTGGTTTTTGGTCCAGGGGTCCAGATCAACGGTAGCGCTTTGGTTGACGGCATGACGAAGGTTCTCGGTGGTGATGTGACCATCACCGGTGGGCTGGCTGGCGACGGTGGCGCGTTCAGCCAGACGTTTACGCTGGGAAGTGATGGCGTCACGGACAACGCGGTGGTGGCAATTGGCCTTTGTGGTGACGGCTTGCGTTTTGGTCATGGCTCTTTCGGTGGTTGGGAAGCTTTCGGGCCAGCGAGAAAGGTGACGCGTTGTGTCGGCAATGTGCTCTATGAACTGGATGGCGAGCCTGCGCTTGAGGTTTATAAGCGTTATCTTGGCGACTATGCCCGCGATCTACCGGCATCCGGGCTGTTGTTTCCCTTCGCCATGCTTGGTGAAGACCACAATGCGCTCGGCCTGATTCGAACCATTCTCGCCGTGGATGAGGCGAGCGGAAGTCTGACCCTGGCTGGCGAAATCAGTGAACAGGGTTATCTCAAGCTGATGCACGCGAGTACCGACAAGCTGGTCAACGGTGCCGAAGCTGCGGCGGAGGCGGCTGTGGCAATGCAGGAGGTTCCCGGTGACAAGCTGGCGATTCTGGTCAGTTGCGTTGGTCGTAAATTGGTCATGGGCAACCGGGTTGACGAGGAGGTTGAGGCCGTTGGTGACGTTTTCGGTTGCCAGGCCGTGTTGACCGGATTCTATTCCTACGGTGAGATCAGTCCTTTTGCGCCTGGGGCTGCGTGCAAACTGCACAATCAGACCATGACCATTACCCTGCTTGGCGAAGCCTGATCGACCCATCATGCAAAAAGCTCTTCTGCGCCAGCTCAAACGGAGCATTGGTGTCCAAGACGAAGCGGCGTTGGCGGCTTTGCTGGATGCGGCAAATGCCGCTGCCAAGACGGCTGATCCGGTCGTGCGGGATTTGCTGACAGGTTTCGGCGGCTTCCTGGATCGTGTCAGCGAGAGCTACAGCCAATATGAGCGTGATCTTGAACTCCGGACTCGCAGCCTGGAATTGTCTTCAGCCGAACTTTCCGGGGCCAATAATCGCTTGCGCGATGAGCTTAGCCATCGGGATCAGGCGTTGCAATCCTTACGAGAAGCGCTGAGCGATTTGCTGCCGGATGCCCTTGCGACGGAGAGTTTTTTGGGGCAGGGCAGCGAAGACCTTGCTGCGCTTTCCGGGCGTATCGCGGCATTGGTAGCGGCCAGCGAAGAGAACCGGCGTGCATTGGCCAATCAGAAGTTTGCGCTTGATCAGCATGCGATTGTCAGCATTACCGATACACAGGGCAATATCGTTTACGCCAATGATTGCTTTTGCCAGATCAGCGGCTATTCCCGAGAGGAATTGCTGGGAAAAACGCATCGTATCGTCAAATCGGGTGAGCATTCAGCGGATTTCTACGCCGGCATCTGGGACACGATCACCTCGGGGCAGGTCTGGCGGGGTGAAATCTGCAATCGTGCGCGCGATGGACGACTGTATTGGGTGAGTGCGACCATTGTTCCGCTTCTCGACAAAAACGGCCTACCCGAGCAGTACGTAGGTATTCGCACTGACATCACCGACCGCAAGGCCGCTGAGGCTGCAATGCAGCAGGCGAAAGAGGCAGCTGAAGCCGCGAATCGCGCAAAGAGCGATTTTCTGGCCAACATGAGCCATGAAATCCGAACCCCGATGAATGGCATCATCGGCATGACCGACCTTGCGCTTGATACCGCACTGACGGAAGAGCAGCGCGAGTTCATGAGCATTGTCAAATCTTCTGCTGAGTCCTTGCTGACCATCATTAACGACATTCTCGACTTTTCAAAGATCGAGGCAGGCAAGTTGCTGGTCGAGATGATTGCCTTTGATCTGCATCGGGTGGTTGCTGAGACACTGAAAACTCTGGCCCTGCGGGCACATGAAAAGAAACTGGAACTGGTCTTTGAAATTGAGCCGGAAGTGCCGCGTCACGTGATTGGTGATCCGGTTCGACTGCGTCAGGTGCTGATCAATCTGGTGGGTAACGCCATCAAATTCACCGAGGTTGGGGAAATTGGGGTCTTTATCCGGTCGACCGTAGTCGGCGATGGTCAGATTCAGCTCAGTGTGGATGTGCGTGATACGGGTATCGGGATTGCACCGGAAAAGCAACAGGCGATCTTTGAGGCGTTTGCACAGGAAGACAGTTCAACCACCCGGCGCTTTGGTGGGACAGGCTTGGGCTTGTCGATTTCCAGTCGTCTGGTCGAGCTCATGGGAGGGCGAATCGTGCTGGAGAGCGTGCTTGGCCAGGGCAGCTCCTTCAGCTTTTCGCTACCCATGATGATCGACAGTGAGCCACCGGCAGCGGTGACGACGCATCTCGATCTGGCGGGCAAGCGCATCCTGATCGTGGATGACAACGCGACCAATCGACGTGTCCTGGCCGGGATGCTGGCGCATTGGTCAGTTTTGACGCAGAGTGTCGATGGTCCCTTAGCGGCGCTGAACCTGCTGATTGACCAAGGCGAAAATTTTGACTGCATCCTGCTTGACGCGCACATGCCGGATATGGACGGCTATGAACTGGCCGAGCGCCTGCGCCGCCAGCACCGACTGAGCATCCCGATGCTCATGCTGTCTTCTGGTGCCATGCGCGGCGATGCCCTGCGTTGCCAAGAAATCGGAATCAGCGGTTTCTTTGCCAAGCCGATCTCGCAGGAAGAGCTTCTCGGAGCGCTGTGCCGGGTCTTTGACCTCAATCGCAACGGCCGTCAGGCACCGGCCAAGGAACTTGTCACACGTCATGCCTTGCGTGAACTGCAACAAACCCTGGATATCCTCCTGGTCGAGGATCATCCGGTCAACCAGAAACTGGCGCTTGGATTGCTCAGTAAATGGGGGCATCGGGGCTATCTGGCCAATCACGGGCAGGAGGCGCTCGATCTTATTGCCAGCCAGCATTTCGATCTGGTCTTGATGGATATGCAAATGCCTGTGATGGGGGGCGTCGAGGCCACGCAGCGCATCCGGGCGCGTGAGCAAGCCTTGGGGCTGCCTCGCATGCCAATCATCGCCATGACGGCAGCGGCCATGCAGGGCGACCGTGAAGAATGCCTTGCAGCGGGAATGGACGATTACCTGTCAAAACCAATCAAGGCCGCCGAGTTACTGGAGAAATTGCTGGCGTATGGCGAATCGGGTGATACGGAAAATCCGAAGTTCGACTACGGGACCGCGTTGCAAATGGCCGACCGCGAAGTCGTCGAGATCATTGCCGAAATCTTTCTGGAAACCTGGCCACGGGATATTCAGCGCATTCGCGAGGCGTTACGTACCGGCGATGTGCCGACCGTGGAACGTCTGGCCCACAGTCTCAAAGGTAATCTTGGTACCTTCGCCGCCGAACCTGCTGTACGCGTTGCCGATGCCATCGAATCAGCCGCCCGGCAGCGTAGCCTTGATGATCTCGATGAATCGGTTGCTTCACTGGAACGTGAACTGCTCTCCCTGAGTCAGCATTTACGCAAGGTGGTGGAGGGGATTTCGGGGTAAGCTTGC
>JAVEXE010000149.1:0-5698 GCA_034004105.1 Azonexus sp. | reverse complement strand
AACCACTCGTTTTCTACGGAGGTGTGCATGTCAGCCTGCATGTGGCCGACCAGGCCCAAGGGCAATTTGAAAATGTGCGTGGTTGGTGTGCTCCCTTGGGGCAAAAACCATTGGCCGTTGTGGCGTAATAACGCTGTCTTTTCCTGCGCGCCTGCGATCGATAGTCTCAAATCCTGTGCATCGTCATCTTGCCCCAGGGCTTGTGATGAAGTTGTGCGACGAAGCTGCTGCGCCAGCGAAGCGGTGTCCAATGGCAACCCCCGGATTGTCTGAATGTCAGAAGGAGATTCATTGTCGGGAAGGAGTTGTATCGCGCCTGCGCAATCTCTGCCCAGCTTTGCCAGCAATTGAAATGCGTCGGTGCCGTCTACGCGATGCCGTTGGGCAAGACGGCGGCGGATAGTGTCGTTGTCTGGCAGCAGGTTGTCGAAATAATCAGCCACGGTTTGTCCGTGGTGGGCGGGGTTGCCGGGCAGAATGGGTAAGGATAGCGACAGTGGGCGGGATTGTTCGTTGTCGAGCCATGTCTCGAAGTAGGCCAAGCGATGCCCTTGGCGGCCGCTTTCCCAGTAGCCGACCGGGATGCCATTCATCCAGAGGTTCAATCTTGTGGTTTGTGCGCGACGGCCCATGCTTACCAAGGCTCTTTTGGTTGCGTTGCGTTGTTGCTGGTCATATGACCGAGCGAGATTTCAACCCCCAGCAGGCGCAAGACCAGAAAAATTCGCTCGAATGTTGCGCTGGTGGGATTGGCCTCAAAGTAGGCATAACTCTGTTGGGTGATTCCCAGCCTGTCGGCCATGGCGGCCTGCGTTAGTCCCTTTTCCTTGCGGAAAGCTTTCAGCATCATCGTGAGCTGGTCGAGTGTCTTGATGGGATAAAGCACGACGTTCTCCGCTCGGGTCATTAAAAACAGGTTCTGGGCTGTAACAGCAAAAAACATAGCACGGGTTGTATTTTGCAGTTACAGGACTGGGTTTGTAAATGCAAACTTTTGTGGCCTAAACCGATCTGCCTCATCGCAAGCCTTGCGGCTTCTGCCAGGAAGTCGGAACGAGTTTCCCCGTGTTTGCGGGCGTACTCGTCAATCTTCGCCAGCAATAAGCGCGGCAAGGTGATATTGACCTTCTCGGCCGGTTCGAAATAGCGCTCAACCGGGACCTCGACCACTGCCCACACCCATCCCGCGAACTCCGGGTCCGCCTGATGCTCAGCCAGCAACCTTGGTGCCGGAATATCGCCGCCGTACTCGATCAAGGTTTCGCAGTGCAGATTAATCGTCTCGCGGGCGTTATCGATTGCTTCATCCAGTGTGTCCCCGGCGGAAAAGCACCCAGGTAGATCGAAGTGGCCGAAAAGCCTCTCCAACGTTGGCTTGCTCTTGATGCGAGGGTGGCGTAGTTGAAGAGTTGAAAGGGATTTCTCTGTTCGACCGCGAGTACCTTGGGTTAGTGAGGCTTGTTCAATATCGTCGCGGTACTGATCAGTGTTCGCAATTCCAAGTCTGCATCACCATTGATTAGAGCTTGCCAATCCCAATGTCGGGCACTGTCCACAGCGAAGCCATTGTTATCGGAGATCAGCCATATCCCCTCAAGGGCGGCCAGTAAAAGATGGGTGGCTCTCAGGCGAAGGGCGTAGGAGCGTCCTTGTCGGAAGGCTTCGAGCAAGTCTTTTCGTGTCGCGATGCGGTATTTAGACTCAACGACGATGCTTGCGCTTTCCTGGTCGGGAATGTCCTTGAAACCGATCACGTAATCCGGATAGACCTTTTCTCCGCGGCCCATGCGGACAACAATCTGCCGTTGCCAGTCACGCTGTTCGTCAAAGCCGAGACGCTTGAGCAAAGGTTCAATCAACGATGTTTCGACGCTCCTCTCGTTGAGAATCTCCTTTCCGATGCTCTGCAACGGAGATGGCGGTATGCGTGGCAGCTTATCGGTATCCGCACCATGAGATGCGCACAACTCCAGCAGAGCAAGGTAATCATCGTTGGAAAAATACTTCCCCGAGCTTCCCTGAAAATGGGCTCTCACGAGCGGACTTTGGGCCAAGACGGGACTGTTCTTCAAATCCTTGATCTTGAGGTGAGGTACTGGCATGGGGTGCCCAATGCGAACCAGCGAGTACCAGTGGGCGAATGGATCGTCGTGCCCATCCTCAACAATTCGCCAAAGCGAATGCAGATAGGCACGTGGACTGGCGCACCAGAGCACAGCGATATCGCCTCGCCTGGCATCACGGTTTCCCCGCCAAAGACTTTCAGTTTTTTGATCGGCATCATCAAGCAGTGTGAAATCAGCCTGGGTGCCAACGCCGGCCATCAGGAACCAAGCGCGCCGGGGTGCTGGCAGTTCGTCGTCCGTATTTTCCGCCAAGCAGGCGGGGGCAAAATCGTAAAGGAAGGCGTTGAATTCTGCTGGGCTCAAGCCATGGCGTTGGCGAAACTCTTGCAAAGCACGATTGATCTCAAGGTAGAACAGCGCACGCTCTTTCTTTTGCAGTTTCCCCGGAGTGGCTGGCAGTGGAATCTGGAAGAACTGGCAGATATCCATCAGCAGTTTGAATCGGCCCTGAAAGTAATAAGGGACGTAGGATTCCGGCTGAATGCGGTGCATGACTGTCGTGATCGGGCCGATGCAGGTGGCTACGTCGAGAGCATATTCTTCTCCGCCGAAGGCAACCCAGCTTATGAACTCTGGCGCTTCGGCTTCCTCCTGTTCGTAATACAGGCCGTCCTCCTCCAGCAAGCTGCAAAAGCCACTTGCAAGATTGGTGTTTTTCTCGAACCAGATCAGTAGCAATTTACGCAGGCTAATCGGGCCGGTGTGTTCCCAGTCGGGCTCGGTGAGGCTCGGGTTACCGGTTAATACGGGGATGTCTAGATCAAGCTGCTGCCGCCAGTTTGTAAAACCCGAGCCGCGAGCAAAGCGTGCATGTCGCGGGAATGCCAAGCGGATTGTTTTGTCACTTCCTGGTGCGTTGCGATACAGCGACCAGATATAAGGATTGAACAATTTAAGCTCTCTGAAGAGAGTGTCGATTATGCATCAGGGTTGTCCAGTTGCATACATGCACGACGGCCCATGGTTACCAAGATTCTTTTGGCCCTTTTCTGCGGTCGACCGCAGAAAAGGGCGAATTTCAGTCCACGAATTCTTCAATCAAGCGGGCGAGTTGTTCGGGTTGGTCGTGGTGCAGCATGTGGTCGGCTTGGTCGATCCAGGCTTCGCGGACATCGGCAAAGCAGTTGCGGCGGGCTTCCCAGTCGCCGGGGCGGGCGGCGAAGTCGCGGACGATCCAGGATTGTTTGCCAGCAATCCACAGCACCGGGCAACGGATTTCGCGCCAGATGGCCATGGATTCTTCGAGGCGGAACAAATAGGGCGAGGTGGCCTTGTGCCACGGGTCGCCATTCCAGATGACACCATGCCGGTATTCGCCGTGCCGGGTGGTGCCGTCGCCGATGCGGGCGAGATGGCGGGCGAGGAATTCGGCACGCGCTGGCGTCAGGTACGGGTCGGTTTTGCGCAGGCGTTGGGCGAAGGCCGGGCGGTCGGCATAAACATGCATGCGCGGCGGCCTGATCAGTTCGCCCAGCCACTGCCGGTAGCGGGCGGGGGCCATGTCGGGCTGGGTGGGCGCGATGCCGAAACCTTCCGCCGAAATCAGCTTTGCCACGCGCTCCGGGTAGAGACCGGCGTAGAGCGAAGCCAGAATGCCGCCCATGCTGTGACCGACCAAGCGCAGGGGGGCGTCGGGGCTGTAGCGGGCGATGATGGCGGCCAGGTCGCCCATGTGTTCGGCGAAAAAGTAGGGGCGGTTCAGCCATTGGGAAGGGCCAAAGCCGCGCCAGTCCGGGGCGACGATATTCCAGTCCTTGCTCAGGGCGTCGACGACAAACTGCCACGAGGCGGAAACATCCATCCAGCCGTGCAGCAGGAAGAGCGTTGGCGCGTCGGGTTTGCCCCAGCGGCGGATATGCAGGCGAACACCGCCATGGTCAAGGAATTCGGAGCGGGATGGGCGCATGCGTAGGGTCATTTCAGGAGTGTGGTTTTAGTGTGGCTGGAGGGTTGTTCGTCGACGTTTGGGGTAGCGGGGAAGTTCCCATGCCGGCGACAATGATCGAATGGCTTTAAAATGCTTCGAACTGTGCGGTGATTTGAACAGGGGTGAAGGTAAGGTGATGGCGCAAACAATGCAAGGCAGTTGGTTGGCTGGCGTGTTGCTGGCTGTACTGGTCTTGGCCGGTTGTGGCGATCGACCGGCGCAATCCTGGCAGTTGACGGAACAAGGCGGATTGATCAGCGCGAGTCTGGATGCCGATGCTGAGCATGTGGTGGTCGGTACGGTGATGCATGGCGGGAGTCTGTGGCGTTTGTCGGATGAAGCGCGCCTGCATGACTGGAATCACAGTGAGGAGAATTTTTCCCTTTTCGTTGCCACGGCGATTACCGCCGATGGGCGTCTGGCAGCGACGGCCGAGCGTAACAGTATTGCCGCCTGGGAAGTGGAAACGGGGCGTCCTGTCGGTATCTGGAAAACCGAAGGTGGTGTGCGCAAGCTGGCTTTGTCAGCCAAAGGGCGCTGGCTGATGGCCGGTTTGTTTGACGGTGTGGCGAGCTTGGTGGATTTGCAGCAGGGGCGTTCGATCGGGCGTATTCGTCATGGGCATGTGCTGAACGCCGTGGTCATTGATGACGCGGGCGAATTTGCCGTGACGGGTTCGGACGACGGTAAGGTTCAGGTCTGGGATCTGGCGGATGCGACTGAGTTGCATGCCTGGGAATATCCTTCTGCGGTAACCGCGATGGCGTTGGCACCGGATGGCGTGCGTATCTTCATCGCCAGGGCGCACGGCAAAGGGGAAATCCGTGACCTGAACAGTGGACGGGTATTGGCTGAAATCGGCCTCGACCGGACCACCATCGTCAGCGCCAGGTTTTCTGCCGATGGACGGCGTTTGTTGACCGGGCTGCCTGCGGGGCGCCTCATCCTCTGGGATGTTCGTAGCGGCACGCAATTGGCCGAGTGGAATGCACCTGACAATGATTGGATCCGGCCGACGATTCGTATGCCGCTGGATGTGGCATTTGACGAGGCGGGTCGTCGGGTTGTGGGAGTTTTTTCGGATGGTTCGGTGATGGCCTGGTCTTACCGCTGAACTTCGCCTTCTGGTGTTGCAGCGGCTGGATTTTCCATGTTTTCGCTGGTCGACCGCAGCAGGCAGCTCATCAGCCACCGTTCGCTATCGCTGGCTTCCGGGCTTTCATCCAGGCTGCGGGTGAAGTGACGCCGGAAAGCGCGCAGGCTGGCTTGCGGGTCGAGCATGTCGTAACCCAGTGCGCGCAGTGCCAATTGCGCGTCCGGTAGATTAGGCGTCAACGAGGCGTCGAAGCTGGCCGGGGGTGTCTCGAAACACCAGCGGCCAAATCCCGCCTCAGCCAGACGCTGCCATGGAAAACGAATGCCAGGGTCGACCTTGCGGCGGGGGGCAATATCCCCGTGGCCCAGGATGTTGCCGGCTGGAATGCGGTAGCGATCCTGCAAGTCAGACAACAGATCCAGCAGGCGGGTGAGCTGGATTTCGGGATAGGCTTCGTCGCCGCGGTTGTCGAGTTCAATGCCGATGGAGGCGGAATTCAAGTCCGTATTGCCACCCCAGTAAGATTGGCCGGCGTGCCAGGCGCGGCGG
>JAVEXE010000148.1:0-5713 GCA_034004105.1 Azonexus sp. | reverse complement strand
GTCAGCGAGGTCCGGATGACTTCCTGGCGAGGCATGGTCGGCAGCAATTTCTCAATGCTCGCCTGCACCCGCTCGATAAAGGCCGCGTCAGGACAAATCAGGATGGACTGCGCCAGTTCGTCGTGTTCAGCCTGGGAAAAGAGGTCCATCGCCACCCAGTCCGGATTGCCACTGCCATCCGAGACCACCAGAATTTCCGAAGGCCCGGCGACCATGTCGATACCCACGATGCCAAACACCCGACGCTTGGCAGTCGCAACATAAGCATTACCGGGACCCACAATCTTGTCGACCTGCGGCACGGTATCGGTTCCGTAGGCCAGTGCCCCAACCGCCTGCGCACCACCCAGCGTGAACACCCGATCAACACCGGCCAGACAGGCCGCCGCCAGCACCAGCGAGTTCTTCTCCCCGCCCGGCGTCGGCACCACCATGATCAATTCCTTGACGCCCGCCACCTTGGCAGGAATCGCATTCATCAACACCGACGAAGGATAAGCCGCCTTGCCGCCAGGCACATACAGCCCGACGCGATCCAGCGGCGTGATCATCTGCCCGAGCAAGGTGCCATCGGCTTCGGTGTAAGACCAGCCCGCCAGTGTCTGCTTCTCGTGATAAGCGCGAACGCGGCTGGCCGCCGTTTCGAGTGCCGCCCGACGATCTGCCGGCAGGCTATCCAGCGCAGCCTGCATTTCTTCTCGGGAGAGTTCCAGATCGGCCATGCTGGCTGCGCTCAGACGGTCAAAACGATTGGTGTATTCGACCACTGCCGCATCGCCACGCGCCTTTACATCAGCCAGAATCGTCGCGACCGTCCGTTCGATCCCTTCATCTGCCGCTGCCTCAAAAGCGAGCAGCGTCTTCAATTTGGCCGGAAAATCGGCGTCGACCGTAGAAAGCCGCTTGATTTCAATCGCCATTCACTTCTCCACCGCCTGCGCAAAGGCGTCGATGATCGGTTGCAGAATTTCGCGCTTGACCTTCAGCGCAGCCTGATTCACCACCAGACGGGATGAAATATCCATGATGTGTTCGCAGGCCACCAGTTTATTGGCCTTCAGCGTTCCGCCCGTCGACACCAGATCGACAATCGCATCGGCCAAGCCAGCCAGCGGGGCAAGTTCCATCGAACCATAGAGTTTGATCAGATCGACATGCACGCCTTTGGCCGCAAAATGCTCGCGCGCCGTCTTGATGTATTTCGATGCCACCTTGAGACGTGCGCCCTGACGAACGGCATTGGCGTAATCAAACCCTTCAGGCACGGCGACCATCATCCGGCACTTGGCGATATTCAAATCCAGCGGTGCGTACAGGCCTTCGCTACCATGTTCGATCAGGACATCCTTGCCCGCCACACCGATATCTGCCGCACCATACTGCACGTAGGTTGGCACATCGGTTGCCCGGACGATAACCACCCGGACATCCGGCTGGTTGGTCTCAATGATCAGCTTGCGCGAGGTTTCCGGGTTCTCTGCCGGGACAATGCCCGCAGCAGCCAGCAAGGGCAAGGTTTCGTCGAAAATGCGGCCCTTGGACAGGGCGATGGTAATACCAGTCACAGGAAAGCTCTCAAGGGCAAAAGCTGCATTTTACCGCAGCAAAAAGCAGAAAGCCCGGCAAGCCGGGCTTTCATTACAAGTCGTTGCAAGACGACCTGAGACGTCTTAGTCAGCAGCGCGAATGTTGGCGGCTTGCTTGCCCTTCGGGCCATTGACCACGTCGAAGGTCACTTTCTGGTTTTCGGCCAGGGTCTTGAAACCATTGCCTTGAATTGCAGAGAAGTGAGCGAAGAGGTCTTCACCACCTTCGGACGGGGAAATAAAACCAAAACCTTTGGCGTCGTTAAACCACTTGACGGTACCAGTTGCCATTGAATAGCTTCCTTGGAAAAAAATATTATAAAAAAACCGAGAACCAAGACCGAGGAGCTGACAAACCGATTACGGTGCAGGAACAACACACTGCCTGGAAATCCCGAGTTGTGGAGTATGGGCCTGTCGATGAAATAAGCAAAGCATTTTTTGCAGAATTTTGCGGTCGACCGCAAAAATATTCATTTTCCCCACCAAACCCACTCAGCGGACCCGCGATACCCGCGCCCCCAGCGCTGCAAGTTTGTGCTCGATCCGCTCATAACCCCGGTCAAGATGGTAAATACGATCAATCAGGGTTTCCCCCGACGCGACCAGCCCCGCGATGATCAACGACGCTGACGCCCGCAAATCTGTCGCCATCACGGTCGCCCCTTCCAGACAGTCAACACCACGCACAATCGCGTTATTGCCTTCGATCTGGATGTTTGCCCCCAGGCGCATCAATTCATTGACGTGCATGAAACGATTTTCGAATATCGTCTCCCGGATTGTCGCCACACCGTCGGCTACGCAATTCATCGCCATGAACTGCGCCTGCATGTCGGTCGGGAAAGCCGGATATGGTGCCGTACGCAGACTGACCGCCTTCAGCCGTGCAGGTGCAGCAAGACGAATCGCATCGCGCTCAACCACAATCTCGCAGCCGGCATCCATCAGTTTATCGACCACCGCATCCAGATAGGCAGCTGAGGTCCTGGTCAGGCGGACGCTACCGCCGGTCACCGCCGCCGCGCAAAGATAGGTACCCGTTTCAATCCGATCCGGCATCACCGAGTGCCGTGCGCCGTGCAGGCGTTCCACCCCTTGAATACGGATGATGTCGGTTCCTGCGCCAGAAATACGCGCCCCCATCGACACCAGGCAATTCGCCAGATCAACGACCTCGGGCTCACGCGCTGCGTTCTCAATGACTGTCTCACCTTCGGCCAGACAGGCTGCCATCATCAGGTTCTCGGTCCCGGTAACCGTCACCATGTCGGTGCAGATTCGGGCACCACGCAAACGGCTGGCTCGGGCATGGACGTAACCGTGCTCGACGGTAATTTCGGCCCCCATCGCCTGCAAACCCTTGATGTGCTGATCCACCGGGCGAGCACCAATTGCGCAACCACCGGGCAGGGAAACGCGGGCTTCGCCGAAACGCGCCAGCAACGGCCCCAGAACGAGAATGGAGGCACGCATGGTCTTGACCATTTCGTAGGAAGCCACCGGCTTGTCTACGACCGAAGCGTCCAGTACCAGAGCACCATCCGCGCCGGATTCTTGCTTGACCCCCATCTCCGAAAGCAAGCGGAGCATGGTCGAAATATCGTTGAGTTGCGGCACATTGGCCAGTTCCAGCGGAGCAGCGGAGAGCAGCGAGGCACAGAGAATTGGTAGTGCGGCATTTTTGGCGCCGGAAATCTCCACCTCGCCAGACAGGCGAACACCGCCCTGAATCAATAACTTATCCACGCTGCGCACTCCATTCCGCCGGCGTCAGGGTTTTAAAGGAAATGGCATGCAGCTCGCCGGTATCCAGTTGCGCCTTGAGCGCCTCGTGCACGCGCTGCTGGCGCTGAACACGGTTCTTGCCAACGAATTCTTCGCTGACGATCAGCGCCTGAAAATGGCGACCATCGCCGTCAAGCTCAAGTTGCTCGCAGGACATACCCGCAAGGATTAATTCTTTAATTTGATCCGGATGCATAATAATCCAATTGGAATTTTTCGCAGCGTCAGGTCCGTAATTTCCAGCCACGCTTGAGCAACTGCAAGGTAATCAGCGTGGTAACGACAAAACAGCTCGCTACCACAGCGAAGCTCTGCCACGGAGAAACGTCGGAAACACCAAAAAAACCGTAGCGGAAACCGTCAATCATGTAAAAGACGGGATTGTAATGGGACATTTGCTGCCAGAACGCCGGCAGGGAATGAATTGAATAAAACACGCCGGAAAGCATGGTCAGCGGCATGATCAGAAAATTCTGGAAAGCGGCCAACTGGTCAAACTTCTCTACCCAGATCCCGGCAATCAATCCCAGAGCACCAAACAATGCACCACTGAGCAAGGCAAATACCAGCACCCAGCCAGGTGCCATCACTTGCAAATCGACAAACCAGACCGTCGCCAGCAACACACCCAAGCCAACCATCAGCCCGCGAGCCAGCGCAGCCAGCACATAGGCGGCAAAAAAAACACCGTAAGGGAGCGGCGGCAGCAGGACAAAAACGATTGACCCGGTAATCTTGGCCTGAATCAGACTGGAAGAAGAATTGGCAAAAGCATTCTGCAAGACCTGCATCATCACCAGCCCGGGAATCAGAAAGCTGGTGTAAGCAATACCATGCACGCGCACATGATCTTCCAGAACATGACCAAAAATCATCAGGTAGAGCATGGCGGTCAACACCGGGGCTGCGACCGTCTGAAAAGCGACCTTCCAGAAGCGCAGGAGCTCCTTGTAAAACAGCGTCCAGAAACCGATCATCAGCGCATCACCTGCATGAACACTTCTTCCAGCGAAGCGCCAGGATGCGCCGCCATCAGATTTTGTGTGGTGTCCAGCGCCACCAAACGCCCCTGCTTCATCAGGGCAATACGCTGGCACAACGCCTCAGCCTCTTCCAGATAGTGCGTTGTCAGAATGATCGTGTGCCCTTCACCGTTCAGACGACGGATGAACTGCCACAAGCCCTGCCGTAATTCGACATCAACCCCGGCGGTTGGCTCGTCCAGCACGATAACCGGCGGCTTGTGGACCAAAGCCTGCGCCACCAGCACGCGACGTTTCATCCCTCCCGAAAGACGACGCATATTGGCATCTGCTTTACTGGTCAGATCAAGGTGATGAAGGATTTCATCAATCCAGTCGTCGTTACGGCGAATACCGAAGTACCCTGATTGAATTCTCAGGGTCTCACGGACACTGAAAAACGGATCGAATACCAGTTCCTGAGGAACCACCCCCAAGCACCGGCGTGACTCACGAAAATCACGCACGACGTCGTGACCCATCACCTTGATCTGCCCTGTGTCTGGTCGTGAGAGACCTGCCAGGCAAGAAATCAGCGTGGTCTTGCCGGCGCCGTTCGGGCCAAGCAGGCCAAAAAACTCGCCCGGCTGAATATCAAAAGAGATGCCAGCCAACGCCTGAAGCGAGGCGAAAGCCTTGTGAACATCAAGGACAGAAACCGCTGCGACCATAACCGGAATCAGACAACAGCCAGCTGATCATCAAGCTTGTAAAGTCTTGCCAGGGTCAACACACCCTGCGGGACATTGGCAAAAGACACCGCCACCCCTTTGGCTTGCGCCTCCCTGACCACCCCCAACATCACGGCAATTGCTGACGAATCAGCCATCTCGACTCGGGACAAGTCAAAGCAGGCGGAGTCCCCCTGCAATACCGTTGCAGCCTTTTCAGATAGCTGCCGCGCGTGGTCCATTACCATCGGACACGCGATGAAATGGCGATTACCGGAAGACTCGATCATTTAACGCCAGTCTTGTTTGCGGTCGACACATCCAGAGCACGATTTTTCTCGGCAAGACTGGTAATCAACCCATCAATGCCACCATCGCGAACCTCGCGTGCAAACTGCTGGCGATAATTCGTCACCAGACTGATGCCAGCCACGACAACATCGAAGACCTTCCAGCCTTTTTCGGTTTTCTCCAGCCAGTAATCAATTTGTACTGGCTGCTGCCCCGGGCGAATCACCTCGGAACGTACCAAGACTTCGGAATCATCTGGCCGCATGCGCGACGGACGGATGACGAGTTTCTGGTTACTGTACTCTTTAAGCGCGTTCGCATAGGTTCGAACCAGCAGCAGTTTGAACTCTTCGGC
>JAVEXE010000147.1:0-5715 GCA_034004105.1 Azonexus sp. | reverse complement strand
GAAGTCAATCCGGTCACTGCCCGCCTTCTGCAGTTGCTTGCGGAAACGCCACAAAGCGGAGAGTCAGCTTGCCTGCAGATCGCTATCGAACTTCAGCACCCGGAACCTGCAAAACTTCTCAGCTTCGGCATTGCCTTGCTTTTTGAACTGCGAGGCCAAGGAATTGTGCTGGGTACCGAGTAATTCGTTCATCGAAATAAACGCTTGCCTAAAGCCCCGCTTCCGTAACAGACTATCGGGAAGACGTTCTGGATGACATCGCCGATGAAATCTGGTCTCGCACCTCGCATGATCCCGATGGCCCCGTGGGTAGTGTTCTCCTTGGGGGTCATGGTGACGCTCGGCTTATGGTTCGGAAGCCAGAGGATTGAAGAAGAGAAACAGCGCCTTGCCTTCGAGGGGCAAGTGCTGAAACTGACCTCAGGCATCCGGGCAAGACTACGTGCGCATGAGCAGATTTTGCGCGGTGTTACCGGACTGTTTGCTGCCTCAAACGATGTCGACCGGCAGGAATTCAAGTCATATATTTCATCTCTGCAGGTTGCCAACCTGTATCCCGGCATTCAGGGCATCGGTTTTGCCCGCTACTTGGCAGCGAGCGATGTATTGGCTCACGAGCAACAAATCCGTGCCGAAGGATTTCCCGCCTATCAGATCATTCCCCCAGGAAATCGTGAGGTGTACAGCGCGATTGTTTACCTTGAGCCCTTCGACTGGCGCAATCAACGCGCCTTCGGATTTGACATGTTCTCCGAACCGGTACGCCAACAGGCCATGGCGAGGGCTCGCGACACGGGTGAAGCAAGCCTTTCCGGCAAAGTTACCCTGCTGCAGGAAACCGACAAGGATGTCCAGGCCGGGGTACTTTTCTACGTCCCAGTGTATCGCGGTGACGCAAACACGCTGGAAGAACGTCGTCAAAATTTATATGGCTGGGCATACTCACCGCTACGGATGCGCGATTTACTCGACAGCGTTTTACGACACGACTTCCCGGAATTCGACAATCGGATCGGTGTGGCAATCTATGATGCTGATATCGAAACCGAGGCCAACCTGCTGTATCAATCGCACCCAACGAATCCGCCAGGCAAGCTGCGAAAAATTAACTTTATTGAAGACGGCGGACGAACCTGGCGAGTCATGACTTACGCATTGCCCGGTTTTTCGAGACAGGGCTATGTTTCACCCCAGATCGGACTGGTATTGGCCGGTCTCGCCATCAGCGCCTTGCTTGCCAGCATTGTTGCGCTAGTGGCCAAACACCATCGGGAGCAAGGGAAAACACTGGCCGATTTGGCAAGAACCCACCATCAACTGGAGGAAAGCCAGCGTGAATTGCGAACGATATACGATGCATCGAGTGTTGCGATTTTCTCCTTGAATAACAAAGGCATCATCACCAATGCTAATGCGCATATGGCAACCATGTTTCGAGTTCCCACCGCAGAACTCATCGGTAGCCAATACGAATCATGGCTGACAGTAGCGGATCGGAACGAGGTACCGAGATCCCTGAACGAACGCTTCACAGAAAGCACTGCAACCAGCAATTTGGGCCACATCCGGCACTACCAACGGCCCGACGGCACGGTATTTATCGGGCGAATATCGGCTTGTCCGGTGCTGGATTCTGGGGAGAATCCGCAAGGAATTGTTGCCGTTATTGCCGACGTAACAGCAGAGCATCAACAAGAAGCGGAGCGACGCATTGCCGCGGTCGCCTTCGAATCCATGGAAGCCATGGTAGTAACCGACACGAACGGTAGCGTCATCCGGTGCAATGCCGCATTCAGTGAGTTGACTGGCTATGAACAAGACGAAATTCTTGGCAGAAATTTACGATTGTTAAGATCAGGACGACACGACTCCAATTTCTACGCCGAGATGTGGCGAGAAATCTCCCAGAAAGGATTTTGGCAGGGCGAAATCTGGAATCGACGTAAGGACGGAGAGATTTTTCCACAATGGGAAACGATTACAGCCGTCAAAAATGCAGCGGGGCTAACCACCCATTACATTGGAAGCGGATTTGATATCAGCCAGCGAGTCGCGCTGGATGCTGAAATGCGTAACCTGGCATTTTATGACCCGCTGACCGGACTGGCTAATCGGCGCTTGTTAACGGATCGACTCAACCATGCATTCGCAAAAAGCTCACGCACAAAGCAGCATGGTGCCTTGATTTATCTGGATCTGGATCACTTCAAGGCACTCAATGATCACCTCGGACACGCAGAAGGGGATCATTTGCTGGAACTGGTTGCAGACCGGCTACGAAATCACGTTCGTGAGGGAGATACCGTAGCACGTCTCGGCGGCGATGAGTTTGTCATTCTCCTGGAAGACCTTGGCAATGAAATCACGGCCGCGGCCGCTTTGGCAATGGAAGTTGCCGAGAAATTACGCACATCGCTGAATAACCCTTATATGCTGCACGGCAAGATGCCTGACGATTGGCACTGCACGCCAAGCATTGGCGTAACCCTCTTCATCGACCACGCCGAGTCCATTGATGTACTGCTTGATCGAGCAGACAAAGCTCTTTACGAAGCCAAGCAAGGTGGCCGAAACCGTATCTGCCTGGATGACAAATTTCAGTCATTGGAGGAGTGATGATTTGTACCGACCTGTTTTTGGCTAAACCACCGCGTTGACCGCAAGCACCGTTTCCCGACGACTCAAGGTTTTCAGAAGGACCAGCAGGAGAGTACCGAGCAACATCACGCCAGCCGCCAAATACAATCCAACGGCGTAATCTCCGGCATACCGCGCAGCCAACCAACCGGTCAAAGCAGGGGCACCGATCTGTGCGATACCGTAAGAAACGGTCATCTTGCCCATCATTTTTGCTGGTCGAGTTGGGTAGTAGCGGCCAGCCATTGTTAAAACCAGACTAACCATGCCGATAAAAGTAGCACCGAAGAGCAAGGCGCCGGCAAAGGCAGACCACAAACCACCGGCCAAAGGCAACAGAATACCCGCAATCTGCAGCACTGCAGCCAGAATCAGAGCGTTCAAATACCCGGTACGACGCGCAACAAGATCCCAAACGATACAGGCCGGTGCAGCTCCAAGGCCCAGCACCAGAAACACCGTAGTGCCATGCCCCGCCATTCCTGGCAAGCGGTCAACAATCGCCACGATAAAGGTCGCGCTCACCACATACCCCACCCCGGCACAAAAATAGGCAGCCATGAACAAACGCATGAACAACGGCGAGGGTGGGTTATCTTCCAATTTGTCGCCGGTACGGGTTAAACCGCTGGTATCCGGCGCTGGCAACCAGCGCAATGCAGGGATCGCCAATAAACAACCTATCGCCGTCAAGGTATACCATTGCTCACGCCAGTCAAGCCAGTGCTGCATAACCGCCACTGCTGCTGCACAACTGGCGATACCCAAGCCAATTCCAGAAAAGTGAATCCCCAGTTCGCTACGGTGCTGGTGACGAATCAACCAGTTCAGAATTAATCCGGTACCAAACAACATGGCGGCCGAACTGCTCAGGCCTGCGATGAAGCGTGAAATTGCCCAGATCAGAGGATCGGTGCTCACCCCCATCATGGCTGTGCTGACAATCGCCAATATCATGCCGATCCTGTAAAGCTTGTCTTTGAGAACAAGATCGCTGACCAGCGAAGCCAGTACGGCACCACACAAATAACCGCCGTAGTTGATCGCCGCCAGCCAACCAGCCTCCACCACGCCAAGTCCTGCCTGTTGTTGCATTAATGGAAGTAGCGGCGTGTAGGCGAATCTCGCCACACCCAGTGCCAGCAGCAAACTAAAGATACCTGCGCCCAACACTTTGAGCCGTTCTTTTTGCTCATGCATTATTTTTGTCTCCTGATCATTGTTGGCAGAACGATAAACCGGCTAAGATATCTCCACAATTGATTTATCAAGAACCAATCATTCTCTAATCAAGATACAAATGGAACTTGTCGCACTCAAGACTTTTCAGGCAGTAGCGGAAGAAGGGGGTATCCTTGCCGCATCACGCAAGCTGAATACGGTTCAATCCAACGTTACGGCACGTATTCGCCGGCTTGAGGAAGAATTGGGCGCAGAATTGTTTTTCCGCAAAGGGCGAGGCCTTGAACTGGCCCCCTCGGGCTACGTACTACTAGACTACACGCGACGCATTTTGATGCTGGAGCGACAAACCGTTTCAGCAGTCCGGCAAGTTGGTGAAAGTTCGGGCGAACTACGGATCGGGGCAATGGAAACTTTCGCCGCACTGCACCTGCCACGTGCCCTGAAGGCCGTACGATCTCGCCATCCAGGCCTGGAATTAAGGATAAGCACAGACACGAGCGCCATGCTTGCCGAGAAGGTCCGTCAGCACAAACTGGATTGTGCATTCATCGCAGGCCCGATCTCCCACCCGGAGGTGCAATTTGAGCCTTTGATCGTTGAGGAATTGGTACAAGTTCACGCTGCTGGCGCAAATCCAATGCAACAGCCACTTATCCTTTTCCGGGAAGGCTGCGCTTATCGCGCCAGAGCCTTGGCTTGGCAACGCGATCAAGGCTATGGGCTCAGCGACGCGATGGAATTTGGCACACTGGAAGGAATTCTCGGCTGCGTATCGGTTGGTCTTGGCTGGACACTGATGCCACGTAGGATTGTCGAACAGTCAATGCACGCAGCAGATCTGGTCATCACGACGCTCCCAGCCGATATCGCCCGGGTACCGACAGGCATGATCCGCCTAAGGGAAACAAGCCTTTTTCCTGCTTTGACAACGCTCTCAAAGGCACTTCAGGAAGAGCATTAAAAGCGAAAGCCCCGTATCGGGGGAAATACGGGGCTTTCTAGACGGTCTGCAGTCGAGGGGGGGGAGGCCTTGACCGTCATGGCTGATGTCTGTTCAGCTCATGTCCATCAGGATATGTCGTCGCCGGCGGAGCTTCAAGTAACGGTTTGCAACAGTGCGTAGCAGGCTGTGTTACTGAACTCAAAGAGACTATTTCCACCGTATCCCCCAACGAAAGCACTTGTACGGGCTCTGCCGTTTTCGGTGGCATCGGCGAGACCGCTAGTAGCGGCGGCAGGCCTATCGTCGCCCGCAAGCGCTGGCAATCTGGATTGGGACTCCCATCATCAAGCCAAGTCGGATATTCCCGACAAGGTGTTGGACGATTTTCGTAAATACCACAAGCAATGCCCGGCTGACCAAGCGTGCCACGTAGCGCGATACAACGCTCCCCGCCAGCCTCTGTGCCTTTCATGCAGGCCATGACAGGGTTGAGCATACTCGCCATTTCTGCAGGCACGACGCCACCGGTGCCACCTGACAATTCACCACAATAAAACGAGACCCGGAAATGCGCGCAGCAAGCACCACAAGAGAAACAGGGGTTTTCAGGAACATCCGGCATATCCAGGAAGACACGGTTGTCCTCTTGAACCAAGCGAATTTGAAGGCTTTGATCCATGATCAGTCTGCAATCAGAAAAGAGAAAATTAGGGCGTCGCAAATCCAGAAATAGTGCGGCGCGGAAATTTACCCAATCCGGCGAAGAAAGTCATCAGATATTCACGGGATTGCAGAGGTGGGGTTACGGAGATGAGGTTTTTGTGGGATTTGTAGACGTAAAAAAGCCCTAGCTTGTTGAGTAGCTAGGGCTTTTTTGATTGGAGCCTGGCGGTGACCTACTTTCGCGAGCGAGATGCTCACTATCATTGGCGCGTTGCTGTTTCACGGTC
>JAVEXE010000146.1:0-5722 GCA_034004105.1 Azonexus sp. | reverse complement strand
GGGCGCGGCGCTGTCAGGCTGGAGGGGCTGCGCCGTTGTCTAAGGAGACGCTGATAAATCAAAGCACTGGATCTCCGCCTACGCGGAGATGACAATTTAATCAGCGTTTCCCTAAAGAGTTTGTATAACGGGTAAGAGATGCTTCCCAGGCACATGCTTCTCGTGATTTCAGCGTTACGTCCGGCTCTTGCCCGGGCACATCTGGCATTGACGCAACCTCTGGTGGGTGCCGGTGGTCGCTACTTGCCGAGTGACGCCGAAGCAAGTTTTCAGGCCTTGCGAGAAGCGGATGACGCAGTCGCTGCTGCGCTGGATGCTTGTACCCCCCTGCTGTCTGACGCTGTTGCCGTAAACGATACGGTGACAGCGCAGTACACCAATGCGACAAACAATGCTCTGGATCGTTTGCTGTCGGTTTATTGGGTGTGTCTGAACTTTGCGCAGCAAAATGAACGACAACTTCTGGCGCTTGCGGATCTGTCACGCGACACACTGGTGACTTATACCCATTTTCTTTCTGATTTACTCCAAGCATTGGTCAACTTGGAGCAAGGTCGAACCGGTGATTCCCTTGAGCGTGATGCATGGGGGAAATATCACATTACTTTGTCGTGTCGGACCGAGCTTCCTGACTCGTTTACCGAATTGCCCGATTGGCAGTCTCGTATGTCCCCTTATGACGAAAGATATGTCGCCTTGGTGCTGAGTCTTACTGCTGACTTTGCAGATCCTCCTCGCGACAGGAAGCGGGGGCGATGTTTTGAGATTGCAGACGAACCCTCCTCTCCGGCTGACAAATCAACATCACTTGGGTTCTGGCACTTCCTGGGTTGGGGAATACTGCTCAGCATGTTTTTCGGTGGTGACGACTGTCATCACGATCACGATGCCTGACGTAATCTGCAGGGCCGTGTTATGGCGCAGGTGGCAGCTTGAGGATTTCCGTCATGCTGCGGATGCTGTCTGGATCCAGCTCCACGGGCTGCGCTACTGACCCTTGGCACATAGCCGCTTTTCTCGCCCTACCAAACCCAAGGGGCCCCTATTCCTGAAAAGACCGAGGTAATCGGCGACGGATTCGCCATTGGCACCCACAAGCCAGACATTGGCGTTCTGGTGCGTTGAGATCGATGCAGCAGCCACCCAGTACAACTTCACCGCGTTCTGCCATCTCTGCCACCTCGCAAGTCGGCATTCCATAAAGTATGTCGACCCCTGTGCGCTGTCGGCATTCCAGGCAAATGGTTTTGTGCGTTTTCGTCCCCATCAAGCCACCTGTTGCTCAGTTGCAGTGAGCACGTAGTAACTGTGCCAGAATGATTTCCTCGTCATCGATACTATGGTCAGCGACTACGCCGCCAATTTACGGGCCATAGTGAGGTCACCAGTGCCTCGCAACAACGCGGGCACGGATAGATATTCGTCGATCTCATCCCAGTATTGAGCAAACTGGCGAGCAGGGCCATTTGGTCGGGGAGGGTGGTGGGCCAACCCGGTGGTTTATTCATGGAATTTCACGGTCGACCGTAAAAAAACCGGAAAAAGCGTTCAGCCCCCCAATCGCTCAGTCGTAATGCCCGCGCAACTGGGCGAGGATGATTTCGTCGTCATCCACTTTGTAAACGATCCGATGTTCATCATCGATACGGCGTGACCAATAGCCGCTGAAATTGAATTTCAACGGCTCCGGCTTGCCGATCCCGGCAAAGGGATCACGCTGGATGTCGCGAATCAGCGTATTGATCCGCCGCAGTATGGCCTTGTCGGTTTGCTGCCAGTAGAGGTAGTCGTCCCAGGCTTGCGGGTGAAAGGCGATGATCATTCCTCGATCAACTCCCGACGAACGATATTTCGCCGCGCCTCAATATCCTCAATCGCCTTCATCAAGCGCATCGCATTCTTCGGGCTGCGTAGCAGATGGGCGGTTTCCATCAGCGACTCGTATTCCTTGAGCGACATCAGCACGCCGGCTTCGGCCTTCTGCCGGGTGATAATGGTGACGTCGTAATCGTTGGCAACGCGGTCGAGTTCAGCCGCCAGATTGTTCCGGGCTTCGGTGTAGGTGATAGCGCGCATAGTCGTTCCTGTGCGGAAAATTAGACATGTTCAGATTATTGCACAGGCCGCGCTATTGACTCTTGACACGTAGCCGATTTTCTCGTCCCGCCAGTCAATCCGCACGAAGTTGAGCGAGCAGGGTCGTCACGGTGGCGATACTCCCCGGATCAAGCACTGGTGGCAACGATTTACCTGCAGGCTGGCACCGGACGATCTCAGCTTCCTGTTCTGCCACCCGCCGACGTTCGAGCAAGGCATCGGCATTCAGCGCTTCGGCCAGCCCCTTTGCTGCCTGCTGCATCGTCTCACTCACCTCCACATTGCGCGGACCGCGTAACTGCGACAGAACATAACGCCCGGTCTTCAATTCATAAAAGGCCGTCGCCCGCTCCAAGGCTTCTGAAGACGCTGTCTTCACCCCATCAAGCGCCAGGGGATTGTCACCCCTCCTCTGACCTTGGCGTAAGGAAAACACCCGAGCGCCGTACATGGCGCAGTAAGACCAATAATCCGCTATGCAATGGTGCATGCTTTCTCCCTCGTCTGCGAGCGCTGAATACGTTTCGCATTCCATGATCCGTACGGTGCCATCAGAAGTGCGCCAGCTTCCGAGAACCTTCGGCACCATGTCTGGCAAGCGGGTGTCACGCTTATCCCGTCGAGGAGGCAAGCGATGATGCCATCGGCGTGAGGCCTCAAGCAAAGACCGAAGACCACGCGCCCTGACCCAGAGATCAGCCAACTCCCCTCGATCCATGACAATCCGATGGGTCGCCCGCAACCAGCGCAAGAGTGCATTCAGGAAATCGGTGGCATCCATCAGGCTAGCGTTGAGTGGTGTAAATCGCCGCCGAAGGGAACACCAGAGTTCGCTATAGCCCGACCGAAAGGCAGCCGCAGCCAGCGTCGTCTGCGGTTCAAAGAGCCCCCAGAGCGCCGGCAAATGCTCGGCAAACGCCTTGACCTCTTCCCCTGAGGCAGGGCGGCGATTGGCCGGCATGGCATCGAGGAATTTGAGAAATTCACCCAGCGATAGCCCGCAATGCCCAACCCAGGGGTGCGCACAGAAGGACGAACGCACCAGACCACGTGAAATCCCGTAATAGTCGGCCAGGGCACCCACCAAATCGCGGCCCTGCTCAATGGCCGCGACCACGACTGGGTCGTGCGCCCGCCAGCGATAACGCTTTGCTTCATCCACATTGAACCAGCGCTGGTGGGTGAGCAGAATCGGCGCCACCAGCAGAGGAAAGCGTTGCAATGCCTGCAGGCGCCGCTCACGCTGTGCATGCGCCGCCAGGCGGTTATAATTACGGCTGCTGGCCCAGAAGGTGAATTCCCCCACCATCCGCTGCAACGCCGCCAGCACCGGCGCGTCGAGTGCCGCATGAAACAGCATGGCCTCCGCCAAGTGGGGATTATCGGGTGCCACGCAGAGCATCGGTGAGGCGGGTGCTCCGTGCAGCACAAAAAAACTGGCGGGGTTCGGCGCATCTACCGGGATGTCCAGCAAATCTCCCCGCAGATCATCGGCGATGGCTGTCGTCAAAGCATCCAGATGCCGGTCATTGGGGGCTCCACGATAAAGCGCAAAAACCAGCACCCGGCCATCGCTCAGCAACAACCAGAGACGGGGCCACGCCCCCAGCCGCTCGTGCTCCCTCGCTCCCAGAAAACAGCTACCAGGCAACCACAAGCGTTCCGACCAAGTCACACGAGACATTGTTCACTCCCGAAATATTCCGGTGCCGGCAAACAAGCCACCACACACGGGTGTATTCCATTTTCCGGGCTCAATGGCTCAAAATACGAGCCCCCCCATTTCGGCAGACACATCAGGGAAAGCCATGAACCGCACCGAGCGTTTTTACAAAATTGACCAGATGCTGAACGAACGGCGGGTCGTCCCCATTGCCGATTTCCTTGAGACACTCAGTGTTTCTCGGGCCACCTTCAAGCGTGATATGGAATATCTGCGAGACCGTTTGCACGCCCCGATCCTCTGGGACCGGGAAGCAGGCGGCTACCGTTTTGCGACAACGGGCAACCCCGGCCCGGCGTATGCTTTGCCAGGCCTATGGTTTTCTAGCGGCGAACTTTACGCTCTGCTTGCTGCACAAAAATTGTTGAGCGAGATCGAACCGGGCATCCTAGCGGCCCATATCGCACCGCTGCAATCCCGTCTGAACGCTTTGCTAGAAGCATCAGGCCACTCGGCGCGTGACATTACCGAGCGGGTTCGCCTGCTGAGCATGGGGAAACGCACCGTCGAGCCCCGATTTTTCACGGACATGATGAGTGCGCTCCTAGAGCGCAAACGTCTGGAAATTACCGCCTGGCACCGTGGACGCAACGAAACCAGCCAACGCCAGATCTCGCCGCAGCGCCTCATCCACTATCGAGACAACTGGTATCTGGATGCCTGGTGCCATCTGCGGCAGGCGCTGCGCAGTTTCTCGGTGGACGCCATCACCCGCGTCAGGATTCTCCGGGAGCGCGCCGACGATATCGCCCCCGACACACTCGACCAGCACTACGCTGCCGCTTACGGAATCTTCTCTGGACGCCCCAAGGCCTGGGCGGTCCTGCGTTTTTCGCCGGAACGCACCCGTTGGGTACAGTCAGAGCAATGGCACCGCCATCAACGCTCGGAAATCCTGCCAGATGGTTCCTTGCGCTTGAGCCTGCCCTATGCCGACGAGCGTGAGTTGCTCATGGACATCCTGCGGCACGGGCGGCATGTCGACGTGGAAGGACCGCCCGCCCTGCGCCAGTCCATCGCTTCTGAAATCCGGGTGTTGGCCGAGCGCTACGCAGAAGATGGCTAAGGTCGCGGAAAGGCTCATTTTTTGAGCCATCAAGCGGACTACGATGCTCTCGAAAGGAGAACGCCATGCCCACCTCAACCCCTACCGAATGGACTAAAACACCGGAAATGGGCCTTTTCGACTACGCCCTGGAAACCCTCGAAGATCACGCCCTTTTCTGGTACATCATCGGCTTCCTAGCCTGCTGGGGCTGGTTCTGGCTCGCGGAAGGACAGGGATTTTTCGTCGCCCTGGCGAAAAATCACCCGGCGCTCAAACACGTAATCGTTATCCCGCGTGTCCTCACGCGCCGGATTGGGCAGCGCCTCACCCAGCAGTTCTGCGAGTTCACGAACAAAACTTTGCGCATTGGCAAGTTCGGAACCACTGGCCTGCTGCCAGCGGGTGATGAAGTCTTCTGGGCTCATGTCAAAAGCACGCTTTGCGGGAAAGGCGTGATTTTGTCATGAGTGATCGCAGGTAGTGCAGAAAATCGATGAGCCTGCCCCGCTCCTACGCCGCTATCAACTCCCGCGTCAATTCCGGGTGCGCGGCAATGATGCGCATCAAGCACAAAGCACTGCCTGGCGGCACAAAGCGACCTTGCTCCCAATCGCGCAAGGTGGCAACCGGCGTGTTGATTCGAGCCGCAAATTCCGGCTGTGTCAATCCGGTGGCACGCCGGGCAGAACGCACCATGATCTGCTCGGGCGTACTCACCCGCCCGCTGTTAGCTTGTGCTTCGCTCAGCGCCTGGCGAATTTCCGGTAAAGCCTCGCCAGCATCTGCCTCAATCGCCTTGGCTACCTTCTCAAGATCAAAGTCATCCATGTCACACCGCCTTTCTGATCACATCG
>JAVEXE010000145.1:0-5724 GCA_034004105.1 Azonexus sp. | reverse complement strand
ACGAACCGGCTCAACTCGTGCAAGCGATGCCCTCGTCCAGCAATCCGGTAGCGGGCGACAAACTCAACCGTGGCATGCGTTGCATCTTGCTGCTGGTGCGCGCGGATATCCAGCCCTAGCCATTTGCTGTCATCGGCGGCCAGATGGAGTTCGCTTGGGCGAGTTGATGTGTGCCATGTCGCCAGCAGATAGTCCTCCAGCTTGAGTACGTAGGCTGAATAGCGCGAACGCATCAGCGCTTCTGCGGTCGACGCGTTTTGGGCACCAGAATGCAGTGGACCGCAACATTGTGCGTAGGGTTGGCTGCTGCCGCAGGGGCATTGGTGGATATCTGGATACGAGTTCTTGGAGGGTTTCATTGCAACTCAAGCGGATAGGCGTGGTAATTTAATCATGATCGTAGTGGCTGGGGCTTGCCAAGCATCCGCCACTATGTTGCTCAGACGGTTCAGGAGGTGGAAATGTACCGCGACATCTTTCCTGGAGGGGCGGACACTGCCTCCAAAATAAATGTGATTCATCGTTTGGATCTTGTCGAGCGGGTCATCACGCTGCCTGGTTTGAGAGTTCTCGACTGTGGCTGTGGTGCAGGTGGTTATTTTCCCGAGTTTATCCGTCGTGGTGCCGATGTTCATGGAATCGAATATCTCCCGGAAAAGGTTGAGAAATACCTGGCGACCGGAGGCGATCCATCAAGAATCCAGGTCGGTAATATTGATGATATGCCGTTTCCCGACGAGGCTTTTGATCTCGTTTTCATGAACGAGGTCATTGATCATGTGCCCGATGAAAAAAAGGCGCTGACTGAAATTCGAAGGGTACTGAAACCAGGCGGATTACTCGTTGTGTTTGCGCCGAATCGTTTCTATCCGTTCGAAACCCACAGTTGCCAGCTTCGCGCATGGCGTCGCGAGGTTTCACACCTGACCCCCTTCATCCCGTGGATTCCACTCGCCCTCGCCAATCGGTTTCTTCGGTTTTATGCCCGGAATTACTGGCCTTGGGAAGTGAGGTCGTTGCTGCGTTCGACAGGGTACGAGATCACTTATCGTGCTTATGCTTGGCAGACCTTTGAAAACAAAGGGGGCTATGCGCCGACGCTACTCCAGCGCCTTAGCACCCCCCTTCGTCATCTTTCCCTGTTGTTGGAAAAGATACCTTTGCTGCGATGTTTTGGCGTTAGTTCAATGACGATCGCGAAAAAGCATTGATTATTCCATCCACGGCGGCGTATCACCCGTGCTGCTTTCTGCAACTTGCTCACCCCCCAGCACCTCAATCAATTGCGGAATGAAGCGTTGTAGTTCGCCGGTCATCAGGGCGAAGTCGGCGTCGAATTGTTCGTCGGCGTGTTCGGCGCTTTTCTCGGCTTCTTCTTTCAGGATGTCGAGGAAGGTGAGGCGTTTGATTTCCAGTTTTTCGGTGAGCACGAAGGAAATGCGCTCGTCCCAAGTCAAGGCCAGGCGCGTCGGTAACTTACCGGCGGCGAGGTGGGCCTGGATTTGTTCCCCGATGCCGTCGCCTTCGAGCGGGTGGCGGACGTAGCGTACCGCTGCCTTTTCATCCGCAACCGATTTCAGCTCGCAATCGCGGTCGACCGTAAAACCGGCCGGGGCTTCGCCGGCGGCCAGCCAGTCGGCCATGGCGGATTGCGGGGAGCGTTGGGTGTGCAGGGGTTTGAGCGGGAAATGATCTAGGCAGTCGCGCAGATGCTCGATCACTTCTTCCGCTTTGGCCGGGCTACCGGCATCAATCACGAACCAGCCGTTCTGCGGGTCAATCCAGACGAATGTCTTGCGCTTTCTCGTGAAGGCGCGGGGCATCAGTTCTTCGGTGACGCGTTCCTTGATTTCCTTCATCTGCTTGCGACCGGGGGCGTAGCCTTGCTGGTTGGTGATTTGCTCGGCCCGTTCCTGTGCCGTCTCTTTGATCACAGCGGCGGGCAGCAGACGTTGTTCGACGGCCAAGGCCAGCAACCATTGCCGGTTACCCGAATAAATGCGTGCGCCGTCCTTGCGCGGCGAGACCCAGCCGCGGCTCATCGGTTGGTTGGATGGGCAACGGGTGAATTCTCCCCGCGCCAGTTGCTCGTCGAGTTGGGCGAGGTCAATTGCCCAAGGCGTTGGCAGGCGGTAAATCTGCAGGTTCTTGAACCACATGTCAGCGTTTCCTGAATACAAGGTCCCAGACCCCGTGGCCCAGGCGCAGGCCGCGGTTCTCGAATTTGGTCAGTGGCCGGTAATCCGGGCGCGGGGCAAAACCGGCGAGGCCTTGGGCGGAATCGGCGTCGAGCGCAGCGGCGAGTGCTGCGGTCGACGGGTTGTCTACGCTATTTTCCAGACTGGGTTCACGACCCAGCACGTCTAGCATCTGCAGGGCGTAGTTTTCCCAGTCGGTCGCGCAGTGGAGATAGCCTCCCGGTTTGAGCCTTGAGGCCAGCAGGGCGACAAAGGGCGGTTGAATCAGCCGGCGTTTCTTGTGTCGTGTCTTGTGCCAGGGATCGGGGAAAAAGATGTGGATGCCGTCGAGGGAGGCTTCTGGCAGCATGTCGCGTACGACTTCGACCGCATCGTGGTTGCCGATACGCAGGTTACTGAGCTGTTTTTCGGCAATCAGCTTGCACAGGGCGCCGACGCCGGGAATATGCACTTCCAGCCCGAAATAGTCGTTTTCTGGATGGGCCTCGGCGATTCTTGCCGTGGTTTCGCCCATGCCGCAGCCGATTTCGAGGATTTTTGGGGCATTACGACCGTAGACCGCAGCAAGATCAATGTTTTCGGGCTGATAGGGGATGCCGATTTTCGGCATCATTTCGTCGAGATAGCGGTGCTGCGCTTCCGACATCCGGCCAGCGCGGCGCACATAACTCTTGATATGGCCGTGCGTGCCTTCACCGCCCTCATGGGTGCTATCCATCAGGATGTCCGTACTCATGAGCCGATCAGCCCGGAGGTTGGTGATGACGGGTCAGCCGAATAGAATTTGCGCGGCATGCGGCCTGCCAGGAAAGCTTCGCGTCCGGCTTCAATGCCCTTCTTCATGGCGGAGGCCATGAGTACAGGATCGTTGGCGTGGGCAATGGCGGTGTTCATCAGCACGCCATCGCAACCGAGTTCCATGGCGATGGTGGCGTCGGAGGCGGTGCCGACACCGGCATCGACAATGATGGGCACCTTGGCGTTGTCGATGATCAGGCGCAGGTTCCAGGGATTCAAGATGCCCATGCCGGAGCCGATCAGCGAGGCCAGCGGCATGACCGCGATGCAGCCGATTTCTTCCAGCATCTTGGCTTGAATCGGGTCGTCAGAGCAGTAAACCATGACCTCAAAACCTTCCTTGACCAGTGTCTCGGCGGCTTTGAGGGTTTCCGGCATGTTCGGGAAGAGGCTTTTCGGGTCGCCGAGAACTTCCAGTTTGCACAGTGGATGGCCGTCGAGCAGTTCGCGCGCCAGGCGCAGGGTGCGAACGGCATCGTCGGCGGTGTAGCAGCCCGCCGTGTTGGGCAGGATGGTGAATTGCGAAGGCGGAATGGCGTCAAGCAGGTTGGGCTGGCTGGCATCCTGGCCGATATTGGTGCGGCGGATGGCAACGGTGACGATTTCTGCGCCGGAAGCGTCAATGGCGGCGCGTGTCTGGGCAAAATCCTTGTACTTGCCCGTGCCGACGAGCAGGCGGGAACGATAGGTCTTACCAGCGAGGGTCAGTTGATGCATGGTCGGTTACCGTAAAAAGGGCGTATTGAGAAAAGATTAGCCGCCACCGACGGCGACGACGATTTCCAGTTGATCACCGCTGACCAGCGTGGTCTGCGTATGCTGGCTCTTGGGAACAATTTCGCCATTGCGCTCAATGGCGATGCGTTTGCCGGTGTAACCAAGCACGTCGATGAGGGCGGCAACCGTGAGCGGGGCAGGGAATTGGCGATTTTCGCCATTGATCTTGAGTTCGAGCATCGGGCTATTTTAGCAAGCCGCGTGGTTTGCGCGGGGCGTTGGTGAAGAGTCGGTCGTAAAGCCAGTTGGGCATCAGGCGCAGAAGCTTGGCGACCCAGCCCATTTGCCATGGAATGACGGTGTAGCTGGTGCCGGCGTCAATGGCAGCGGCGAAGCGTTTGGCGGCTTCGGCGGCGGGCAGCAAAAAGGGCATCGGATAGGGGTTGACCGCAGTCATCGGGGTTTCGATGTAGCCGGGGGCGATGGTGACGACCGGGATGCCGGCAGGGCGTAATTCCAGGCGCAGGCTCTCCAGGTAGGCGATGGCGGCGGCTTTTGAGGCTGAATAGGCTTCGGCACCGGGCAGGCCACGAATCCCGGCTACCGAGGCGATGCCGCACAAGCGACGCTGGCCGCCAGCGGCTTTCATCGCCGGAATGAAGGGCGAAAAAGTAGCGGCCATGCCAAAGACGTTGATATCCATGATCCGGCGAAATACTGCCAGGTCTTCTTCGTGTTCGGTCAGGGTGCCAGCCGATACGCCGGCATTGGCGATCACGATATCGGGTGGGCCAAAGCGTTTGATGAAATCCTGTGCGGCATCGTGCAAGGCTTCCGCATCACTGACATCCAGGGCGTAACAAGCATGCTGGCCGCCAAGCCGTTCATTGAGTTCGGCCAGCTGTTCAGCGCGTCTACCCACCAGGCCGAGTTGAGCGCCCTGTTGTGCGTAGTAAACGGCCAGCGCCTCGCCGATACCGGACGAGGCGCCTGTGATGAAGACCTTGCGGTTCAATTCTTGTCGTTCGTTTTGTCGTTTGCTTATTTCTTGCCGGACTTTTCGCTGCGTGCGCGGGCGATCAGCTTGTCGGCAGTGGCCAGTTGTTGCTCAAAACCCATGGCGGCAATGAGAAACTTGCCATCCACGGCCAGCGCCGGAACGCCCTCGATCTTGAAGGCCTGGGCCATCTGGTCACCCCGGCGCAGCTTGCTCATGACGCCGAAGGAGCCAAATGCTTCGCTGAATTTCTTGCCGTCTACGCCGCGGGCAGCGACCCAGGTGTTGATGGTCTTTTCATCAAAGAGATTGGTGCGTTCCTGATGAATGGCCTTGAACACATCGCCTTCCAGGCGCTTGAGGTCGCCGGTGACTTCCAGCGCGTAATAGAGCTTGGCCGCATTGGCCCAGGCGGCGCGACCGAAGCTGACGGGCACTTTTTTCAGCACGACATCGGCAGGCAGTTTGGCCGCCCAGAGGTTGAGTAAGGGGTTGAAGTCGGCGCAATGCGGACAGCCGTAGCTAAAGAATTCAACCACTTCGACCTTGCTCGGGTCGTCGGTAGGCTGGATGGGGTTGATCGGGTTGAATTCGCGTCCGGCAGTCTGCGCAAACAGCGGCGCAAAAACGCTCATCGTGGCACCAAGGGCCAGGGCAGAAGAAAGAAAACGGCGGCGGGCAGACTCCATGCGTGACTCCTAATTTATTTGGATAACTGGGCTTCAATCCCGGATTTGGCAAGTTCGGAACGGACTTTGTTCAATGTTTCAAGGTTGAAATAGGGTCCGATACGGACCCGATACAAGGTCTTGTCCTCAATCATGATCTGCTGCACGGTGGATTCAACGCCCATGAAGGCCAATTTGGCTTTCTGGTTGTCGGCATCGGCGGCCGAAGAGAACGAGCCTGCCTGCAGGAAAAGCGGTGTTTTGCTTTCCTTGGTTTTTTCCACTTCGCCAGGCTTTTTCGTGCTGGCGGCAGGGGGTGGTGGCAGGCCGGCTTGCCCCTCCTTCT
>JAVEXE010000144.1:3788-5737 GCA_034004105.1 Azonexus sp. | reverse complement strand
CAGGCATAGAGTCTTCCCCTGTTTCTCAACATCAAACAAAACAGGGAGCGCATTATGAGCAAGTCCGCGATCGAGTCCTTACGCAGCATTGCCCTCGTCGGCCACGGTGCTGCCGGCAAGACCAGTCTGGCGGAAGCTTTGCTGCATGCAGCGGGGCAAATTCCGGCCAAGGGCAGTGTTGACCGTGGGAATACGGTTTGCGATTTCGATCCGCAGGAAAAGGAATCGGGTCATTCCCTGTATTCGGCGGTGTTTGGCTTTGAATATGAGGGGGTGCGAATTCATGCGGTCGACACGCCGGGCTACCCCGATTTTGCCGGGCAGGCTCAGGCGGCGCTGGCTGGAGTAGATACGGCCCTGATCGTGGTCAATGCGCAGGCCGGTGTGGAAGTGATGACCGAGCGGATGATGCGGCTGGCGGCGAAGCGCAACCTGTGCCGGATGATCGTGATCAACAAGATCGACGCCGAAAATATCGATCTGCCGGGCTTGGTGGCGGATATTCGGGAGCGTTTTGGTAAGGCCTGCATGGTGCTGGATCTGCCGGCACACGGTGGGGTGGATGTGGTTGAAGTGCTGGAGCACGACGCCGGGGATGCGGATTTCGAGTCGGTGGCGGCGGCACATCGCGCCTTGATCGATCAGATTGTGGAAGAGGATGAAGACCTGCTGGCGCAGTATCTGGAGGATGGTGCCGACCCGGCAACGGCGGATCTGCACGCGCCTTTTGAGAAGGCTTTGCGTGAGGGACATTTGATCCCGATCCTGTTTGCGTCGGCCAAGACCGGCGCGGGTATTCCCCAGTTGCTGCATGTGCTGGCGAGCTTGGCACCGAACCCGGCGGAGGGGAATCCGCCCATGTTCTATCGTGGTGAGCCCGATGGCGAAAAGGCACCTTTTGCGGCCGAGCCTGACGCCGACAAGCATGTGCTGGCGCATGTCTTCAAGATCGTTTCCGATCCTTACATGGGCAAGATCAGCGTTTTCCGGGTACATCAGGGAACGGTGAAGAAGGATATGCAACTCTTTGTCGGCGATGGCAAGCGGCCATTCAAGGTGGCGCATTTGTTCCGTTTGCAGGGCAAGGATAGCGTCGAAGTCGAGGCGCTGCTGCCGGGTGAAATCGGTGCGGTGGCGAAGGTCGAAGACATTGAATTCGATAGCGTGCTGCACGATTCGCACGATGAAGATCATATTCATCTTGTGCCGCTGGAATTTCCGCTGCCTATGGCTGGTCTGGCGGTCGAGACGCGCAAGAAGGGTGATGAACAACGCTTGTTTGAGATTTTGGGCAAGTTGTCCGCAGAAGACCCGACTTTTGTTGTCGAGCGTCATCCGAGTAGCAACGAGACAGTGATCCGTGGTCTGGGCGATATCCACCTCAAGGCCAAACTTGGGCGTATGGCCAACCAGTACAAACTGGAGGTCGATACCAAGCCGCCGCGCATTCCTTACCGCGAAACCATCACCGCACCCGCCGAAGCCATGTATCGGCACAAGAAGCAATCTGGCGGGGCGGGGCAGTTTGGCGAAGTGCATCTGCGCATTGAACCGAGGGAGCGCGGTGCCGGCTTCGAGTTTGTCGACGCGGTCAAAGGCGGCGTGATTCCTGGTGTTTTCATGCCGGCGGTGGAAAAAGGCGTGCGTCAGGCCCTGGAGGGTGGGGTTGTCGCCGGTTATCCGGTGGAGGACCTGAAAGTTACCGTCTATGACGGCAAAACGCATGCGGTCGACGGCAAGGAAGTGGCATTTACCATCGCCGGTCGCAAGGCGGTGATTGATGCTATCCGTCAGGCGAAGCCGATTGTGCTTGAGCCGATTGTGCAGATCGAGATCGTTGTGCCGGAAAATGCCATTGGTGATCTGACGGGTGATCTGTCAGGGCGTCGTGGTCATATCACCGGCACGGATGGTCGCGGTCATGGCATGGCGGCGATTACCGGCGAAGT
>JAVEXE010000144.1:0-3688 GCA_034004105.1 Azonexus sp. | reverse complement strand
GCGGCTTCGCGGCGGCGCAGGATGCTGCGTACGCGGGCCACCAGTTCACGCGGCTCGAAGGGTTTGAGCATGTAGTCGTCGGCGCCCATCTCCAGGCCCATGACCCGGTCGCTGACGTGGGCGCGGCCGGTCAGAATCATGATGCCGCAGGGCGATTGCACACGCACGCGCTGCATGGCTTCAATGCCGTCCATGTCCGGTAGTCCCAGATCAATGATGCACAGTGCCGGATCGAGCGAGCGCAGGCGGCGGAGCATGTCGCCACCGCTGCGACACCAGACGGTGCGATAGCCAAAATCAGCCAGCACCTGTTCGATGATCCGGGCGACATCCGGGTCATCTTCGACGATGGCAATCAGCTTGCCGTTATCCTTGTCCTTCATTTGCGTTCCTGTTCTCCTGCACCGGCTTGCTTCTGTCGTAATGTCGTAGCGCCCTGGCCAGTTCCTGACGGACGAAAGGTTTGGCCAGAATGGGCAGGGCGCTGTTGCCGGATTGTTCTTCGTTGTAGCCGCTCATCAGGACAATCTGCATGTGCGGGTGGGCTTGTTGAATGTGCTGGGCCAGTTGTTTGCCGTTCAGCGAGCCTGGCATCAGGATGTCGCTGACGACGATGGCAATGTCCGGAATTTGCTGAACCATGCTCAAGGCCTGATCAGCATTCTCGGCTTCAATAACCGGATGGCCCAGATCCATCAATTGCTGACGAACGACCTGTCGAACACTGGGTTCGTCTTCGACCAGCAGGACCAGTTCTCCGCCGATGCCGGCGGTTTCGGCGGCCTCTTCGGTTTCAAAAATGCTTGGTGGTGGGGTGCTTGGCAGTAGGAGTTCGACCTGTGTGCCCTGGCCGGGGGCGCTGTTGAGTTGCATGCAGCCGCCGGACTGACGAATGAAACCGCTGGCCATTGCCAGCCCCAATCCGCTACCCAGGCCGAGGCGCTTGGTCGTGAAAAACGGTTCGCAGGCGCGGGCAAGTGTGTGAGCGTCCATGCCGCAGCCGGTATCGCTCACCACGATGCGGATATAGTCACCGGCAGGGAGCTCGTAGCTGTTGGTGTCTTGATCCAGTTCGACAGGGGTTGCGGCAATTTGCAAAGTGCCACCGTCCGGCATGGCATCGCGGGCGTTGAGGGCGAAATTGAGCAGGGCACTTTCCAGTTGCGCGGGGTCGACGCGGGCGTAAAGCAAATTTCCGTCAAATTGAGGGTTGACCGCAATCGTGTCGGGCAAGCTGCGCCGTATCAAGCGCATCAGGTCGGTAATCAATTTGCGGATGTCGACCGCCTGAGGCTCAAGCGGTTGCTGGCGAGAGAAGGTGAGCAGGCGCTTGATCAGTTCGGCGCCGCGCCGCGCAGACTGCAGGGCAGGGCTGACGAAGTCGCTGATCATTGGATCGTTGGGGCGTTGATCCTGTAGGGCTGCGAGGTTGCCGATAATGACCGTGAGCAGGTTGTTGAAGTCGTGCGCCAATCCGCCGGTCAACTGCCCGATGGCCTCCATTTTTTGGGCCTGGATCAAGGCGGCCTGCATCCGTTTCTGTTCGGTGACTTCGTAGGAAAAGACAAAAAACCCCAGCGCCTGCCCGTCGCTGCCAATTTCCGGCACCAGGGTGCTGCGGGCAAAAACGGGCTCACCCTGGCGGTACATCTGGTATTCGTAACTGACCTGCTGGCCAGCGAGTGCCTTGCGCACTGAGTCAACAACTTGCTCGTAGACATAGGGACCAATCACGTCAATGACGGCACGACCGGTAACGCTGCCCTCGGGGAGCCCGTACCAGTCGGAGTAACCCTTGTTGGCGTATTGGTAGATTTCGTTGCGGTCGACGTAGCCAATCAGAATCGGGATGGTGTCGTTGATCAGCCGCAGGCGAGCCTCGCTACGGCCCAAGGCCGCTGCAATGTGTTCCTTTTCGGCATTGGCCTGGCGCAATTTGGCGTTGGCGTTCTCCAGTTGCGCCGTGCGGCGACGGACGCGTTCGTCGAGTTGCAGGTTCTGGTGTTCGCTCAGGTGTTCTAGGTAGCGCTGTTCGGTGATGTCGCTGTAGAGGGTAACAAAACCTCCATTCGGCAGCGGTTCGCCACGCAACAGGATCAGCTTGCCATTGGGTCGGCGTCGTTCGCGTTGGTGCGCCTGAAAACCGCGTGCTTCGGCCAGACGCTCGGCAATCTGTGCTTCCGGGTCGCCGGGGCCGTATTCGCCTCGCGCGACGTTGAAGCGCAGGAACTCGGCAAACGGCGTTCCGACTTGCGCCAGTGCGTCAGGGAATTCGAGCAGTTCCAGAAAGGGACGGTTCCAGGCAACCAGGCGCAATTCCCGATCAAAGACACTGATGCCTTGGTCAAGCAGGTCCAGACCTGCCTGGAGGATTTCCTGGCAGACGCTGGGTGAGGCGACGGGGGTTGGTGTGGGCATCGCGGGATTTTAGAGCAGGCCCGGGGGGCTGGTTGAGATTGCAATCATTCGTTACATTGTGCCAATAGTTGCGCAAGACTGTTCTGACATGATGCGCGCTACAAAAAAGAAGACTTGCGTAAAAGGGGAACAGCACTCCGGCAAGTCAAGAGAGGAGATTGGCCGGGCCGACAGGTCCGGCCATCCTTTTAGCCTATGTCGTCGCCAGGCCCGCCAAGGAGCGGGAGTCCAGGCGCCTGTCCGGCAGGCGTCGCCTAACTGAAAGGAAGCTGTGAATGAGTACTTACATCGCCCCGCTGCGTGACATGCAGTTCATTCTCAATGAAGTCGCTGGTCTGGATGAGATCTGCGCCCTGCCCGGCAACGAAGAGTGTTCCGTTGATCTGGTCGAATCCATCCTTGATGAAGCCTCCAAGTTTGCCACCGGGGTACTTGATCCAATCAACCGTCAGGGCGACAGCGTCGGCTCTGTCTGCAAAGATGGCGTGGTCACAACCGCGCCAGGTTTCAAGGATGCGTACAAGCTATTCTGTGAAACCGGCTGGAACGCAATGCCTTTCTCGCCCGAGTTCGGCGGCCAAGGGCTGCCCGCTGTGGTGACGATGGCGGTCAATGAAATGTGGAAATCGGCCAACATGGCTTTTGCCTTGTGCCCGATGCTGACAGGCGGCGCGATTGAAGCGATTGCCCACCATGCTTCCGATGAGCTGAAGCAGAAATACCTGCCAAAAATGGTTGAGGGTGTCTGGTCCGGGACAATGAACCTGACCGAGCCGGCTGCCGGTTCCGATCTGGCAGCGATCAGCACCAAGGCCAGGAAAATGGATGACGGCACCTATCGCGTGACCGGCACCAAGATTTTCATCACCTGGGGTGAAAACGACTGCGCGGAAAACATCATCCACCTCGTGCTGGCCCGTTTGCCGGATGCGCCGCCGGGACTGAAGGGCATTTCGCTCTTCCTGGTGCCGAAATTCCTGGTCAATGATGATGGCTCGCTGGGTGAGCGTAACGATCTGATCTGCGCTTCGATCGAGCACAAGATGGGGATTCACGGCAGCCCGACGGCGGTGATGTCCTATGGCGAAAAAGATGGCGCGGTCGGCTATCTGATCGGCGAAGAAAACAAGGGCGTCGGCTACATGTTCACGATGATGAACCATGCTCGCGTCAACGTTGGTCTGGAAGGCGTCGGCATTGCCGAGCGTGCTTACCAGCATGCCCTTTGGTACGCCCGTGAGCGGATTCAGGGCAAGATCATTGGTGACAA
>JAVEXE010000143.1:0-5787 GCA_034004105.1 Azonexus sp. | reverse complement strand
GTTTCCGTATTGCCGGGCAAAGACGGGTTGTTGCATATTTCCCAGATTGCGCAGGAACGGGTCAACAAAGTTGAGGACTACGTCAAAGAGGGGCAGGTCGTCCGTGTCAAGGTTCTGGAGACAGACGACCGTGGCCGGGTCAAGCTGTCAATGAAGGCTGTTGTTGCAGAAGAGGCTGCTGCTGCTCAACAGCAACAACAGCAGTGATTTTTTCTTGATGTAATGAAAAAAGGTGCCTTCAGGCACCTTTTTTGTTTCTACTTGGCCATCTGCTTTTCTTTGAGCTCGTCCAGTGTCTTGCAATCAATACAGAGTGTTGCTGTCGGGCGTGCTTCAAGGCGCTTGATGCCAATTTCAATGCCGCACTTGTCGCAATAACCATAATCCCCTTCGGTAATACGGTTCAGCGTTTCATCAATTTTCTTGATCAATTTTCTTTCTCTGTCCCGGTTGCGAAGTTCGATCGCCATATCCGTTTCCTGGCTCGCCCGGTCATTCGGGTCAGCAAAAACAGTGGCTTCGTCCTGCATGGTGTGTACCGTGCGATCAATGTCTTCGCTTAATTCTTTTTTGACGTTTTCCAGAATTTGGCGGAAATGGGCGAGTTGAGTTTCGCTCATGTATTCTTCGCCAGCTTTCGGTTCGTACGGCGTGAAATGTTTGTGATGCAGGTCGTCAGCCATTTGTGCGTGCGTCCAATAAGCAAAAAAGCGATTTAATATCAGAAACACGCTTCTGGTGCAAGTTTTTGAGGGGCTGCTGTGTGGTGCATGGAGTGACTGGAAAAAATTATTCACGGAAATCGGAATTGCTGGTTTTATTTTTGAGTTTCTCTGGTATAATTTTTTTCTCAGTCGGGGCGTAGCGCAGTCTGGTAGCGCATCTGCTTTGGGAGCAGAGGGTCGTGAGTTCGAATCCCACCGCCCCGACCATTCCCTAGTTTCTGGTTTGTTTTGGCCCTTTTGCCTCGCGTCCGTAGCTCAACTGGATAGAGCAGCCGCCTTCTAAGCGGCAGGTCGGGGGTTCGAGTCCCTCCGGGCGCGCCAATTCCTCCAGCAGACCACCCTCACCCTTGCAAGACAAAGATTTCGTTTTCCATGCTGATGGGAAATTTGCTAAAGTGGTGGAATCATTGCTTTATTGCGGTCGACTGCAAATTCGGTGTTTTTCTGGGGATCATCAATGATTTTGATTACAGGTGGTACGGGGTATATCGGTTCGCACACAGTGGTTGAGTTACTCAATCGGGGTGAATCGGTGCTGATACTGGATAATCTGAGTAACAGCAGCCTTAAGGCCTTGGATCGTATTGAACAGATTTGTGGCCGTAGGCCTGAGTTCATCAAAGCCGATATTCGCGATCGAACTGCACTTTACTCGATCATGGCAAGTCACCAGATTGAGTCAGTTATCCATTTTGCGGGTTTAAAAGCCGTTGGTGAATCTGTCACTCAACCACTCTCTTATTATGAGAATAACGTTCTGGGCAGTGTCAATCTGTTTCAGGCAATGGCTGAGCATGGTGTCAAGCAGCTAGTTTTCAGTTCATCGGCAACGGTTTACGGTGACCCACACAGGGTTCCAATCCAGGAAAGCTTTCCGTTGCGTGCAACCAATCCTTACGGTCGCACCAAGTTGATGATTGAGGAAATCTTGCGCGATTTGAGTGGGGCAGAGCCTAGTTGGCGAATTGCCATCTTGCGATACTTCAATCCTGTGGGCGCGCATGTCAGTGGACTGATCGGCGAGAGTCCAAACGGGATTCCCAACAACCTAATGCCTTACGTGAGTCAGGTTGCCGTAGGGAAACGAGAGAAGTTGTCGGTTTATGGCAACGATTATCCGACGCCGGATGGGACTGGTGTTCGGGACTATATTCATGTCGTGGATTTGGCACTGGGTCATCTGGCAGCGCTTGATGCACTCAGCAAGGATCCGGGTTTGATCACCGTGAATCTCGGAACGGGCCGGGGATACAGCGTTCTGGAAATGGTTCGTGCCTTCGAAAAAGCAAGTGGTCGTCCTGTTCCTTATAACGTTGTTGCTCGTCGCTCGGGTGATATTGCCACTTGTTTCGCCGATCCGGCATACGCAGAAGCAAAACTTGGCTGGCGTGCATGCCGTGGGATTGAGGCGATGTGTGACGACGCTTGGCGCTGGCAGATAAACAACCCGGACGGTTTGTAGGATCGAGCGGTAGGATTTTTTCTGCTTGTTATTTCACATCCGTTGTTCGCGTAATATTTTCTCTTGTAATTCACGCCAAAGGCGGACATTCGATGCTCCGCCTTTGCGGGCCACACCACTGGCAAGCCACAAATCGTCGTCGTTAAAGCTGTAGACCGGTTCCAGGTCTGGGCGCTGGGAGGCTGGTCGCAACTCGGGGATCAGGTTGTCCATAATCCAAGGTTCCGCATCGGGGGTCGGATAGTAAGCGAGCACCATATGTGCTTCGTTCAGTTCCTTGGCCCGTACATAAGTAATGCGTAATCGCTCGACCGGAATTCCCATTTCCTTGAGCGATAGATATTTCGAAATCGAATAGTCCTCACAGTCTCCGCCATAAGATGAAAGCATTTCGACTGGTGTAGCCCAGTAGTCTTCCTGGCGCCAGTGCTTGATGTCATTGAAGTACGGTACCTGATTGAAAAAGGCATTGATTTTTCTTAAGGTCAATGACTCAGCGTTGCGTTCCTTCAGTATGGCACCTGCTGCCTCTGCTTGACGCATCTGGTTGATCAGTGTCTGCCAGATCATCAGTCGTTGCGGGGCATCGGGTGAGAAAGCCCGGGAAACATGTTTCAGCAAGTTGTCGGAGAAAGATACCAGGCTGGCCAATCCTGGTGTGATGAGACAAGCCAGAAGCACGCCGGTGATCAGGTATTTGAGGGCTGCTTTCGGATGGGGCATTTACGCAATTGTGCTTGATGAAGCGAGCATTGTATCGCCATACTGGCAAGTTTGCGTCTTATTACTTTAGTCGTATGTTTTTTGTATGACATATGCGGTAGAGTATCAACTTGCGAGCGAAGTCAGACTTTGCGCCCCTTGATTTTCAGCTCACCACTTATTGTGTAGATATTCAGGAATGTTCATGCCCTTGAGTCAATCGCGTGTTTTGATTGCTGGTGTTGATCATGATTTGATGGATCAATTGTCAGCTTTGATTCAGCCGCTGGTAATGGAGGTCATGACTGTTCCGGGTGATGAGGCGGGGGTGAGCGACTGGTATCGCCTTGAGCCGGATCTACTGGTGCTGGTTACTGACTGGGCTTGCAACAAGTCTCTGTCGTTACTTGAGCGCTTGCGAGAAGTTGATCCAGATGCTGTAACTTTGCTCGTTTCTCGGCACGGTGATGCTGACTTGTTGCATCAGCTCATTCATATTGGTGTTGATGCGCACGTTACTATTCCCATTGATGCGTTGCTAATCAAGGATGTCATGACCCGTTGTATCAGGGATCGACAACGAGTCCTCGATTTGAAAATGGCCCGGATGGTCTTTGAGGTTGCTAACGAGGGCATCATGATCACCGATGAGCATGCAACGATACTTGCTGTCAATCCAGCGTTTTCCGGTTTGACAGGGTATCGGTCCGACGAAATTGTTGGCAAAAAAACCAGTATTCTTGCTTCAGGCAAGCATGGTCCGGATTTCTACCGATCCATGTGGGAAACCTTGCTGACCCATGGCCGATGGTCAGGGGAGCTTAGTAACCGGCGCAAGGACGGCAGTGTTTATGAGCAATGGCTGTCGATTGCAGCTGTGGACGATGAACTGGATAAACCTCGGCGCTATGTAGGCTTGGTGTCAGATATTACCGAGCGTAAGCGTGAAGAAGCCCACATGCGGCAACTGGCGCATCTTGATTCGTTGTCCGGTTTGCCTAACCGTATCTTGTTCAATGATCGCCTGCAGCGTACCTTGGCTCGCTCCAGGCGCTTCCAGCAAAAATTTGCCTTGCTGTATGTCGATATCGATCACTTCAAAACAATCAACGATACCTGGGGCCATGCTGCTGGTGACGAGGTGATTCGGACGGTAGCGGCTCGAATGCTTTCGGTGCTTCGGTTGAGTGACACCGTCAGTCGTCGTGGTGGTGATGAGTTTGTGTTGATTCTCGAACACATTGATCAGGGCGACGAAGCGGCAGTGATTGCAACGAAGTTACTGGGCGAAATTGCGCAGCCAGTTCGAATGCCGGATTGCACGGTTGAGGTGAGTGCAAGTGTCGGCGTTGCGCTTTTTCCTCAGGATGGAGATGATGCAGATTCGTTGCTGGCAGCAGCAGATTTGGCGCTTTATGCTGCCAAGTCCGCCGGGCGAGCATGTTATCGTCTTTTTCAGGGTTGCTCTCAGGTTGAGTTTCACTTTGGCCGACGCGAAATGGAAGGGGCCTTGCGGCATGGACTGAAAGATCGTCGATTCCATTTGCACTATTTGCCTGAGGTGTCTTTGCAAAGTGGTCAGGTTGAGTCTGTCGAAGCTTTGCTAAGATTTGAGCATCCCAGTTTGGGTTTGCTGGACGCAGGGAAATTTCTGGATGTCGCAGAAAGTAGCGGTATCATGCCCGAGCTTGGTGGCTGGGCTTTGTCACAGGCATTGCTAGAGTTGCGTCATATGGATGTCGCCGTCCGTCTGGTGATTGATCTCTCGGCCAGGCAGTTGAGGGAGCCGGACGCAGCAGATCGATTGCTGGCTTGCATTCGTCAGGCAGCAATTGCTCCAGAACGTGTTGCTTTTGAATGTACGGAGTCTGCACTTACCGGTAATGATCAGGCCAAGGAAACCATCATGCGACTGGCTGAGGCCGGTTGTCAGTTTTCGTTGGACGATTTTGGTGTCGGTTACTGTTGCTTCTCCTTGTTGAGTCAATTGCCCATGTATTCGATCAAGATTGACCGTTCGTTTACCCGTGAAATCGTTGATAATCCGGAAATGCGTGAGTTGACCGCAGCACTGATAGCTTTCGCCCAGCGCTTGGGTGTTCGAGCGGTTGCGGAAGGGGTGGAGACTGCAGAGCAGCTTTCACTATTGCGAACCATGGGGTGTGATGCTGCTCAAGGCTATTTCTTTGGCCGGCCAGCCAGCATTGCCGACTGTTGGCAGCAAAAGAGACAAGTAGAGTTTGGTGGCTACTTTTTAGCCCAGCAGGGCATTTGAAAGAAATGCTGGCTTTGATGGTTGGGAAGATTAAACGATGACTTTACGCCGGCAGTTATTCCTGGGCATTTCCCTGATTTGCCTGATGATTTTTATCGGTATGGCTGTTCTGGGTATTTCTGGAACGCGAGCCTATCTGGAAGAGCAATTGGGTTCTCACGCTCAGGATGCGGCTTCTTCCCTGGTTCATCCCTTATCGCAGTCTCTCGGTAGTTCGGATGATGTACTTGCAGAGACGCAGATTGCGACGCTTTTTGATCGTGGCTATTTCCAGCGCATCGCTGTTTTTTCTGCTGACGGTACGTTGAGAATTGACCGCCAGTTGCCCGCCAAGATTGACGGTGTGCCATTATGGTTTTCTCAGGCGGTGACTTTGCATGCGCCGCCAGGTGAGTCGTTTATCAGCGCTGGCTGGCGGCAACTGGGCAAGGTGGTCGTCATTTCCCAACCGACTTATGCCTATCAGTATTTGTGGAGTTCGGCTCTGGAAATTTCGGGTTGGATGCTGGCTGCCTATCTTTTGGCAATATGGTTGACCCATCTGGTCCTTGGCTGGATCCTTAATCCATTGTCGGCCATTGAGCGTACAGCTATCGAAATACAGCAACGGCGGTTTGAACAGA
>JAVEXE010000142.1:0-5829 GCA_034004105.1 Azonexus sp. | reverse complement strand
TTTTCTGCGGTTCGGGGTGAAAAGCTGTATGTCACCAATTTTGCCTTGGGCAAGCCAGATACGCCGGCATGTACCAGTTGCCATGGCGCCGATCCTCGGGCCGCAGGCAAGACCCGAACGGGCAAGCCCATTGAGCCGGTAGCCCTTTCAGTATCGCCGACGCGTTATGCCGATCCGGCAAAAGTGGAGAAGTGGTTCAAACGTAATTGCACGGAAGTACTTGGGCGCGAATGCACTGCCCTGGAAAAGGGCGACTGGCTGACTTTCGTCAGCAGCCGTTGAAATTCTCAGGAGGACAAACCATGAAAATCCCGACCCGACCTGTTGCCCTCGGCCTGCTAACGTTGGCTTTTTCTGTGCTGATTTTCAGCCGCGCCCAGGCTGGCGGTGGCCATTACTATCCACCGGTTGTCGACCCGGTCGTCAAAGAAGAATGCGGTAGTTGTCATCTGGCTTTCCCGGCGTCAATGCTGCCGGCCTCGTCGTGGAAGCGCATGATGGCTGAGTTGGATAATCACTTTGGCGACAATGCTGCGGTCGACCCGGAAATTGCCCAGAAAATCACCGCCTATCTGGTCGCCAATGCGGGTGATGCTGCTGGTCAGCGCCATGGCGCCAAACTGTTACGTGGTGTGGATCCGGCAAGCGCGCCGCAGCGCATCACTGAACTGCCGAAATGGGTACACGAACATCGCAAGGTGGCAGATTGGGAATGGCGCAAAAAAGATGTGCGCAGCAAGGCCAACTGTGCCGCTTGCCACGCCGACGCCGAATTGGGGTACTACCAAGATGAGTGAGCGCCGTTTTCTACCTGCCCTTGACGCGAAGAATGCCTTGCTGGCGATGTTGATTCTACCGCTTGGCTTGCTCTGGGGCTGGGATTTGATTCAGTCCCAGCCATCACCCGCGCACCCGCTCTGGCTTGCTCGTCAGGAAGCGATGTACCTGAGCGGTTTGCTGTCGATTGGCTTGATGTCACTGGCGATGTACTTGGCGACACGCCCGGCCTGGCTGGAAACACCGCTCGGCGGCATGGATCGTGTCTATCGAACACACAAATGGGCCGGCATTCTGGCGGGCTGTTTCGCGATTGTGCACTGGCTGGTCGAGATGTCTGACGACATCCTCAAATCGACAATCGGTCGCGCTGGTCGGTTGCCGAAGGAAAATGTCAGTGGATTGATCGACAGTCTGCAAGATCTGGCTGAGGATTTTGGCGAATGGGGTTTTTACATTCTGCTGTTTCTGTTGGCGATTACGCTGTGGCAGCGTTTTCCTTATCGTCCGTGGCGTTTTCTGCACCGTGCGATGCCGGTGATCTACCTGTTGCTGGCCTTTCATTCGGTACTGCTTGCGCCGCGTGATTACTGGTTCCAGCCCGTCGGCTGGGGGCTCGCCATGTTGGTTGTGGCCGGCGTTTATGGTGCCCTTCGGGCCTTGCTTGGCAATATCGGTCAGGCTCGCCGGTCGAGTGGCGAAATCCTTGGCGTGACCCCGTTGGCTGCGGATATCGTCGCCGTGCGTTGCCGGTTGAGCACGAACTGGCCCCGGCATCGACCAGGTCAGTTCGCGCTGGTGACATTTGATGTTGATGAGGGCGCGCATCCCTTCACCATCGCCAATGCCGATCAGGGCGACCGGGTCATCGAATTTCGCATCAAGGCACTTGGCGACTACACGCGGCGATTATCGAGCAGCTTGCAGGTGGGGCAGACCGTCCAGATCGAGGGGCCATACGGTCGCTTTGACATCGCTCGTGTCAATCGTCAGGCATGGCAGTTATGGGTGGCTGGCGGTATTGGTGTGACGCCTTTTCTTGCCTGGCTGGCATCGCTGCAAGGTAATGTGGTCGATTCGCCGCGAGCTGATCTGCATTACTGCTCACGGGATGCGGGGTCTGACCCCATGGTGCAGGAACTGCTTGCCTTGAGTGCTTCCCTGCCTGGCATACGCCTGACCATACATGATCAGTCCAAGGGGCAGCGGCTGACGGCGGATGCTTTGCGTCAGGCGGTGCCCCCCGGGCAACGCGCAGAGGTCTGGTTCTGTGGGCCCAAAGGCCTGGGGGAAATTTTGCAAGCGGGCTTGTGTGCAAAGGATGGAAATTTGATACGATTTCGTTTCCATCAAGAAGCATTCGAGATGCGTTGACCGGTAGCGCTTCAATGAGCCGTGTTTCAGGTCCGTTTAATCAACGCCGGGCATAGTCCTCTCCGTGGCATCGTTTTTGTTGAATTTCTGCGGTCGACCGTGAGATTCGCTCAGATATTCGATGCAGTCAGTCATCTCATGAGTAAGGTCGTGTATGTCGAAACTGAAGTCTGTTGAATTGGAATTTTCCAAAAAATATGATGCCGGTCACGCGCATCATTATTTTCAGAAGCATCGTGATGGACTGGCACCAAGACTATCCAACTGGCGTGAGCAGGCGTTGGCTCGTCAGGCGCTCAAGTTGGCGGGCAATCCGGAGATGGTGCTGGATTTGCCGTGTGGGGCGGGCCGATTCTGGCCAACCTTGGCGGAGCAATCGAGCCGAGTCATCCTTGCTGCGGATAATTCCCAGCACATGATTGACGTTGCATGCCAGACCCAGGCCCCCGAAATCGTTGCTCGGGTAAGAACCTTTCAAACCTCGGCCTTCAACATTGATCTCGATGAAGATGCCGTCGATAGCATTTTCTGTATGCGACTGTTGCACCACATCGCCGATCCGGCGCATCGGTTGGCGATATTGCGGGAGTTTCACCGGGTCAGCCGGGATTCGGTGATTGTCTCGCTGTGGGTGGACGGGAATTACAAGGCTTGGCGTCGCAAGCGACTCGAAGCCCGACGAGCACGGCGCGGTCAGGGAGAAAACCAGAATCGCTTTGTTGTATCGCCTGAGGTCATCGAAAACGAGTTCAAGCAGGCCGGGTTTTCATGTCTTGGATACCACGATTTTCTGCCGGGTTATGCCATGTGGCGTGTCTATACATTGCGCAAACAAGCATGATGATCTCTCATTCAATCAATCTGGTGCCCCGCTATCTGGTGCTGTTGTATGTTGCTCTGTTTGCCATGATCGCCCGGTATTGGCCGCTACAGAATATTGATGTGGCGAGCGGCTGGATTTTTGCTGTGTTGGCGACGGCGGCGTACGCGGGACTGTATCTGCTCCCTGTCGCTTTGCTGGCGTGGGGCGCGACGCGGCTCTGCCCTGTCGATTGGCCTTACCGCGTGTTTGTTGTTGCTTTGACCTGTGCTTTCGCAGGCAGTTTGGCTCTGCTTGCGGTCTACGCGGATTACCAGCTTTATCTGCTCTATGACTACCATTTCAATGCCTTTGTCTGGAACCTCTTGACGACGCCTGGCGGGATTGCGGCGCTTGGGGCAACCGCGGAAACTGAACAAACGGCAATGCTGATTGTGGCCGGATTTGTCGGGGCGAATGGCATGGCGCTGCTGGTGCTTTACCTGCTTCGTCATCGTGGTGTGCAATTTTCCTTGCGCCCTGTGCTGTGGTCTCTTGCTTTCCTGATAGGCCTGTTGGCAGGGGAGGAGGTGGTTTACGCCTATAGCGTCCACACTGGCGAAGAGGCCGTCCTTGAGGCAGCAAACGTTATTCCGTTTCATTTGCACACCGGGGCAAAGCGGCTGTTCTCGAAATTGGGCATTGAGCGGAAATCAGTGCAGGACAGGCGGTTGGCCGGGGGGCAGGTGAATTATGCGGGACGTCTTTCGGTGCCGGTGGGTGTGATGAACAACAAGAACGTGATCATGCTGGTGGCTGAGTCCTTCCGCTGGGATTTGCTTGATCCTGAAATCACGCCCAATCTTTGGCGATTTTCACAACGGGCTCGTCGTTTTGAGAACCACTACAGTGGCGGCAATCGAACTCGCATGGGCTTGTTTTCCATGTTTTACGGAATCTACGCGCCTTACTGGTACAGCTTTGAAGAACAGCGGGTCGCCCCTGTATTGATGGATGCGGTGCGCCAGCGGGGTGATCGGTTACTGATTCACACCAGCCAGAGTTTTGACTATCCCGAATTACGGCACACGGTATTCAGTGGTGTTTCCGAAGAAGCGCTCCGAGAAATCAAAACGGGTGAGCCCTGGCAGCGGGATGTTCAGAATGTCGACGAAATCATGCAAAAACTCGGACAACGAGTGCCAGGTCAATCGACCTTTGCGTTCATGTTTTTTGAGTCCACGCATGCGCCGTATTCTTTTCCCGAGGCTGAGCCACTGCGTCGTGACTATTTGCATGACATGAATTACCTCAAGCTGAATCTGAGCGAAAATATTGATGGTATCCATGCCCGTTACATCAATGCTGCGCATCATATTGATACTCAGGTTGGGCGTCTGCTGGCGTATCTTGAACAACGCGGCATGCTGGACAACACCATCCTGCTCTTTACCGGCGATCACGGTGAGGAGTTTATGGAAAAGGGCCGTTGGGGACATGGGCACAATAATACCTTCCCGGAAGAACAGGTTCGCGTGCCGCTTGTGTGGTGGGAACCCGGGGTGTCGCCAGCAGTCATTCATCATCGAACGTCGCATCTGCAAATCCCCGCAAGCCTATTGCGTAGCCTTGGCGTTGATACCCCTTCGCGAAATTACAGTTCTGCCGACCCGCTCGAAGTCGAGATGCCGTATTTCGTGTTTGGCTCTTACGATTACATGGGAATTTCAGACGGCAAGAACAAAATCACTTTCCCTTATACCGGTAGGGATTTCTTTCGCTACGCAGCCTTCGATGAGGCGGATCATCCGGTTTCCCGAAGTGAACGGGAGGCATTGATCGATCGTTCATCGGCGGTAATCGAGCGTGTTGCGCAGGAAAGTCGTCGTTTTGTCCGTTGAGCGTAGAAAGTAAATGACAATTATGTTGCGCCGGTTATTGCCTGGCTTTTTCCAGCCTGTTTATGCCCAAACTCGCTATCTCAGCGTGATTTTGCTCGCTTGGGCCGTTTTTTTCTTGATGACGCGCCTGATTCTGATGGCCGAAGTGGCAACCAGTCAGGGGGTGGAGCTGGATGCCGCGCTATTTGTTTTGTTGGTTGGTAGCTTTTATGACGTGGTGTTCTTGCTCTACGCGGCGCTGGTAATCTGGTTTTTGTTACTCCTGTTGCCTTGGCGCTGGTTGCCGCGGTTAAGTTTCCGCTGGGGGTTGCATCTGGGATGGGTCATCAGCTTTTTCCTCATGGGCTTTGTGGCAGTTGCCGAATACCTGTTCTGGGATGAATTTGGCGTGCGCTTCAATTTCATTGCGGTCGACTACCTGATTTACTCAAAAGAGGTGGTCGATAATGTGCGCCAGTCGTATCCTTTGGGCGGTATTTTCACGGGTTTGGGATTGCTGGCGCTGTTGTTGGGGTGGCTGCTGACACCCGGTTTGCGCTGGGTGCAGGCAGCGCCATCTGCTGCTCTGGCCTGGCGAGCCTGGGTTGCCCTGGCGCTGCTCTTGAGCTCCGTGATGTTGGTATTTGCGGTCGGGCAGGACGGGCCCGGGCGTCGTGAGGAAAACACATATCACAGAGAACTGGCGAGTAACGGCCCGTATCAGTTCTTTGCTGCCTTTCGCAACAATGAGATTGATTATCCCCAGTTTTATGCGGTCATTCCCGAAGATGAGGTTGCGGTGCGATTGCGACAGGAAGTGGGGGCGGAAAACACGGACTTTGTTGCATCAGAAGGTCTGGATATTCGTCGCAAGATCGACAATCCTGGGCCGGCGAAACGTCTGAATGTCATTCTGGTCACCATTGAAAGCTTGAGTGCCAAGTATTTGGGCAGTTTTGGCGATACGCGTGGTCTGACCCCCAATCTTGATCGTCTGCG
>JAVEXE010000141.1:1854-5853 GCA_034004105.1 Azonexus sp. | reverse complement strand
CCGGCTTCCTGGATGTGATAACCCGAAATCGAGATCGAGTTGAACTTCGGCATGTTCTGCGCCGTGTAGGCGAAGATGTCGGCGATGATCTTCATCGACGGCTTGGGCGGATAGATATAGGTATTCCGCACCATGAATTCTTTGAGGATGTCGTTCTGAATGGTGCCGGACAGCTTGTCCTGCGACACACCCTGCTCCTCGGCGGCAACGATGTAGCCGGCGAGGATGGGCAGCACGGCGCCGTTCATCGTCATCGAGACAGAGACCTTGTCGAGCGGGATGCCGTCGAACAGGATTTTCATGTCCTCAACCGAGTCGATGGCCACGCCGGCCTTGCCAACGTCGCCGGTGACGCGGGCGTTGTCCGAGTCGTAGCCGCGGTGCGTGGCCAGGTCGAAAGCGACAGAAACGCCCTGGCCACCGGCGGCGAGCGCCTTGCGGTAGAAGGCGTTGGACGCTTCGGCGGTGGAGAAGCCGGCATACTGGCGTATGGTCCACGGCTTGACCGCGTACATCGTCGGTTGCGGACCGCGCAGGAAGGGCGCGACGCCGGGCAGGGTGTCGGCGAACTCAAGGTTCTCGACATCCTTTTTCGTGTATAAGGCTTTAACCTTGAGGTCTTCAGGGGTATTCCAGACCAGGTTGTTGACATCACCCCCGGGGGCTTGTTTGGCCGCAGCCTTTTCCCAAACGTCCAGGTTGTTGGAATCAAAGAACTTTTCAGACATGAAACACCTCTCGCCGATTCGATTTTTTCAGGCCGATGATGCAGAATTCAAAATTCTACGCTTTTTTAGGCCCAGCTTGACATCTCTAATCCTGCATAATACTGTATCCATAATTATGGACGCAAGCCCACCGAGATTCGCTAGCAGGCGCCTCATTCTAGAGAAATGACAACGAGACAATGAACCGCATCGCACCTACCGCCTTATATCAGGAAGTCGCCGAACGACTGCGGCAACGTATTTTCGCCCATGAGTTGACGCCGGGTATGTGGATTGATGAGCAGGCGTTGGCGGAACACTATGGTATTTCCCGTACCCCGTTGCGGGAGGCGTTGAAGGTTCTGGCTTCTGAAGGCTTGGTTGAACTCAAGCCGCGGCGCGGGTGTTATGTCACCGAAATTTCCCGTCAGGATCTGGACGATATTTTCCCCTTGATGGCCATGCTGGAGGGGCGGTGTGCATTTGAGGCCGTCAAGCGCGCAAGGGCTGCCGATCTTACGGTTTTGCGTGGGATCCACGAACGTCTGGAGTCGGCTGCGCGTGATGGGCGGATAGATGCGTTTTTCGAAGCCAATCAGGAGTTTCACAAAAAGATTCAGGAGTTGTCCGGAAACCGCTGGCTCTTGTCGGTAATTCAGGATCTGCGCAAGGTGTTGAAACTATCGCGTTTGCACTCGTTGTCGCTGGAGGGGCGCTTGCAGCAGTCTCTCGATGAACACCGTGCCATTGTCGCAGCGATGCTGGCGGGAGATGCGGTGAAGGCAGAGAAACTGATGCATGATCATTTGCTTTCGGGGCGCGAGGCCCTAGCAAAAATGGATGGTCAAGGCAGCAAAGCGGCCTGACGACACCCCAGCTTTTTCAGAAGGCGTAAAACAAAACCCCCTGTCGCAGCGAACTGCTTCAGGGGGTTTTGCTTGCTTGGCACAATCGCCAGGTAGTGACGATTGTGCAAGCAGATAAGGCTTAGTGATTCGAAGCTGCAGCAGCGCCGTAACCCGTTTGGGCACGTACATACTGGTCGTCGAAGGCTTCGATTTCCTTCTTGGCGCGTACGCTCGAATCCGAGGTCGACCCGATGTAAGCCAGCAGGAAGGCAATCGGCATCGCGAACAGCGCCGGCTGGGTGTACGGGAAGAGCGGTGCAGCGTTGCCCAGTACGTCAACCCACACCGATTTCGAGAAGAGCACGAACAGAACGGCGGAGATCAGGCCGCCGTAGCCGCCCCACATGGCGCCACGGGTGGTCAGACCCTTCCAGTACATCGACAGGATCAATACCGGGAAGTTGGCGGCTGCGGCAACGCCGAAGGCCAGACCCACCATGAAGGCGATGTTCTGCTTTTCAAAGGCAATGCCCAGCACGATGGCAACAAAGCCCAGGCAGATCGTGGCGATCTTGGAAACGCGAATTTCTGCGGCTTCCGAGGCGGTACCCTTCTTGATCACGCGAGCGTAGATGTCGTGCGAAATAGCCGATGCGCCAGCCAGTGCCAAGCCCGAAACCACGGCCAGGATGGTAGCGAAAGCAACGGCGGCAAGGAAGCCGAGCAGCATGTCGCCACCAACTGCCTTCGCCAGGTGCATGGCAACCATGTTGCCGCCGCCGATCAGCTTCTTGCCGATTTCGCCGCCTTCAAAGAACTCCGGATTCTGACCAACAATCATGATTGCAGTCAGGCCCATCAGGAAGATGACGTTGAAGAAGTAGGCTACGAAACCGGATGCGTAGAGCACCGATTTGCGCGCTTCCTTGGCGTCAGTCACGGTGAAGAAGCGCATCAGGATATGCGGCAGGCCGGCGGTACCGAACATCAAGCCCAGGCCGAGCGAGATAGCGGTGACTGGGTCGGCCAGCAGGCTACCTGGGTGCATCAGCTTTTCGCCGAGGCTGTGCAGTGACATGGCGTTATCAATCACCTTGGTGAACGAGAAGCCAAACTGGCTCATAGCCAGGAACATGACCAGCGTACCACCAGACAGCAGCATGACTGCCTTGATGATCTGCACCCAAGTGGTCGCCACCATGCCGCCGAAGGTGACGTACACCATCATCAGCAGGCCCACAGCGAAAATGGCGACGTTGTAATCCAGGCCGAACAGTAGCTTGATCAGCTGACCTGCACCCACCATCTGGGCGATCAGGTAGAAGCACACCACGGTCAGCGAGGAAATCGCGGCCATTGTGCGAATCTTGCCCTGGTCGAGGCGATAGGCGGTGATGTCAGAGAAGGTGAACTTGCCCAGGTTGCGCAAGCGCTCGGCCATCAGGAACAGGATGATAGGCCAGCCGGCGAAGAAGCAGAGCATGTAGATGTAACCATCGTATCCCTTGCTATACACCATGGCCGTCAAGCCAAGCAGCGTCGCCGCTGACATGTAATCCCCGGCAATGGCCAAGCCGTTCTGGAAGCCGGTGATGCCGCCGCCCGCCGTGTAGAAATCGGACGTTGACTTGGTGCGACTGGCTGCCCAGTAGGTGATGCCCATGGTCATCGTGACAAAAATCACGAACATGATAATGGCGTGCCAGTTGGTGGCCTGCTTTTCGGCTACGCCGAGAGAGTCGCCGGCAGCAAGTGCCAGGGTGCTCAGGCTCAACAGCCCGAGTGCGGGAAGAATCTTGCGCATCATTTGTTGTCCTTCCAGGCTTCACGCACGATTTCCTGCGAAAGCGTGTCGAATTCATTATTGGCTTTGCTGACGTAAAGTGCTGTCAGTACCCAGAAGAAAACGAACATGAATAGTTCGACCACTACCCCAACTGTCCAGCGGGACCCCTCCGCAATCGGTTGCCCAAGCGAGGTCGGGGCAAAAGCCACGACCATCACGAAACCATAAAACATGGTCAGGACGATGGCAGCCAAAGTCCAGGCAAAGCGTCCCCTCTTGGCGACCAGTTCCTGGAATTTGGGATTGCCCCGCATCCTTTCATACATCGCGCTGCTCATTCTGTTCTCCTTATTAATTCATAATTACCGAAAAATCGGCGCAAGCATTGTATCTTATATAAGAGTGAACAACCTGACAGCGCGAATGGAAAACGCGTTGCATCATGGAGAAAGGCGGAAAAATGGGCTGTATCGACACAGTGTGTCAGGATGAAATCGCGACACTGACGCTGAACAATCCCGATAAATTGAATGCGATTGACCTGGCAATGTGGCAGGGTTTGCGGCAAAAAATGCAGGATCTTGCGGTCGACCGGAATATTCGCTGCATTGTGATTCGAGGGGCGGGTGATCAGGCTTTTGCTGCAGGGGGCGACTTG
>JAVEXE010000141.1:0-1754 GCA_034004105.1 Azonexus sp. | reverse complement strand
CTGTTCCAGCCGTTGATCAGGTAGCCCAGTGCGCCAGCCAGGGCAATGGGCAGTCCGATCGCGGCGGAGGTGCCAATGGCGTTCTGCATCTTGACATTGCACCAGGTCATGAAAGGAACTGACAGCGAGCCGCCGCCGATTGCGACCAGCGCGGAAATAAGGCCGATCCCGCCGCCGACACCGGCCAGGCCGACAGGGCCAGGAAGGTTGCGGGATGGTTTGGGCTTGACGTTCAGGATCATCTGGAGCGAAACGTAGGCCATGAAGCAGGCGAAAAAAATGGCCAGCGGGGCATTATCAACGCTGGAAGCGAGGAAGGTTCCACCAAATGTGCCCAGCAAGACGCCCGGTGTGATGTTGCGAACAATATCCCAGCGCACCGCGCCGTGCGCGTGGTGGGCACGCAGACTGGAGACTGAGGTCATGACGATGGCCGCCATGGAGGTGCCCAAGGCAACGTGCACCAGATGTTCGCGCGGAAATTCCTGTAGGGCGAACATCGTGGTCAGCATGGGAACCATGATGCCGCCGCCGCCGACGCCGAGTAAACCAGCAAAAAAACCGACGAAAGCCCCGAGCGCCAGATAGGCAAGAATCCATTCAATAGTCATTGTTTTTACCGGGAGAGAGGCGAGGGCGGACAAAAAATAAAAGCCCCCGCGAGTGCCGTCAGGCCGGCATCCTGAACCGAGGTTCAGAGTGGTTGCTTTCCTTCCGTATCAGGCACGTTCGACGAAGAATGCGCACAACAACAGAGTTACGGTCCGCAACCGATGCCAAATCAGCATTGGTTCAAGGAATATATGGCCTTAACAAACACCGCAGGGGACACTCGGCGGGCGAGTCAGGAATCAGGGGAATCCACTTCCGGTTGATTCTTCTCTACCAGCACGGCATCCAACCGTGCTCCCATGGCTTCGATTCTACGCTTCGTTTCGTTCGATGCAAGCACTTCTTCGCTGGCTTTCTGGGCATCGATTGTCAGGCGTTCGTGCGCAATATTCAGCGCGGCCATAACCGCTACGCGCTCGGCAATCGTATTCTTGGTGCGCTGGGCGATTTCACGCATTTTGCCATCAACGAGGTCGACAGCTGCGATCAGCGCTCCCTGCTCTTCTGGCTGGCAAGCGACGCGATATTCGCGTCCCATGATTTTTACATCGAGGTAGTTCTGCTCGCCGCTCATCTCAGGCATCCTCGGGGATCTTTTCCATCAGTCCCTCAAGGCGCTGTCTGGCGGCCGTCATGGTCGAGCGCAAGTGCAGGCGCTCGGCTTCTGCGGCTGCCATCTGGTTCTTCAGGACTTCGTTCTCGGCACGTAACTGATGAACCAGATCAATGACCTGTTCAATCTTGGCTTCGAGCGCTTCAAATTCGCTGTTCATGGCGCGCACTATAGAGGGATAAATGCTGTCTGGTCAAGGAGTAAGCGGCTATTTTAAAAGTGTTTTATCGCCAGTGGCGCAAAAGTGGATTTCGTGTTTTCAGCGCCTGCACTGTACAATGCGCGCCGTGTCAGGTGCTGGCTGCCGTTGTCGCAGTCAGTTAAACGGGAAAGCGGTGCGTCCGGAAGGATCAAGCCGCTGCTGCCCCCGCAACGGTAAGCGAGTGCGGACGTATCAATAGGCCACTGGGGAAACCTGGGAAGGCGATACGTCAAGACTCGTGAGCCCGGATACCGGCCTTGCACAAAACAGCGGAAGTGCCACGGGGTGGTGGCGCCGGTTTCCCGACCAGCCTTCTCTCCCCTTGCG
>JAVEXE010000140.1:2293-5880 GCA_034004105.1 Azonexus sp. | reverse complement strand
CGGTCGAGCAGTGGCTGGAAATTGACCGCTACGCGCTGGCGCTGACCCGCCAGTTGCAGCAGACCTGTCAGGGCGAATACGAGCGCTTTGAATTCCATCGTGTGGTCCAGGCGCTGCAGACCTTCTGTTCGGAAGACCTCGGCGGTTTCTACCTCGACATCCTCAAGGATCGCCTGTACACGACCGCGCCGCAGTCGGTCGCCCGCCGTTCGGCGCAGTCGGCGCTGTGGCACATCACGCAAGCCTTCGTCCGCCTGCTGGCACCGATCACCGCCTTTACCGCCGAAGAAGTGTGGTCCGTGCTGACTGGCAACGCCGACGATTCCGTCATGTTCCAGCAATGGCATGAACTGCCGGAACAAATCAATGAAGTGGAACTGCTGGCGAAATGGGCAATCGTCCGCGAAGTGCGCAACGACGTGACCAAGGCGCTGGAAGCACGCCGCGAAGCCGGTGAAATCGGCTCGGCGCTGCAGGCTTCGGTCGAAATCCGCTGTGCCGGTGACAAGTTCGCAGTGCTGGAATCGCTCGGGGAAGATTTGAAATTTGTCTTCATTTGCTCGTCGACCGCAATATTTGAAGATGCCAGCGAATCCGTCACGGCTACGCCGCTCACTTACGCCAAGTGCGAGCGCTGCTGGCACGTGCGCGAGGACGTCGGTACCGATCCAGACCACCCCGGCCTGTGCGGCCGCTGCGTCAGTAACCTGTACGGTGAAGGCGAGGCCCGTACGCATGCCTAAGGTGCAGCACTGGTATGGGTTGGCGGCGCTGATTGTCGTCCTTGATCAGATCAGTAAGTGGATCGTCCTCGGTGCCATCGCACCGGGCGAGGTGATCTACGTCGCGCCGTTCTGGAACTGGGTGCTGACCTTTAACCCGGGCGCAGCGTTCAGCTTTCTCGCCGATCAGCCGGGCTGGCAGCGCTGGTTCTTCACCCTGCTGGCGCTCGGCGTTTCCGGCTGGATTGCGCTGGAATTGAAGAAACACCCGGAACAAAAACTGATGGCGCTGGCTCTGACGCTCGTCATGGGCGGTGCGCTCGGCAACGTCATTGATCGCGTGCGTTTCGGTGCCGTTGTCGATTTCATCCAGTGGCACGCTGCCGGCTGGTACTGGCCGGCGTTTAATGTTGCCGATTCGGCAATCAGCGTTGGCGCGGTTTTGCTGGTTTTTGCCTCGTTGACCGTAAAAGACAAGAAAGAAGATTGAGCATGAGCAAACCCGTCGTCCGTTCCGATAGTTACCTAACCCTGCATTACCGCATCACCACGTTGGATGGTGAGGAGTTCCTGTCTACTTTTGACATGAGCCCGGCAACGTTACAGATGGGGAGCGGTCAACTCGCGGAAAATCTTGAAAATGTCCTGATCGGCTTGCCAGCACAAGAAACCTTTGTCTTCGATCTGCCACCCGAGCAGGCCTTTGGCGTTCACAACGAGCGCTTGGTTGAGAGAATCGCACGGGCTGGCTTACCTGATGGTATGGAGCTCAAGGAAAACTCTGTCGTCGAATTTACCGCGCCAAATGGCGGAACCTTTGCGGGCTTCTTGCGCGAACTGGACGTGACTCACGCGCTGTTCGACTTCAATCACCCGATGGCTGGAAAGACGATCCGGTTCGAGGTGAAAATCATCGGAATCATGTAATGCAGATCCTTCTTGCCAACCCCCGTGGCTTCTGTGCTGGCGTTGAACGTGCCATTGCCATCGTCGAGCGCGCTTTGGAGAAATTCGGTGCGCCTATCTATGTTCGTCACGAGGTCGTGCACAACAAATTTGTATGCGATGACCTGCGCGCAAAAGGGGCGGTATTCATCGAAGAGCTGGCTGAGGCTCCCCGGGGAAGTACGGTTGTTTTCAGTGCTCATGGGGTCTCCCGAGCGGTGCGCCAGGAGGCGGATCAGCGAGGTCTGAAAGTCTTCGATGCGACTTGTCCTCTGGTGACCAAGGTTCATGTTGAAGTCGACAAGATGCGTAAAAGCGATCGTGAGATTGTGATGATCGGTCACAAAGGGCACCCGGAAGTGGAGGGCACGATGGGGCAGAGCGACAAGGGGATGTATCTTGTTGAAACCGTTGAAGATGTCGCCGCACTGAAGGTGTCTCAGCCTGATCACTTGTCTTACGTCACTCAAACAACGCTGTCGGTAGACGATGCAAATCTGGTCATTGATGCCTTGCGCCAACGTTTCCCGGCGATTCAGGGGCCCAAGAAAGATGATATCTGCTATGCCACGCAGAATCGTCAGGATGCCGTCAAGGCGCTGGCCTCCCAATGCGATCTTGTCGTCGTGGTTGGAAGTCCGAACAGTTCCAACTCCCGTCGTTTGAAAGAGGTGGCTCTTGGCCGGGGTGTTGCTGCTTATCTGATTGATGGTGCAGCTGAAATTGACCCGGAGTGGCTTGTTGGCAAGCGGAGCATTGGGGTGAGCGCCGGGGCTTCTGCGCCAGAAATTCTGGTACGTCAGGTTGTGGATCGCTTGCGCGTCCTCACTGATGCAGAAGTGGCTCAACTGGCCGGCATTGAAGAAGGCGTGTCTTTCGCGCTCCCAAAAGAACTTAACGCCTGATTGATTCTTTGCTGCAACGAAACGGAATGCTGATTTGGACGATTTTGTTTTGACAGGCGTTCAGTTCATCGTTATAATCAGCGGCTTTCTCAATTCTGCGCCCATTTTTTCAGGACGGCACACACATGAAAACGTTTTCCGCCAAGCCACATGAGGTGAAGCGCGAGTGGTTTGTGGTAGACGCCACAGACAAGGTGCTCGGCCGCCTCGCTACCGAAATTGCCCGCCGCCTTCGTGGTAAGCATAAGGCAATCTACACGCCGCACGTTGATACCGGTGATTTCATCGTTGTTACCAACGTCGACAAAATTACTGTTACGGGTAACAAGGCCGACGACAAGAAGTATTTCCGCCATACCGGATTTCCTGGTGGTATCAAGGAGACCAATTTCAAGAAACTGCAACAGCGTTTCCCCGGTCGTCCCCTCGAAGCTGCCGTCAAAGGTATGTTACCCAAAGGCCCGCTCGGCTACGCGATGCTGAAGAAGCTGAAGTGTTATGCTGGCGATCAGCATCCCCATTCCGCCCAGCAGCCCAAGGCGCTGGAAATTTAAGGACTTTTTATCATGGCAGAATCCTACTTCTACGGTACCGGCCGTCGTAAAAGCGCAGTCGCTCGTGTTTTCATGAAGCGTGGTAGCGGTGCTATCGTGGTCAACGGAAAGCCGATTGATCAGTTTTTTTCCCGTGAAACGGGACGTATGATTGTTCGTCAGCCACTCGATTTGGTCGAACAGTTAAATGGTTTCGATATCAAGGTGAACGTTACCGGTGGCGGTGAGTCTGGGCAGGCCGGCGCGGTTCGCCATGGAATTACCCGTGCCTTGATCGAATACGACGCTGGTCTCAAGCCTGTGTTGTCCAAGGCAGGTTTCGTGACTCGTGATGCTCGTGAAGTTGAACGTAAGAAAGTCGGCTTCCACAAAGCTCGCCGTCGCAAGCAGTTCTCCAAGCGTTAATTCGCTGGTTCAAAAAAGCCGCCGAAAGGCGGCTTTTGCTTTCTGGGATTTTCCTT
>JAVEXE010000140.1:0-2193 GCA_034004105.1 Azonexus sp. | reverse complement strand
GATGTTTGGTAAAAATAAAGAACAGGGTGGGGTGGCACGAATCGATAGCTTGATCGGTGTCGGGACTTCTGTTGAAGGTGTAATTCGATTCAGTGGTGGTTTGCGGATTGATGGAGAGGTTCGAGGCACCGTCGAGGCGATTGGTAACTCAGCCTCAACGACGCTCGTGATAAGTGATCAGGCAAAAGTTGAGGGGGCTGTTACCGTGGGTCACCTGGTTTTGAATGGAACGGTTGTCGGCCCGGTGCATGTTTCTAATTCAATTGAAATGCAGCCCAAAGCTCGTATTATCGGGGATGTGTCCTATGCGGTGATTGAAATGCACCAGGGGGCTGTGATTGAGGGACGTTTGGTGCATCATCCTAAAGAGGAACCAATTGAAGGCGACGGAGCCTAATGATCAGAGATTCTGCTTAAACAAACATCAGGAGCAAACGAATGAACGCAGTTGTTGAAAATGTCGCGCCGATCAATTTTACCGATAGCGCAGCCAACAAGGTCAGGGAGTTGATTGAAGAAGAGGGTAACCCCGCGCTGAAGTTGCGGGTATTTGTCACTGGCGGTGGCTGTTCGGGTTTTCAGTATGGCTTTACGTTTGACGAGGAAGTCGCTGATGACGATACCGCAATGGAGAAAAACGGGGTGCAGTTGTTGATTGATCCGATGAGTTATCAGTACCTCGTCGGTGCCGAAATTGATTACACCGAAGGCTTGGAAGGTTCCCAGTTCGTGATCAGGAACCCCAACGCCACCTCCACCTGCGGTTGCGGTTCATCGTTTTCAGCCTGAATTCGAGCGAACTTGGTCTTAAAAAAGGGGCTTTACGCCCCTTTTTTACTCCATGAATACTGTTGTGACGTGCCGAATTTGATCAAGTTGAGCAAATTTGGTTTCTGCGTGTTGTTGGAACTTCCCAAGTTCATCGCGGCTGAGGGAGCTGGCTAGCGTTGGAAGTTGGACTGAAAGTGGATTAACGGCGGAGCCATTCACCTTGAATTCATAGTGAAGGTGTGGGCCGGTTGCCCAGCCTGTTTTCCCGACATAACCGATGGTCTGTCCTTGGCTGACTTTCGTGCCCTTACGGATTCCGGGTTGAAAGCGCGACAGGTGAGCGTAAAGCGTAGAGTATTTTGCGTCATGTTTCAGGATTATGGTGTTACCGTATCCCCGCTGTGTACCGGCGAACTCAACTACCGCATTTGCTGTGGCGCGAATAGGGGTTCCGATGGGGGCTGCATAATCCACGCCGCGATGCGCGCGCCAAGTCTTCAGAATCGGATGAAATCGATTGCTGAAACCTGAACTGATTCTTGAAAACTCAAGCGGCGATTTCAAGAAGCTTTTTTTGAGCGGTTTGCCTGCGCGGTTTAAATATTCGCCCTGTTGCTCATTTTTGGCAAACCACACGGCGTCAAGCGTTTTCCCGTCATTGGTGAATTCAGCGGCAAGGACTCTGCCCGTGCGGGTCGGTTGTCCTTGAAGGTAGTGAACCTCGTAGCTAACGATGAAACTGTCGCCTGGGCGAAGGTCGCGATGGAAATCAATCTCGCTAGAAAAAATCTCTGCCAGTTGAACTGCCACCGAGTCCGGAATATTCGCAAGATCTGTTGACGCAAATAGAGAACTGGAGATGGTCGCTTTTTTGGTCGTCAAGTGCGTTTCTGGCCGTTCTGCGACAACTGAGGCTAGGAACCCGTCATTTGTTCTGGTGATTGATAGCGCGGTCTCAGGGTTACTAAGGGGGAAGTGCAAGCGGAGTAGTTGTCCGGCGGAATTGACAGTGGCTGATATTCTGCGCCCCGCAATAAATTCTTTCCGAAGCGGCAGTGCCTCTGGGGAATTGCTGAGGTATCGGCTGGCGCTTGAGTCTCGGACTTGAAGGCGAAGCAGTAGTTCTTGAATTGTATCTCCCCTCTCGATCACTGCCTCGTTCAGAAAGCTTTCATTGCTGAATCCCAGAATCGAGGAGGTATCAACTTCCAGCGTTTCGATAAGCTCGAATTGCGGTGCCGGGCTTGGGGAGTTTGCGTCTGGTATGGCGACAGCCACCCCGGTAACGAGTCCAAATCCTAATGCAAATAAAGTTAGAGGATGACGTGCCGCGTTAACCAGTCGGGTTGAGCCTAGGGTGAATGGCATTGATTGGTCCTTGTTTTGCAAGCCGCAAATTTTAGCAGGATCAGAGCGGCGTCG
>JAVEXE010000139.1:0-5931 GCA_034004105.1 Azonexus sp. | reverse complement strand
TCAGGATCACCGCCGGTTCGCCGTTGAATCCAGCATCGCCGCGCTTGATTGCCGGGGCAAAGTTCACCGCCGCGACCTGTTTCAGCAAGATCGGCTGGCCATTTCTTGCGGTCAACGCCAGATTTTGTAGATTTTCCAGCCGCGCACTGCGGCCAATATGGCGAATCAGGTATTCCCGCCCGTTGATTTCTAGAAAACCGCCTGACGTATTGGCCGAATAGCCCGCCAAAGCCGCTTCCAGCGTTTCCAGCGAAATCCCCAGATCGGCCATCCGGGGCGGGTCCGGCTGAACCTGGAATTGCCGCACCTCACCACCAATAGGAATGACCTGCGCCACCCCCGCCACCGCCATCAGGCGCGGTCGCAATACCCAGTCGGCAAATTCACGCGCCGCCATGGCATCAGAGCGCACCGGATCAAGCGGAATCGCCAGCATCATGACTTCCCCCATGATCGACGACACCGGCCCCATATGCGGCACCACCTCGGGCGGCAACGTACCTTGCAAAGCCGTCAAGCGCTCGGCAACCATCTGACGGGCGCGATACAGATCCGTCTCCCAGTCAAAGGAAATATAGACAAAGGACAAACCCGGACTCGACACCGAGCGCACGCCCGACACGCCGGGCAAGCCGTTCAAGGCCGTTTCCAGCGGGAAGGTAACCAGTTGCTCGACTTCTTCCGCCGCCATGCCGCCGGCTTCCGTCATCAGCGTGACCGTCGGCTTGTTCAGGTCGGGAAAGACATCGACGGGTAGCCTTTGTGCCTCGAAAGCCCCGTAGGCCATCAGCAGCACGGCAACAACCAGCACCGGCAAGCGACTGGCTAAACTGCGATTCAATAACCATTGAAACATGATCGTTCTCCGGTCAGCGGATCTGGTTGATCAGGGTCGCCCCTTGCACCACCAACCGGTCGCCCTCGCTCAGTCCATCGAGTACCCGCACCCGCTGCCCATCCAGCGGCTCGACACGAACCGGTTTGGGCGTGAAATGCTCCGGTGCCGTTTTCACCCAGACCATCGCCACATTGGCCGGACTACGCACCAGCGCCTGCTGTGGAATTGCCAAGCCTTTTGCGGTCGACCGCAAAAGAACCTGGATTTTCACCGGCTGCCCAAGCGGCAAACGCAAACCCATGCCCGGACCACGCTGGCCGAAGAGCAAGGGCAAGGCCTGTTCGCGCAGACGCTGCCCGGCACCGAGAAACTCCAGCGCCAGGGCTTCGTCGCCCACCGCCACGCTGGCCGAATGAATCTGCGTCGCGGCCAGTCGGTCGTAAGCCAGCGCTTCGACATGCAGGCTGTCCGGATCGGCGATTTCGAAAATCAACTCGCGCGCATCGACCACCTGCCCCGGCACGACATGGACCGCAGCAATCACCCCCGACACCGGCGCCCGCAAGACATCGCGACCACTCGCCCCCTGTCCCAAGGCCTGCAAACGTGCCCGCAAACTGCCCAGTTCGCTTTGTGCCGCTTCAATGTCGCGGGCCGGCACGGTATCGGCCAGCGCCTGCAAGCGACTCAGACGCTTTTCGGCCAGTTCGCGGGCTGCTTGCAATTCAGCCATCGTGGCCGCAAGGTCCGCCCGCTCGATCTGCCCGGCAGCCGGCACCACCGAAGCCAGTACCTCACCCCGTTTCACCGCCTGACCCAGCACCGGCAAGCCGCCATCCCGTGCTTCAACCCGGCCAGCCAGCATGGCCTGCACCCGCCCGCCACGTTGCGGATTGATCACCACCTGACCAGATAACTCGATCGCCCGGTTGAGGTCGCCGCTTTCCAGCGGCTGAGTGCGGATCGCCATTTGACGCTGCGCGGTCTTGGGCAGGAACACCACCCCATCCGGCAGACGCTGCGGCAGATTCCCCAGATTGGGCAAGGCGGCCTTCTCATCGCCGTGATCGTGCCCTTCATGCGCAGCCAGCGGCAGAGCCAGCAAGGCAGCAACAAAACCAAAAACAAACCGGGATTTCATGCCGCACCCCCTGACTGCGCCGCCTGATCCGGCTTGCCGCGCCGTTTGATCCTCGCCCAACGCCACCCGGCCATCAGGCCACCCAGACCGACAAGTAACGCCGCTCCACTCAGCGGCGTGATGTGCCAGCCCGGCGCACCCTGCACCTCGCTGGCCGCCTGAACGACGAGATTGCCGGCCAGCAAGTCAGCGTCATCCCCGGCAATCAAGGTGAACGACAACGGGTGCTCTCCAGCAGCGCGCAAGGGCGTCAGCCATGTGGCATCGTCGATCCGGTAATCCCCGGACTCAGCGCGAAACTGCGCCTCGACTTCCTTGCCCCCGGCCTCAACCGACAAGGTCGCCGCCAGCACCGGCGCATTGTCCATTGCGCGGTCGACGTGCAAAACCAGGGCTTTTTCCTCCAACCGCCCGACAATCTCGAACATCTCGCTTTCCGCCACCACCAGCGGTAACGGCAAGACGGATTCATTGGCCTGGGCCGAAAAAATCGGGAAAAACAGAAACTGCATGATTGCGGTCAACCCGGCAAAAATGACTTTTTTCATGACGCATCACTCCGGTAACAGGCCCAAGGCCTGACGATAGGCAGACAGCGCTGCCGCTTGCTCGATACGGGCACGCTGGGCAGCACGTTCGGCAGCAAAAGCCGCCTGCTCGACACGCAAACGGGTCGGCAGGTCGGTCTCGCCCAACTGAAAGGATTTGACGAAAAAGCCCAGGGTTTCACGGGCCAGACGGGCAGCTTCCTCGCTCGCCAGACGACGCTGCGCGGCAGCCTGCCACTGTTGCTGGCCAAGCTGCGCTGCGAACAGCACTTGTTCGCGTTCCCGCAGATACGTGATTTCAGCGCTAATCAGGGCCGCGTTGGCATCGGCTATCGCCGCCGCATGCTGCGCGCCCGAGGAAAGCGGAATGCGCAGACCCATCGCCCAGCTTTGCTCACCGGCTTCGCCCCGTGCGCCACGTTCGCGCCGTGTCGCCAGCGTGAATTCCGGATTCGCCCGGCTGCGGGTACGTGCCAGCGACTGGCTATGCCGGGCTTGCTCACTCTGGAAACGCAAAACCCGCAAGTGCGGATGTGCGTCAAGCCAGCCCTCGCCTTGAATCACCGGCGGCAACTCCATCGCGGGCTGCGCAGGCAGTAGATCGGATTGGCCCGAGGCCAGATTGGCAGAAAACTCAGGCGCAACCCCGGTCAGCGTGTGTAGCGCAGCGGCTGCTTTAACCAGACGGAAATCCGCTTCCGCCTTGGCAGCCCGCGCACTTGCCAGCGCTGCAGCCGCCTGATGCTGGTCGGCGCGGGACAAAACGCCAGCCGCAACACGCCGTACCACGTCATCCGACAAATGCTGCGCTGAAGTCAATTCGCTTGCCGCCAGCAGGGCATCCTCACGCGCCAGATGCCAATCCCACCAGGCTGAGCGAAGTTCCCCCGCCAGTTGCCAGCGCCAAGCAGTCTGCGCTTCCTCAAGCAAGCCCGCCTCGGTATCCGCCAGCGCCTGTCGCCCGGCCCGCTCACCGGGCAACCAGAGCGGAATGGCCACACCCAGTTCCACCTCAGCCGCCCCCCGGTTCTGATTGAAACGGTCACTACGCCCGCCAACTTCAATCGCCACCGGCTCAGGCGTCCAAGCCGCCGCAGCCGCCTGCCGCGCCGCAGCCGCCTGCCGTTGTTCCGGCAAAGCCTGGCTCGCCGCCTGCCGCGCCCAGGCCAGATCAAACATCTGCCGCAAGGGCTGATGCGTCTGCATCTGCTGCCCTGCGCCAGCGGTCACACCCTCGGCTTGCGCGGTCAACGGCAAGGCGAGGAGAAAAATCATCCAAAAGGAAATACGCACATCGCTACTCCGACTGATTTAAAAACACAGTCGGCGACACGCCGATCAACAGAAAACGGACAGCCGCCGACGCTCAGGCGGAAAAATGGCGTGGCGGTCGCTCGATGCCCTCAGGCACTCGGGTGGAAAAACGGCGATTTTCGCGGTCGACCGCAAGATGCGCACCAACCGGAAACAGCGTCTGCCCGGCCAACAGGAAAGAAGCGGATAAATGGCTGAAAACGTGGCCCGGACAGCAATGGTGCAAGGACTCAACGCAATGCGCATCCCCGCAATTCTCGCCAGTCGCCTCATCGCAACCGGCACACGCATCGACCGCAGCAAGGCGATCCGCCATGCCCGGCAATTCACCATGATGATGTGCATCGTGCGTAGGAACACCATGCGACGCATGTTCCGCCAGCATCGCCGCATCGACACCACCAGCCACCTGCCAGGCAAAGCCCGGGGCCAGCACCGTGACGAGCATGGCCACCAGCAAGCAACGCGCCAGAAAACGCAGTCTGGCGACAGCACAAGCGGCATTGGTAGGGAAAATCGGATTCATGGGGCGAGTATAACGTCGAAAACGGCAATCAGAATCCCAGCAATCCAGAGGTGACAAATTGTTACAGTACAAACCAGACCTGCTGGAGTTCCAAACGCAGCAATCACGCCGGCGAGTGTTCCTGATGTATTCCTGCCATTAGTCGTAATACCCACGCAACTGCGCCAGAATGATTTCCTAGTCATCGACACTATAGTTAGCGACTACGCAGCCAATTCACGAGCCAGAGTCAGATCACCCGTTCCGCGCAACAGCGCCGGCACGGAGATGTCTTCATCGAGTTCATCCCAGTGCAAACCAAGGCCACCGCCACTGATTTGACAACAGCTACGCTGTTCCGGACTGGCCTGCAGCAAACGCGGGAAGAAAGCCAGGGGCACGCCCAACTGCCGGCCATCCGTAAAGCTAACCCACATCATGGCTTCGTCGAATTGCACAGATTTAGCTAAAGTATTCATTCCAGACCCTTTCGATATCCGCAGCGTGAAGTCCCACCTGCTCCATCACCAGACGCAATTCGCTGGCAGAAAAACCGTGGTTGTCCGCCAGCACCACATGGGGATGCACCCAGATTTTTGCCAGACAATCCCCTCGTTGCGCATGGACATGCAAAGGCTCGCGGGGGTCGCCCTCGTTGGAAAAGAAAAAAATCGGATTCCGTTGAAGCGAAAAACCGCAGGCATCAGTCAATCTCCCGAATGGTTTTATTGTAGACCATCAAATCGCCGCCCAGCGCTCGCCCTCTCGTCTCGCCCGACCCAAGGCGACCAGGGTTTGCAGGAGGTCGGGGAGGCGTTTTTTCCAGGGGCCTTTGCCGGTGATGCGGGCGGTGAGTTGGGCTTCGGTTTGTGGGGCGGTATTGAGCAAACTGGCGAGCAGGGCCATTTGGTCGGGGAGGGTGGTGGGCCAGGGGTGTTTTTCGGTTTTGGTGCTTGTTGGCTGGATGGCGGTTTCTGAACTGCCCGTCGCGGGGCTGGCTTTTCCCGGCGTGGCCTCATTGCTGCACAAATATGCCCCACCCGGCAAATACAGCCCCGGATTTCGAGCGTCCCGATTTTGAAAATCCGGGCGCAGCCAGCGGATATTGCCCGCTGCTTCCTCGCGTTGGCGCTCAGCGTTCAGCGCCACAAGGCGTTCAAGCAAGATTTCCTCGGCGGCTTCTCGTTGCGGCGAAGCCGGTGGCGCGGCCAAGTCCACCACCAAATCCGACCAGCCATACGCCGCCAGCACCGCAGCGTCGAGTTCATCATGCAGCGTTTGCAACACACTGACCAAACCCTGCGCGTGCATCGCCTTGTCTTTCGCGGTCAACGCCTCGCCAGCGCGAATTTTCGCCAGCACGTTATACATCCCGGTCAGCGTTAGCGCAGGATGCGCCGCCTGCTGACGCTTCCGATGCGCGTCCAGTTGCTCCGCCAGATCACGGATACGGCCTTCTTGTTCGGGTGTGGCGGCGGGAAAGGGGAAGGTTTCGAAGCAGCGGCTTTTGTTGTAACGAGGCCGATCCTCCAATGTTCCGCCAGCAGCCAGCGCCCAAATCACATGAGTTTCGCCGGACAACACA
>JAVEXE010000138.1:0-5983 GCA_034004105.1 Azonexus sp. | reverse complement strand
CGATGAAGGTTCTTATTGTTGAAGATGACAGAGAACTTGCCAGCAAGATTGGCCATGCCTTGCGTCAGGACGGCATGATTGTTGACCTGGTACATGATGGCGATGAAGCTGCATTTGTGGGCGCAACGGAAACCTATGACGCAGCAGTCCTGGACATTGGGCTTCCAAATCAGGACGGCATCTCGGTCCTGCGTCACTGGCGCGAACAGGGTCAGCACATGCCTGTACTGATGCTCACTGCGCGAGGCCGCTGGAGTGACAAGCTGGCCGGCTTTGATGCCGGGGCCGATGACTATCTGACCAAGCCTTTCCTTCAGGACGAAGTTGGGTTGCGTCTACGGGTCCTCAGGCGAAGAGCACTCGGCCACAGGACGCCGCTTCTGAAGGTTGGGCCACTGCAATACGACACCCATTCCGACCGATTTACCCTGGATGGCAGCCCACTCTCGCTGACCGCACAGGAAAAACGAATCCTGGCCTACCTGATTCAACACCCCGGAGATGTCATCACTCGAAACGAAATCAATAATCACGTTTATGCCCGCGATCTGGATCCAGACTCCAATACGGTCGACGTTTTGATCGGCCGCATTCGCCGCAAGCTGGGGATTGAATTGATTCATACCGAGCGGGGACGAGGTTTCCGCCTCGCCGCAAAAAACGATGTCGGCTGAGCGACAATTCATACATCATATTGGACTCGGTACCCGCCTGATCCTGCTAGCAGCAGTGACGGCACTACTGGTCAGCACACTCGGCGGTTGGTTACTACGCCAGAGCATACAAACCACACTCCTGAACCATTTTGCCCAGCGACTGGAAGAAAAAGCGGATCGACTGGAAAGCGGCTTTTTCGTGACACCACAGGAACAGCGGATTCATTGGCGAGGTCGTAATGACGATGAATTCAGCAGGATATTTTCCGGCTGGTACTGGCAACTGGCCGAAACCCCGCCCCCTCTGGTTTCCCGTTCGCTGTGGGATAGTCGTATTGATATGTCGCAGGCCGCGGTTCGGCAACAGCCGAATCTCATCGAAGTCATGGGCCCACAAGGGATTCCCCTGCTTGGGATCGAACGCAGTTTTATAGTAGAAGAAAGCAACATTCGCCTGCATGTTTTTGGTCCGGCAAGCGATATCAACAACGAGTTGGCACGCTTGGACCAGATACTCCTCCTAACGCAAATGGGCTTGCTCTTGGTGTTACTGACTTTCAGTTTCTTTCAGGTACGTTTGGGTCTGACTCCCCTGCGCCGACTCGGGAAACGACTCAGCGAGGTTCGTACTGGTCTGGCCAGCAATATCGGTAATGACTACGGCCCAGAGCTGAATCCACTGGCGGAAGAACTCGATTTGCTGCTCGCACGTAACGCGCGCATCGTGGATCGTGCCCGCAACCACGCTGCCGATCTAAGTCACGCACTCAAAAAACCATTGGCATTACTATCAGCGGATTGCGAGATGACTGATCATCCTCTACTACGGGAGCAAATCCTGGCGATGTCACAACTCATCGAACGTCATCTCGCCAGAGCAGGGAGCGGCGCAGGGAGCAACCGATGGGTTCATGTACTTGAGTGCGTCAACAAACTGACTCGACTGATGGAGCAATTGCATCATCAGAAGACATTGAATTGGCAAATCGATTGCCCGGAAAAACTGCTCTGGCGGGGTGAACAAACTGACTTGGAAGAAATGCTGGGTAACCTGCTCGACAATGCTGGCAAATGGGCAAAAACCCGTGTCACACTACATGCAAGACGACAAGACGCTTGCCTGCATATCGAAATCAACGACGATGGCCCAGGTCTGTCGGCTCAGCAGATTGGTCAAACCGGCATCCGTGGCCGCCGTTTCGATGAAAGCACCGATGGAACAGGCCTGGGCCTGGCGATCACCAGCGACATCGCCGCCACCTACGGCGGTGAACTGACACTGGCACGGGGGCCACTGGGCGGGCTCCAGGTCCGCCTGCAACTACCAGACTAAGATTTCGCAAACAATCTCAATTTAAGCTCGCTTTAATCCCAGCACCCCAGACTTCACAAGTATTCTTCATTCAGGAGCCTCCATGCAGCAGACCGTCAAACCGCGGATATCCGAAACAGCGCTGATGCGCCTTTGGCAAAAGCTCGATCCTTGCGGCCCGTATGCGGGTATTGCGATGCTGTTTCTGGTTGGTTTGCCACTGCTGAGTCTGTCGCGTGCTGCATTGATGCTCTGGCAATCGGAACGCGTGATTGCCACCGGCATCTGGCCGACCATGCTGTTGCAGGGGGTGCGCGTTGATATCATTCAGCTCTCACTCTTAGCGCTGCCTTTGCTGTTGCTCGCGCCGTTTTTGGCAGGACGACGTCTATGGCCAGCCTGGCGGCGCTTGAATCTGTTCTGGGTGACACTGGCCATTATCTTGCTGGTACTGCTGGAAATTTCTTCGCCGGCCTTCATCAACGAATACGACAGTCGCCCCAACCGATTATTTGTCGAATACCTGAAATACCCCAACGAAGTGCTTGCCATGCTATGGAATGGCTTTCGTCTTCATCTGGTAGCAGGTTTATTGGTAACCGGACTCGCAGGTTGGAGTGCCTGGCGCCTGATGCGCGCTTGGCAGCGCAGCGAAGCCCCCTGGAGCGGCTGGAAACTCTGGTTAACCTGGCCCATCCTGTTTCTGATCTGCGCACTCGCCATCCGCTCCTCGTTGCAGCACCGGCCAGCCAATCCGGCAACCTTTGCCTTGACTGCCGACCCCATGGTGAACACTCTCATCGTCAATTCCGCCTGGTTGGTTACCCATGCCATCTACAGCATGCAACATGAAGCCAATTCGAGCGAAATCTACGGCAAGATGGAATCTACCGATATCCTCAACGAGTTCAGGAACGCCCGCAGTCATTTCGGCAATCCCCATCCGCTGCTCAATGACCCGGAAATTCCCACCTTGGTCGACCAGAAGGCAACGATCCGCCGAGACAAACCGCTGAACCTGGTCATCATTCTCGAAGAAAGTCTGGGGGCAACCTTCGTCGAATCCCTAGGCGGCTTGCCAGTAACGCCCAATCTGGAAAAGTTGAAACACGAAGGCTGGTGGTTTGAACAGCTCTACGCCACGGGTACCCGCTCAATTCGGGGTATCGAAGCCGTGACGACCGGTTTTCTTCCGACACCCGCGCAAGCGGTCGTGAAGCTCTCCCTCGCGCAGCGAAACTTTTCGACCCTGGCGGCCATCCTCGGTCAGCATGGCTACGAATCCGAATTCATCTACGGCGGCGAAGCCCACTTTGACAACATGCGTGGCTTCTTTACCGGCAATGGCTTCTCGCGAATTACCGAGCAGAAGGACTATAAAAACCCGAAATTTGTCGCCAGCTGGGGCGTCTCCGACGAAGACCTGCTGGAAAAAACACACGAACGTCTGCTGGCCAAACATGGCGAAGGCCAACCCAGTTTCACGCTGGTATTCACCTCCACCAACCATTCACCCTTTGAATTCCCGGATGGTCGCATCGAACTCTACGAGCAACCCAAAGCCACCGACAACAATGCCGTCAAATACACCGATCACGCACTGGGCGAGTTCATGAAACAAGCCAAAGCCAGTCCTTACTGGCGCGATACCGTGTTTGTTGTCGTCGCCGATCACGACATTCGGGTTCGCGGTGACACTATGGTGCCAATCGAGCGTTTCCACATTCCCGGCTTGATCCTTGGTGCCGACATTGCGCCCAAACGGATCAAGACAGTCGCCAGCCAGATCGACCTGGCACCAACACTGCTATCACTGATGGGGGTCGACGCCAAACACCCGATGCCCGGCCGCGATCTGACCCGTGAGCCGGACGACCTGCCGGGCCGGGCAATGATGCAGTACGAGCAGAACTACGGCTGGATGGAGGGCGATCAAGTGGTTGTCCTGCGCCCGGAAAAGCCCCCTGCATTTGCCCGCTATGACCGGAACAAGAAACACCTGGAGAATCAGGCGCAACCGCCCGAAGATGCCGAACCACTCGCCAAACGGGCGCTGGCACATGCCCTGCTGCCCGCCTGGCTTTACCGTGAGCAACGCTACCGGCTAGCCAGCGAGTAATCCAGACGCGTCAAACTGCCGTACGCCGGTGCTGCACGCTGCAGCCCCACCGCCAGCGACTCAGCGCTGGCGGTGGCCAGCAAGGTACGAATCACACCGGCGTGCGTGACAAGAACGCAATTCCCCACGGGCAGTTGATCCACAAAAGTGGCCACCCGCGCTTGCAAAGCTTTGGGCGACTCACCACCGGGTGGTGCATAGCCATCAACATCCGCCGCCCAGGCATCAAGCTCGGCCCGCGGTACGCTATCCCACGGTCGACCTTCCCACTGACCAAAATTCAGTTCCATCAGGCGAGAATCCAGCACCGGGGCAGGATGCAAGGCTTCCGCCAAATGCCGGCAGCGCTGTAGTGGACTACTCCACACCGGCAAACCGGGCGGCAGTTCCTGACGCAGGCGCTCGGCAATCGGCAAAGGATTTTCGGCCTCAACGTCGAGTTGACCGTAACAAACTCCCGCGGCAATCAAAGGGCGCGGGTGACGCACCAGATACAGCGTCAGCGTGGCCATTGCGCCAGCAGGCCAAGGTAGAAAGCGATTTCGGCAACTTGCTGCGTTGCCCCGAGACAGTCGCCGGTGTAGCCGCCCAACCAGCGGCGGAATTTTGTTGCCAACCAGCCTGTTGCCGCCAGAGCAAGGAGCAGTCCGAACAGCGCCGGCAACCCAGGCAGCAGCGCCAACGGTGCCAGGCTGAAGGTAGCGGCCACCAGAAGCGACGCGCCAGAAAGCCGGGTCGCCAGTGGCTTGGCCTTAGAGAGCAGATCCTCGCGCACGTAATCCATGGTCGCCAGCAGCAAGGTCGAGCAGCCACGGGACAGAGCATGCCCGGCGATCAGGGCCAAAGGCACCAAGGCCGGATCAAGCGCCGCCAGCAGCACGAACTTGCCGCTCAGCCCCAGCCACAAGGCGACGACGCCGTAACTGCCCACCCGCGAATCCTTCATGATTTCCAGAATGCGCAGCTTGTCCCAGCCACCGCCCAAGCCATCCGTGGCGTCTGAAAGCCCATCTTCATGGAAAGCCCCGGTAGCGTAAATCGTCGCCGCCATCGACAGCAACACAGCCACCGGCTGCGGCCAGAATTGCAAGGCGGCAAGATACACCAGCGCACCGATTGAACCCACCAGCAGCCCCACCGCCGGAAACCAGCGCGCCGAGCAATTCAAGGCCTCGTCCGAGTGCCCCACCCAGGCCGGCACGGGCAAGCGGGTGAAAAAGCGAACCGCGCCGAGAAAATATTCCAGCTCGCGACGAATCACGACTGTCCAGCCACGCCAGCAGATTCAAAGCTGGCCATGTCATTGAGAAAAGCCACCGCCGCCTGCATCAGCGGATACGCCAGCGCTGCACCGGTCCCTTCGCCGAGGCGCAGCCCCAAATCCAGCAGCGGCTCCGCTTGCATTGCCTGCAACTGGGCGCGGTGACCCGGTTCGGCAGAACGGTGGCAGAAAACGCAGTAATCCAGTACAGCAGGGTAAAGCCGGGCAGCAAGCAGCGCCGCCGCACCAACGATGAAACCGTCGATGAGCAGAATCATCTTCTCCTCTGCCGCCGCCAGCATGGCCCCGACCATCATCGCAATCTCGAAACCGCCGAACTCAGCCAGCACGGTCAGCGGCGAGGTGTCGGCACCTTCCACCCGCCAGCGCTGCAAAGCCTGTTCCAGCAAAACCTGTTTGCGGGCCAGACCAGCATCGTCAAGTCCTGTGCCACGGCCAATGCAATCGTTCAGCGACACACCGGTCAGGCAATGGGTGATCAGCGAAGCCGATGCCGTATTGCCGATACCCATTTCGCCAAAACCGACCACATTGCAATCCTGCCCTGCCAGGTTGCGGACAATCGCCGCGCCACGGGCGATGGCCTCACTGCATAGGGCCGGGCTCATGGCTGG
>JAVEXE010000003.1:1423-29119 GCA_034004105.1 Azonexus sp. | reverse complement strand
TGATTTCCGGTCAGGTTGACGACTTGTTTGCGCTTTGCCGACACTTGCAGCGGGCACTGCATCTGCATCCCAGCATTGCCAGCAAAGCGGAGCGTGGCTATCGACTTTTTACCAACGAACCGATTCGCCCCTTCCGCGCAAAGGCCTTGCCGCTGGATGCCGAGATGCGCCCGGTAGAGGCCTTCCGCCACATTGCCTTGAGTTGCCTTGAACAATTTCAACGCAACGAACCTGGTCTGCTGGCTGGCGGGGAAGCAGAATTTATCCACCAGGCACGGGTCGCATTACGCCGCCTACGCTCCGCCATCAAACTATTCTCTCCCGTTTTACCAACCGAATTTGTCACCATTTATGGCCAGAGCTGGCAGACATTGGCCAGTGCTTTGGGTGAGGCTCGCAACTGGGACGTTTTCCTGGAAGAAACCCTGCCCGAATTACAGGCCAGCTTTCCCCATCACCACGAAATCCGCAAACTGCGTCGTGAAGCAGAAAGACGGGTTGTCAGTGCCCGCCGCAGTATTTTGAAACTGATGGCAGTCAAGGAATACCCTCAACTCTTACTTGAATTTACTGCCGCAGTGCACGGCCTCTGTGATGGCACAGACGGTCCGACCCTGCCGGAACTCGCCACCGAGCGCATTGCGGTCCACGTGCGTAGCGTGAAAAAAATGGCCGTTCGCTATGCCGAGCTGAATACGGAAGAACGGCACAAGATGCGCCTGCGCTTCAAGAAACTACGCTACGCCATGGAATTCATGCTGCCCCTGTTACCGGTACGACGCATGAAAGGCTATCTTGCTGCCCTGAGCGAATTGCAGGAGCAACTCGGCCGCGTCAATGATCAGGTGACTGCCCGCCTGCTGATTGATGAGGTGCTGAGCACGCATTCTGGCAGCGGTCGCGGTTCACTGGCTGTCGGCTGGGTTGCCGGACGTGAAGCCTTGCTGTTTGAATCCTTGCCGCAAAAGCTGGAGGCCTGGCTCAAGCTGAAAGAGGACTTTGCCGGCTAAACCACTGCAACTGGCTTAACAGTCGAGTTGCCGAGAATCGAGAAATGCCTCGCCGTAGCGACGGTAGACACCCATCTTGATGAAAACATCGTACAGATCCGGGTCGATATGGCCGTTGTTGCGGAAATTTTCCAGGATGGACAAGGACTGTGACAAAGTCATCGCTTCCTTGTAAGGCCGATCCTTGGCGGTCAGTGCTTCGAAAATGTCGGCAATGCCCATCATTCTGGCCTGCCAACTCATTTCTTCACGTTTGAGCCCTCTCGGATAGCCTTTACCATCCATCCGCTCGTGATGCCCGCCTGCATACTCAGGCACATTGCGCAGATGTTTCGGCCACGGCAACTGCTCAAGCATCATGATTGTGGCAACGATGTGCCGATTGATGATTTCCCGCTCTTCCGCTGTCAAAGTCCCCGCCCGGATGGTCAAGTTCTTCAACTCATCCTCGCTAAGAAAATCCTGTATCTGGCCGTCCGTACCCCGCCAGCGATATTGTGTCGAGATCTGACGAACCCGCGCAATATCGTGCTCCTGCATGCGCTCACTACCAACATTGGCTCGATGAAGAAAATCGCGGTCAACCGCCAGTTGACCGCAAAAAGCCTGATACTCAGCCTCGGCCTCCGCTTCTGTCACACCCTGAGCGATGGCCTGCCATTTCTTCACCTCGGCATCACGACGCAAAACCTCAAGCCGCGTATCGAGTAGTTGAATCCGATCAAACAATGTCTGTAGTTTGGTCGCCTTATCGACCACATGCACGGGGGTTGTGACTTTGCCACAATCGTGCATCAAGGCAGCGACCCTCAACTCGTGACGGTCCTTGTCGGTCAGTTTGAAATCGGCCAGCGGTCCTTCTTCAATGGCATCGACCGCGTCTGCCAGCATCATGGTCAGTGCCGGAACCCGCTCACAATGCCCGCCGGTATGCGGCGACTTTTCGTCGATTGCGACGTTGATCAGCTTGATGAATGATTCAAACAGATTCTCCAGCTGCGCAATCAACTGCCGGTTGGAGAGGGCAACCGCCGCTTGCGATGCAAGTGACTCAGCCAGGCGCTGGTCAGCATCCGAGAACACGGTAACAGCACCCGTATCCGGCGAAATGGCGTTGATCAATTGGAGTACGCCAAGAATTTCACCGTCGTAGCTGCTCATCGGCACGGTAAGTACGGAACGTGATCGATAACCGGTTTTCTGATCAAATCGCCGCGTCCCGGAGAAATCGAAACCCTCGGCTGTATAGGCATCGGCCACGTTGACCGTTTTACCGGTGAGCGCAACATAGGCTGCCATCATGCTTTCGTTCGGCCTACCATCCGGGAGGTACAGGGGAACATCACTGAAACCGTGGGTCAGAGCCTGTCCGGCAACAGCCCGATGGGCAATCCCCAGCGAATTGGTGCGGACAATTTCGAATTTCAGCGATCTTCCATCCTCTGCCAGACGGTAGAGTGAGCCGCCATCGGCATGGGTAATCTCCTTGGCCGCAATCAGGATTTTTTCCAGCAGAACGGCAATATCCCGCTCCAGCGACAAGGCCGCGCCAATTTCGTTAAGTTGCTCAAGCCGCCGGAAAAGATCGTGCATGGTTTCCATGATTTTTCCTATTTGATACAGACGGAACGTACCTGCTTGAGGTCCGTGATGCCCTGCAACACTTTCTCGATACCATCCATCTTCAGGGTACGCATACCTTCGTTCAAGGCACACGCCAGAATCTGCGCCACCCGTGCTTTTTCCTGAATCAGTTTTTTAACCGGGTCCGTACCAACAAGCAGTTCGTGCAGGCCAACCCGACCTTTGTAGCCACTGTCATTACAAACCGGACAGCCCTTGGGGTGATACAGCCGGAATTGCCCGTCGACCATGAACTGATCCCGCCAAGCCTCAAGAATGCGTGCCCGAGCCGCTTGCGGGTCAGCCTGCCATGCCTGGGTATGACGCAGCTCATCGCAGTACTCATCCAGCAAGCGCTCGATTTCCTGATCATCCGGCACGTAAGGCTGACGACATTCCTTGCACAAGCGCTTACCCAGGCGCTGCGCCAGAATACCAAGCAAGGCATCGGCAAAATTGAAGGGATCCATCCCCATATCAAGTAAGCGAATGACCGATTCCGGGGCCGAATTGGTATGTAGCGTGGCAAACACCAGGTGACCGGTCAGCGAAGCTTCAATCCCGATCCCGGTCGTTTCGGGATCACGCATTTCGCCGACCATGATGATGTCCGGGTCCGCGCGCAAAAAGGCTTTCATCACCGTTGCAAAATCCAGTCCGGCCTTCTTGTTAACCTGCACCTGGCGCAAGCCCTTCTGGGTGATTTCAACCGGATCTTCGGCTGTCCAGATCTTCGTATCCGGCGTGTTGAGGTGCCCCAGCACCGAGTGCAAGGTGGTGGTTTTGCCCGAACCCGTCGGCCCACAGACAAAAAACAGTCCGTAAGGCTTCTCGACACAATGCAGGAGCGCGGAATGGTTGTGTGCTGATAATCCGAGTTGATCCAGCTTGATCGGTTCACCCGCTGCCAGAATACGCATCACCACATCTTCGACACCACCCGCCGTCGGGACCGTCGCTACCCGCAACTCAATATCCAGCGGACCATACTTCTTGAACTTGATCTTGCCATCCTGCGGCCGTCGCTTTTCCGAAATATCCAGATCGCACATGATCTTCAAACGCGTCACCAGCGCAGAACGATAGGATGCCGGGATTTCGATGTAATTGACCAACGTGCCATCCTTACGGAAGCGAATCAGCGTTTTTTCTTTCCCTGGGCGTGGCTCGATATGAATATCCGAAGCTCCTTGCTGGTATGCCTCGACAATGATTTTATTCACCAGACGGACCAACTCATTATCGGCAGCCGCATTGACATCATCGGCCCCCTCCGGCGGACTCTCCTCCTCGCCCATGTCGGACAGCAATTCATCGACTGAACCCATACCGGAAAGTGCACCAAAATACTGGTCGACCGTCGCCACGAACTCACGCTGCGTTGTCACCCGATAGGCGAGCTTGCGCTTGGGAAAGACATTCTCGACCATGCGCGACATGCGCAATCTTTCCGGGTCAGTGGTCAGGACGGTCAGCGCCTCGTTGGATTCCTCAAGAGGCAGCCATGCGTTGGCATCGACATACTCACGCTTGATATTCCGCAACAGGTCGGCGGGCTTGATGCGCTCGGCACGAAACGATTCGTAAGGCACGCCAAAGAACTTGGCCAAAGCCTGTCCGATCAGCAGGGGTTTGATATTCAAGTCATCAATCAGAACATCCTCAACCCCAGTACCCTGCTCCCGGGCCTTCTGACGAGCCCCTTCAAGCTCATCGGCACTGAGAACCGCATCGCCGACCAAGTGATCGTAGCGGCTATGCGCCACAAAAGGCGTGTTGCGCCGGCGCAGGAAAGCCACTGCCAATGTCGCTGCAAGTTCCTGCGCACCGGTTTCCGCCATCTGCGGAAAAGGGGCATCAACCTGGTGATTGATCAGTTGCAACACCCCGAGCAAGGCACCTCCCTCGGCGCAAATGGGCACCACCAGCATCTGTTTCGAACGGTAGCCTGTCCTGCGGTCAACTTCACTGAGAAAGCGAATTTCCGGCCCAAGGCGTTGCAATTCGGCGGTGTCATAAACATCCGCAATGTTCAACAAGCGCCGGTGCACCGCCACGTAACCGGCAATACTGTTGTCGGCCAGCGGCAAGCGCAGGTCACGAAAAGCATTCAGGCCGGTTTTTACCTTGGAAACAATCGACTGACCATCTTCGCCAAGCGCATACAAGGTCATCCGATCAGCATTGAACAGGGCACAAATATCCTGCGACAAGGAAAGCATGATCTCGTCGATATCCGCAGCAGCGTGGATACGATTGGTCAGCGTTTGCAGATTTTTCAGGAAAATCAGTCGAGCAGCGACATTACTCATGAGGCAAATCTCCCCGCCAGTCCATTACGCAACCAGCGAGCCTTGATGCCGTGCTGGGCAAGGAGAAAGGCAGCCGCTGAACTACGGCGACCTGAATGACAATAGACAACATATTCAAGCACCGGATCAATCAGGTCGTACGCATTTCGGATTTCATTGAGCGGAATACTCAATGCCCCAGGCAAACCATCCTCGGCAAACTCCGCGGCATAACGCACATCCAGCCAGCGGGCGTGCCCTGCCGTGACCATCGCCTCTGCGGCGGCCCACTCAATGGGTCGCAACAACGGTTCTCGCAGCAACTCGATAAAATCCGGCTTGGCCAGCACCAACAAGACCCCATCCGTTTTCATCGTAACGCTTGCGTTACGGGTCGAGTCTGCCAACAAAGCCTCCTCACCGAAAGCTTCACCAGCACGCATCTCTGCCATTTCAACGCTGACCCCACCAATCATCTTGCTGACCATGCAGCGCCCGCGTTCAATCAGGTAATAACAATCGCCAGGCGCGCCCTCTTGCAAGACAAGTTCGCCAGCATGAACAGTCTGACGGCGAAAGCGTTGCAGCAGCTCATGGATATGGGCTGGCGGCAACCGGGAAAATGCACTGACCGTCAACGCCTGGGTGGTAAAAGCACCAGTCATCTGTCGCCACGATCCACCATCGTCGCAGGGGTAGCGACTGTCTGCCACCACCGCGACTTCATCCCAGGTCACCAATCGGTCCACCAGATCAAAATCGAGCACCAGCAGCGCCCCTTGGGTAATTGCCCGACCGGCAAGCGGGAACGCCGTCCGGTAACCAAGTGGCCAACGTGCGGCATCACAGGCCCCGACCAGGACATGCAAACTACCGTCCGGCAAGGTCAGCAAAAGTTCGCCTGCCAGCAAATACACAAATCGCCCTGGACCGCCGGAATTTGCCAATGGGTCTTCACCAGGCGAAAATTCCCTGCACTCGCCAAGGGTGATCAATTCGCGCAAACGCTCGTCCGGCAAAGAGCGAATCGGCTCAAGTTTTTGCAGCAAGGAGACCGTGCAGTTCATGATCAGAACTCGAATATCTGGTTGTTTTGCAACAATCTGGGCGCATCGTCGCCAAACGCTCGGGCAATTTCTTCCATCGTCAGCTCAACCTGACCGGGCTTCAAATGCGTCACATAGATGTCACAGGTCTGCTCCAGCTTGAGCAGTTCGCCGACCAGCGTTTCTGGACAGAGATGCCGGGAAACTCGCGCCAACGCCCGCTCCCGGTTAGAGAACGCACATTCGATAATCAGCGTGCGTAAATTCCTGACTCGATTGACCGCACGCCAGAACGCGTCGCAGGGTCCGGTATCACTGGAAAAAACCAGGCTACCTTGCCCGGAATCCAGGCAATATCCAACGGTGGGCACCGTATGATCCACCGGCATCGGCGTGATCTGACGTCCCTCCAAGACCACGGTTTCACCTAAGGCAAGTGGCGCAAAGCGCAAGAAAGGCTTTTGCTTCGATGGCACTTCGGAAAAGTCGGGCCAGATCGCCCAATTAAAAATGTGGTTACGCAAGATCGTCAACACTGACTCCGTTGCATGCACAACCAAGGGAGAAGTGCGACGATCCGCCACCGTATCGATCATCAGCGGCAATGAAACGATGTGGTCAAGATGACTATGTGTCAGGAAGACATGATCGATGGCAGCGAGTTCGGTGATCGACAGATCTCCCACTCCTGTACCTGCGTCAATCAAAATATCATGATCCACCAAGAGCGCGGTCGTGCGCTGGCTGCGCCCACCGATTCCGCCGCTACAACCCAGCACACGAAGTCTCATGCTTATTTGCTCTCCAGCACCGTCACACCATCCCAGTCGACCAGCAGCGGCTCCTGCCGCAGCCGTGCAATCCGTTCCGCATACAAGGCATAAAGCTGCATTGCGGGATCGCGCTGCTGCAGGTTGAACAACTGCAGTTCGGCTTGATCCCAGTCCTGCTGTCGATACAAACGCAGGAATTGCTGCCAGAGTCGCAGGTCTTCCAGCACTGTTTCGCTAACCTGGCCCTTTTCACCCAGCGGCTCAAATATCACCACCGGCTTGACTTTGCCTTTAACACGAACCCGATCCAGTTCGCGATAGACAAAATCTTGCACCTTGTCACGCGTTGTTTCACCGACAACCACACCAACACCGTACAGCTTGGTAATGCCCTCCAGGCGGGATGCCAGGTTAACGGCATCGCCCATCACCGTATAGGCCTTGCGTACCTTGGAACCCATGTCGCCCACCGTCACGAGTCCGGTATTGATTCCAACACCAATACGAATCCTCGGCCAACCACGCGCCACAAATTGATCATCGAGCGCCTTGACCCCCCGCTGCATGGCCATGGCCGTCACCAGCGCATGCCTGGCGTGCTCCGAATCGGCCATCGGCGCGCCCCAGAAGGCCATGATCGCATCACCAATGTACTTGTCGAGCGTGCCGCGTTGTGCCTGAATGATTTCCGTCATTGCCCCAAGATATTCATTCATCAACTGGGTCAGCTCGCGCGGATTCATCCCTTCCGACAGCGTTGTGAAATTCCGGATATCCGAAAACAGGATGGTAAGCTCCTCGTTACGCCCGGCCATACTGTAAGTCTCGGGATCCTTGGCCATTTCATCAACCAGCTCAGGCGGGACGTACTGGCCGAACAAATCGGCAAATTGACGCTTGCTGCGCGATTCAACAAAGAACCCCCAGGACATATTGACGGCATAAATGATCATGATCAGCATCAGACAGGCTGCTGGCGAAAGTACCAGGCCAGCATTCCAGAGCGGCACATTGAAAGCCAGAAAGAGGGCTAGGGCCAAAGCTGTTGATACAGTCGCCCGCAATGGTGACATTCTGGGCAGAAGAAAAACCAGTGCACCACCGATGAACAAGATGCACAGCACCTCAACCGCCAGCATGTAGGCCGGACTGGTCTTGATCTCGTTCGACAAGATGCCGGCGATCAGATTGGCATGAATTTCCACCCCCGGATAGGCTCCCCCGACGGGCGTGGTTCGCAAATCCATCAAGCCCGGCGCACTCGTGCCTACCAGAATGATTTTCCCGGCCAGAGCCTCAGGCGAAATCCGCCCTTGCAGCACGTCGACCGCAGAATAGTAAGAAAAACTGCCCGCCGGCCCCTGATAAGGTACCAAAGCAGCAACCTGATCATCCACCGGGACGCGAAGTGTGCCTTGGTCCGAGACAATATCCAACCACTCAAGTGAGGTGTCTTTATCTGGAAAACCGGGAATCAGACGGGTTGCGCCCAACCACTGACGGACCACGGCCAACGAGAGAGATTCGTAATAACCGCCATCATATTCAACAAGAATCGGCACCCGTCGCGAACTGCCATCGCTGTCGATCACCGGATTAAAATGCCCTGCTGATGCAGCAGCAGCCTGCAGTTCGGGCAAGTTGGCACCAAAGCCCCCCCATTGCAAGAAGAACTGGTTACGGCCATCGAAAATCCCTGGCGGAAAGGTCGGCGCCGGCAAAACGCCACGATGTTTGGCGTGATGCTCCTTGGAGAAATAGTAACCAAGCACGACGGGGCGTCCGGCAAACGCAGACGCCAACTGGCGATCAAAATCCAGGGCGGGCCGTAGTTGACTCAGCGCCCGCTGAAACGCGACATCCTCGCTCAGCGAGTGCCGGGCAGCCGACTCAAGTACCGGCAAACCCGAGCTGGTATCAGGTTCCGCAAATACAACGTCAAAACCGATGACGGAAACGCGGTAATCGTCAGCCAATTTGCGAACAAGGTCGGCCACGATATTGCGACTCCATGGCCAACGCCCGATTTCAGCCAGACTTTTCTCATCGATATCGACGATGGCAACACGCTCGTCCGGCTTGTCAGGCAAAGTCAGACGCACTCGTGCATCATAAAGATAAAAATCCAGGGCCGTGACGAAAGGAATCTGCCAGAAACGTCCGGCGTGCCCCAAGAAAACCAAGAGGCAAATGACACCTAAAATAACGCGAACATAGTAACTGCTACGCATCTCGGCCGCGAACTCAGTGCTTGAAGAAGAATTCCATCTTCACCCCTGCAATCTCGATCACGTCGTGATCATTGAGCGGGTGGGCCTGAGCAGAAATTTCCTGTGCATTGACCCTGGGAAAACTGGCACCCTCAACGTGTGTGATGAAATACCCCTGCGGGCGACGAGCGATAACCGCAACCTGACTACCCGGCTTGCCGATTGTGGTCAGTGTCTTCTGCAGAAGCAGTTCTTTCCCGGCATTTGGGCCACTCAACAACTGGATCGCCCCCGGCGCTGCACTCTCCTTCTCTACCCCTCCCCCGACCACCGAATTCGTCAAACCGGGCGCCGCTTCAAGCTGCAACTCGGCGGGTGGTTTGGCCTGCGGCTGTCGGACAACCGCCATGGTTTCCTCGAATCCACCGCTCACCAGCGAAGCCGAATCACTCAGATACTTCAGCCGGTACTTCCCCAGTTCGATCACGTCATGATTACGCAGGAAGTGCTTTTTCACGGACTGACCATTGACCAGTGTGCCATTCGTGCTGTTGAGATCTTCCAGAAAAGAGTCTTCCAGAATTGTCACCACCACAGCATGCTCACCGGAAATGGCGAGATTATCAATCTGGATGTCGTTGTGAGGCTTGCGACCAATGGTCAGACGCTCCTTGTTGAGCGGAATTTCCTTCAGTACCAGGCCATCCATCGAAAGAATCAGTTTTGCCATGACAAATCCCAAAATTATTTCAGCTTAGCCAATAAACGCTGCCACCAGCCCCTTGGGGCGGCAAACGACTGACGAACGCCAACCAGAACGACCGACACATTATCCCTGCCACCATAATCATTGGCCGCTTCAATCAAACTCTCAGCCAGTTTTTCCAGATTTGCGCCATGGCGAGCGAACAAGGTCGCAATTTCTGCATCTGCCAGCATGTCGTTAAGCCCATCGGAGCACAGCAAAAAAATGTCCCCCGGCAATACCTCATGCTCGGATACCTCCACCTCGATGACCGGCTCAACGCCAAGAGCGCGTGTCACCAGATTGCGATAATCGACATACTTGGCCTCTTCTGGCCGGATCATGCCACTATCAAGCTGTTCCTGCAAAAGGGAATGATCCCGGGTCATCAACTGCAGCACCCCGGCCCGCCAGCGATAACAACGCGAATCGCCCAGATGCGCAAGATAAACCCGATTATCAATAAACCAGCCAAGAACCAGCGTCGTCCCCATCCCCGAGTACTGTGGCTGACGCTGGGCTGCATTCAGAATGGCTTCGTTGGCCTGGCACACTGCCGAGTCAATCGTCTGGACAGGATGACTCTCCAGTTCCTCCAGGGAGCGCTGCTGCAGCAATTCGGAAAAGTGCTCAGACAACATGGCAACAGCCATCCCGCTGGCAACATTTCCTGCGTTATATCCCCCCATGCCATCCGCCAGAATGGCCACGCCGAGTGAGGCACTGGCATACACCGCATCTTCGTTGCGCCCACGAACACGCCCCGGATCACTGCGCACCACCGTGTCAAGCTTGCCCGACAAATCCATAGTCACACCTTGTGAGTCTCGTGGTAATTAGACCTGATTGCCAGAAGACAAACAGCGCCGCAAATCGCTCGCCATCTCGGCACCGCGTTGATAACGCTGATTGACATCCTTGATCAAAGCCCGGTCTATCACCGCCAGCAACGCTGACGGCAGATCCGGTGCCAACTTGCGGATATCCTCGGGAGGATCGTTGGCGATCCGGAACATCAATTGCGCCAGAGAATCACCGGAAAATGGCAGTTGACCGCAACAAAGCTGATACAAGGTCACACCCAGCGAGAACAGGTCCGAACGACCATCGATTTTCTTGCCCGCAAGTTGCTCAGGCGACATGTAAGAAGGCGTCCCGAGCACCATCCCGGTTTTGGTCCGGGAAGCATCGGTAATACGTGCGATACCGAAATCCGTTACCTTGACCTCATCCGTCTGAGGCTCATACATGATATTGGCCGGCTTGATATCACGATGAACAACATGATGCGCATGCGCATAATCGAGCGCTTCTGCGACCCGGGCGACAATCGAAACGACCGTCGGCAAGGGCAACTGTTTGCCAGGCTTGCCATAGGGCACCAGATCACGCCCTTTCAGGAACTCCATCGCGATGTAGGCCAGATCCTGCTCCTCTCCGGCATCGTACATCGTGACGATATTTGGATGATTCAGGCGGCCTGCCGTTTCGGCCTCCCGGAAGAAGCGTTGTTTGACATCCTCCAGTTCGTCGGCTTCGAAGGACTGCGCCAAGGCCATGGTCTTGATCGCGACGACCCGATTGATTTTGGGATCGCGACCTTGATAAACAACGCCCATCGCACCCTTGCCCAGTTCTTTTTCAATCTGGTATCGACCCAGCATGGGCTTCTCAATCTGTGCATCGCCGAGAATCAGCGTGCCGCTGCTCGTTTGCCCACGCGCACCAGCAAGCATGACGGTCTCGGACATCTGCTTGGCTCGGGCGATGCGCTGGGTAATATCCTTGAATCCCGAATCATGCTCAGCCATATGGCGAAAAACCGCCTCGGCCTTGTTGAACTGACGTTTACGCTCGTAATCCAGCCCAAGGTTATAGAGGTTCTCAAGCAGGTTGGTATCAACCGGACATTTACGGAATTTGTCGAACGCCATATCCAGTTGCCCCTGCCCCTGAAACGCGAGACCCAGCATCCGGTTGGATTCCGCGGACTCCAGATCGGAACGTATCTTGCCGCGTTCGGTGCTGAGAAAGCGCTTGGTCGTCAGCAAGAGATGACCGATGAGCAGCAAACTGAAGGCTGTCATCAACGGAACCCAGATACCTGCGCCAAGCATCAAGCCGAAATGCGCCCCCAGCAAGACTAGCACCAGCAGGACAGTCATCAAAGCCCCCATCCCTGCCCGCAATTGCGGCAGAACCAGCGCCAGGTAAGCGCCAATCAGTATCAAGGCCCCCAGACTGGCCCAGGGCGCCCAGCTTGGCGAAACAAAGAAATGCTCCTGCAAAATACTCGAAACCGTGTGAGCCAGAGATTCCACCGGGGTCATGGATGGCGAAACCGGCGTTACCAGCGCATTACCCAAGCCTGCTGCTGTCGCACCAATCAGAACGATCTTTCCGTTGTATTTGCTGGCGGGAATCTTGCCACTCAACACATCGTAAAAAGAGTCCATCGGAAACACTGACTGACCATTGACGTCACCATAGTAAAAAGTATTCATCCGCGACTCTTGATCGGTGATGATACGCAAACGGCCAAGCGTCACTTCCTCGCCAAGTTTGACGCGAATATCGTCAACACCCAGATTCAGGCTGCGCGCCGCCAGCATCAGGGAAAAGGCCGGGAAATACTGATCAAAGTACTGCACCACCAAGGGTTCGCTACGCACAGCCCCATCGACGTCAATATCGGCGTTCAGGTGCCCCAGCGCACTCGCCTTGCCTCCCAGAATTTCAACCGGGAACTGAACCTGCCGGGCAGGTAGTGCAGCACCCAGCCCCGGCTCGATCCGGGGCAATTGCGCAGCCGCAACAAAATCGGGCAGAACACCATCTGGCCGCCCATGCGGTGCCCCCAATTCGAAGAGCAGAGGCAGTGCTACTCGTCCCGAGCGGGCATAACTCTCGGCAAGCAGGCGATCGGTATTGAGAACCTGCTCGGCCTCCGTCAGCAACCCGGCCATCGTTGTCAGAACAGGGGGTGGCTCGACACCGTCCTGCTGCACCTCGTGAATCATCTGGCTCAGACGGGTGATGTAGGCATAACCCCGGTCTAGCTGTGGCTCAGAAAAGAAAACCGTATTGCCGATGACCTTGGCACCGGACTGGGTCAACAGATCGTTCATCTGCGCATGCAATTCCCGAGACCATGGCCAGCGCCCAAGATTGGCAATACTGCGCTCGTCAATCGCAATAATGGCGACCTTGTCTGCAGGTGTACGCTCGCTTAACTGGACGCCGAGATCATAAGCCTTGCGCTCAAGGCTTTGCAGAACGCTACTCGAAGCCAGCAACAACATGACCAGCGTCAGCGTAATACCCAGAAACCAGTCCTTCTGCCAAAAACCTGTCTTTGCCATAATCCCCTCCCCCGAGTCCGGCAAAACGCCATTGAGCCAGTATTGTTGCCCGCAGAAGGGAATCCGGTCAAACGCTCATTACAGGGGCAATTCACGCCCCAGGCCAAGACCTTGGGCCAGCAACAGGACCCGCTTGGCTAGCGCAAGATCCTGAATCGCCATTCCCTGTGACTCAAAGAGGGTAATCTGCTCAACAGTCTCCCGACCAACGCGGCGGCCAACAACGATATCCCCCAACTCGACCAGTTGTCGGACGTGCAAGCGCCCCTTCTCAAGCAAAGGTAATAGATCCCCCGCTTCAGCCAACGCTGTCGCCACCGAATCCACGGAAACCAGGCCACAACGCCGAAGCGTCGCCTCCGAAATCTCCTGGCGAATCAAGGCATTCGACCCGGCTGCATTGATGTGCGCCCCGGCCTTGAGCCATTCAGCGTCGAACAGGGGCTTGGCCGATGTTGTCACTGTCCCGATGAGATCGCTGTCGCGCACCGTGGCTTCGGCACTCGCCGCTGCGAGCACACGCCGGCCGGTCAATTCAGCCAGACGCGCGCAAAAACTGGCCTGCTTTTCCGGATTGCGTCCATACACCTTGACCAATTCCAGCGCCGGCAGGGCGGCGCAAATCGCCAGCACATGCCCCTCCGCCTGCCAACCTGTGCCAAACACGCCAGCAACGCGGCTGTCCGGTCTGGCCAGCCACTTTGCCGCCACGCCACTGGCAGCCCCAGTACGCATCATGCCCAAGCGGTCAGCCTCGATGATGGCCTGCAACTGCCCCGTCAGGGCATCAAACAGATGGACCAAAAATCGGTTGCCGGATTTATTGCTGGCATAAGCCTTGTAGCCGATCACCCCTTGCGCAGGCAGGGCCCCTTGCAGAATGTGCAATACCGTTTGCGGCAAGCGGCTGCGTTGCCGTGGCGTATCCAGCGCAAGGCCCAAAGCCAGATCACGATGCGCTGACTCGACCGCTTCCAGCGCCATTTCTGCGGTCAACACCTGCTGGACATCATTTTCGGAAAGAAAGATCGCCATGAATTCCTCTCGACATCAACAAAATTCGCCAAATCAAGCAACAAAAAAGCGGACCCGAAGGCCCGCCTTTGTTTCCTGCGTCAAGCAAGAATGAATTACAGCATGGCCTTGAGCAGCTTGGCCATTTCCGACGGATTGCGCGTGACCTTGAAGCCGCACTCTTCCATGATGGCGAGCTTGGCATCGGCCGTGTCGGCACCGCCGGAGATCAGGGCGCCAGCGTGGCCCATGCGCTTGCCAGCCGGAGCAGTAACACCCGCGATGAAGCCGACGATCGGCTTCTTCATGTTTTCCTTACACCACATCGCGGCTTCGGCTTCGTCCGGACCACCGATTTCACCGATCATGATGACGGCGTCGGTATCTGGATCGTCGTTGAACATGCGCATGACGTCGATGTGCTTCAGGCCGTTGATCGGGTCACCGCCGATACCGACAGCAGAAGACTGGCCCAGACCAATTTCGGTCAGCTGGGCAACGGCTTCATAGGTCAGGGTGCCGGAACGGGAAACCACGCCGATGCGACCCTTGCGATGGATGTGACCCGGCATGATGCCGATCTTCACTTCGTCCGGGGTGATCAGGCCAGGGCAGTTCGGGCCGAGCAGCAGGGTCTTCTTGCCGCCCTTGGCTTCCTTTTCCTTCATCTTGTTGCGCACCATCAGCATGTCGCGGACGGGGATGCCTTCGGTGATACAGATGGCCAGATCGAGGTCGGCTTCGACAGCTTCCCAGATGGCGGCAGCTGCACCAGCAGGCGGCACGTAGATGACGGAAACGGTCGCACCGGTTTCAGCGGCGGCTTCCTTGACCGAAGCGTAGATAGGGATGTTGAAGATCGACTCGCCTGCCTTCTTCGGATTCACGCCGGCAACGAAACATTCCTTGCCGTTTGCGTATTCCTGGCATTTTTCCGTATGGAACTGACCGGTCTTGCCGGTGATGCCCTGGGTGATGATCTTGGTATCTTTATTGATCAGGATAGACATTCAGTGGCTCCTTACTTGACCGCTTCGACGATCTTGGTGGCGGCCTCGGCCATGGAATCGGCAGAGATGATGGGCAGGCCGGACTCGGCCAGGATCTTCTTGCCCAGGTCTTCGTTGGTGCCCTTCATGCGGACAACCAGCGGTACGGACAGATTGACTTCCTTGGCTGCAGCAACGACGCCGGTAGCGATGGTGTCGCACTTCATGATGCCGCCGAAGATGTTGACCAGAATGCCCTTGACCTTGGTGTTCTTGAGCATGATCTTGAAGGCTTCGGTAACCTTCTCGGTCGTGGCACCGCCGCCGACGTCGAGGAAGTTGGCCGGCTCGGCGCCGAACAGCTTGATGGTGTCCATGGTAGCCATGGCCAGACCAGCACCATTCACCAGGCAGCCGATGTTGCCGTCGAGCGAGATGTAAGCCAGATCGAACTTGGAAGCTTCGATTTCGTCAGCGTCTTCTTCGTCCAGATCGCGCATGGCGACGATTTCCGGCTGACGATACAGCGCGTTGGAGTCGAAGTTGAACTTGGCGTCAATGGCCTTGACGGTACCGTCGCCTTCGTGGATCAGCGGGTTGATTTCAGCCAGCGACGCATCGGTTTCCATGTAGCAGGTGTACAGGTTCTTCAGCGTTTCCACGCACTGCGGAATCGAGGACTCCAGCATGCCCATGCCCTTGGCCAGGGTGAGCGCCTGCTCGTCGGTCAGGCCAACCAACGGATTGACAAAAACCTTGACGATCTTTTCCGGGGTCTTGTGGGCAACTTCTTCAATATCCATGCCGCCTTCGTAGGAAGCCATGATGGCCACCGACTGGGTCGCGCGATCGGTCAGCGCGGCAACATAGTATTCGTGCTGAATGTCGGCACCTTCTTCGATCAGCAGGTTACGGACCTTCTGGCCTTCCGGACCGGTCTGATGCGTGATCAGTTGCATGCCGAGGATCTGGCCGGCGTACTCGCGCACTTTTTCCAGCGAGGTTGCCACCTTGACACCGCCACCTTTGCCACGGCCACCAGCGTGAATCTGGGCCTTGACCACCCAGACCTTGCCGCCCAGGGTTTCTGCTGCCTTGACTGCGTCGTCGACGGTCGTGCAGTGAATCCCGCGCGGAACCGTAACGCCGAATTTCTTCAGGATTTGTTTGCCCTGATATTCGTGAATTTTCATGCGCTTTCCTTGCGTTGAGTTGAGTTGCGAGCAATTGAGCGGCGCCAACATTCCCCCAGCCCCGCCCGGTTATACTTCTTCGAGCAAAAAATCTTACCACAAACGCAACAAATTATTGCGGGCCAAAATTCATAATTATGATTCGCGCTCTACCAGATGCATGACGTGTTGCATCAAGGGCAGCAACAGCGCAGCGGCGGTAATCAAGGCCACGACCGCGGCAAGCCAGAAGCCTGCCACACCCATCGGTGGTGACCAACGATAACAAAGCCAGGCGCCCCCCGTGAGCGCCACGCCCCAGAAACAAAAAGTTTGAATCAACATCGGCACGAAAGTGACCTTGTAGGCGCGCAATACGTGCCCGGCAATGGTCTGCAGCGCATCGAAAAACTGATAGATGGCGATGAACAACATCAAGCCCACAGCCACCGCCGCCACCTCGGCATCGTCGGTATACGCCCCGACCAGGATATCCGTGGTCAGCCACAAAACGACCCCGACCACCAAAGACAGACCCGCCGCCAGCCAGAGTGCGACCCGCACCGTCAGCCGGGCCAGTTGCCAGTCCCGGGCCCCCAGTGCCTGCCCGACCATGGCCATGGTGGCAATCGCCAGAGATAGCGGCAACATGTACGCCAGCGCCGACAGATTGGCTACGATCCGGTGCCCCGCGACTACATTTGCCCCCAGCGAGGCAATGAACAGGCTGACCAGGGTAAATGCGGTGATTTCCACCAGATTGGAAAACCCCATCGGCAACCCCAGGCGCAGCAATTGCCGCCAGATCGCCCAGCGCGGCATCTGCCAATCGGCAAAGGGACGATAGGCGCTGCCTAGCGGCCCGCGCTGCAGCCAGAGCGCGGCTGCCGCGCAAGCCAGCCAGGCAATCAGCACATTTGATAACGCGCACCCGACCACCCCCAGCGGCTGCCCCAACCACCCGGCAGAGGCAAACCCCCAGGCCAGTCCGGCGTGCAGCAACAAGCTGACCAGACCAATCCCCATCAACACACGCGGACGCCCGAGAGCAGTACAAAATGCGTAGAAGGTTCGATACAACAAGGCGGCGGGCAGACTCCAGGCAAGGATGGCCAGATAATCACGAACTTTGCCGTCGACCGCAGCATCCATGGCAAAAGGATCCAGCACAAATCCGGGGTAGCGCAGAAACAGGGCACCCGGAAGGCTCAGGAGCAAGGCCAGCCAGAAGCCCTGTTGCAGAATCCCCGCCACCTCGCCGTCACGCCGCGCGCCATGTAGATGCGCGACCACCGGCGCCACCGCCTGCAGAATACCCACCAGCGCGAAGACCAAGGCAACATGAATACCGCCGCCAATCGCCACTGCCGCCAGATCCGCAGAACTGACGTGGCCCAGCACCACCGTGTCGACCACCATCATGCCAATGGACGCGAGTTGGGCGACCAAAATCGGAAAAGCGTGGCCGATCAGACCACGCATCACGGTCAACACGAAAAACCCATCAAAATCAGACGATCTGCGCGCGTAATACGGGCAATCCCTCAACCTGCGCCAGCAAACGATCCCCGCGCTGTAACGGCCCGACGCCTGCCGGCGTACCGGTATAAATCAGGTCACCGGCCCGCAAAGTAACGAAACGCGACAGATTGGCGATGATGTCAGCCACCTTCCAGCCCATCTGTTCCAGATCGCCGCATTGCCGGTTGCTGCCATTCACCGCCAGGCGAATCTCGCCACAATCCGGGTGCCCGACCTGCGCCACCGTAGCCAGGGGGCCACAGACTGCTGACTGATCAAAGCCCTTGGCCATATCCCAGGGATGCCCCTTGGCCTTCGCCGGCGCCTGAATGTCGCGCCGCGTCAGATCAAGGCCCACCGCGTAACCAAAAACCTTGCACAAGGCCTGGTCGACCGCAATATCGGCACCCCCATCGGCAAGGGCCACCACCATTTCGACCTCGTGATGCAGATTCTGAGTCAGTGACGGATAAGCAACGTGTAATTCATCTGCCCCGGCAACCAGCGCATCAGCGGGCTTGGTGAAAAAGAACGGCGGCTCCAGGCCTGCTGCCTGATCTGCCGCCCCCATTTCGCGCGCATGTTCGGCGTAGTTACGCCCGACACAAAAAATGCGGCGTACCGGAAACAAGGCTTCCGAACCCGCAACCGGCACCACGACAGGGGACATCGGGGGAAAAACGAAATGAATCACGGCAACTCCTGAAAGAAAAGCAACATTACCCGCAGCGACAAGCGGGAGTCAGATCAAAACCAGCCCGTAATCAGACCGGATTATCAACATCGACAAATTCGCAGACAATGCCGAACTTCTGTTCCAGCGCCGCCGCAACGGCGCGCACACCATAGCGCTCGGTTGCATGATGACCGGCGGCAATGTAGCCGACCCCGCACTCACGCGCCAGATGCACGGTGGGCTCGGAAATCTCCCCGGAAACAAAGGCATCAATCCCCAGCGCAATCGCCTGCTCGAAATAGGATTGCGCACCACCGGAACACCAGGCCAAACGACGCACCGGCCAATCCGCTTCGCCAATTACCAGCGGCTGCCGCCCCAGGGCCAGCGCAATCCGATCGCCTAGATCGGCCAGGGAACACGGCTCGGACGGACGGCCCCACCAACCAATCTCCTGCTCGGCAAAACGCCCCTCTGCCTGCCAACCGCAAAGCGCTGCCAACTGGGCGTTGTTGCCCAGTTCGGGATGCGCATCCAGCGGCAGATGGTAGGCAATCAGGTTGATATCGTTTTTCAGCAAGGTTGCCAGGCGTTTACGCCGCATACCCGCAATGACCGGCGATTCGCCTTTCCAGAAATAGCCGTGATGCACCAAAATCGCCTGCGCACCGCGGTCGACCGCAATATCGAGCAATTTCTGACTGGCGGTGACCCCAGCCACGACGCGCGTCACCTCGTCGCATCCTTCCACTTGCAGACCGTTTGGGCAATAATCCCGGAACTTTTCCGGCTGCAAGACTTCATTCAAGTAGCCGACCAACTCATTCAATTTCATTTTTCAAAGCTCTCATGCGCAGACTGTGGCTGATTTTTGCACAAACCGTAACCGTTGCGTTGGCCATCCTATTTACGGTGTCCACATTGAAACCGGAATGGCTACCCGGCAAGCAGACGGTCGTTGCCTTGCAGGAAGCACAGCCCGCCGTAAAACCCCCGGTTGATGGCAATCCGTCATCGTATCGGGAGGCTGCCCGGGCGGCACTACCCTCGGTGGTTCACATCTATACCACCCAGCAGGTTCGCCAGCAGCGCCACCCCTTGTTTGACGATCCGATTTTCCGGCATTTCTTCGGCGAACGTCCGGATGGACCAACCCGCCGCAACTCCGGCCTGGGTTCCGGTGTCATTGTCAGTGAAAATGGCTACATCCTGACCAATTACCACGTTATCGAAGGGGCGGACGACATTCAGGTCTCCCTGAACGATGGCAAAACCTATCGGGCGCGCATTGTCGGAACCGACCCAGAGTCGGATCTCGCCGTACTGAACATCCAGGCCACTAGCCTGCCTGCCATTACTTTTGGCCAGATGGATGATCTGCGAGTCGGTGACGTTGTCCTCGCCATTGGCAATCCCTTCGGTGTCGGACAGACGGTTACCATGGGCATCGTTTCCGCGCTGGGTCGCTCGCATCTGGGTATCAATACCTTCGAGAATTTCATTCAGACCGACGCTGCAATCAATCCCGGAAACTCGGGCGGCGCACTGGTGGATGCCTTTGGCAACCTGGTGGGCATCAACACTGCCATTTATTCCCGCACCGGCGGCAACCACGGCATCGGCTTTGCCATTCCGGTATCCAGCGCACGCAGCATCATGGAACAAATTATCGAAAGCGGCTCGGTCACGCGTGGCTGGATCGGTGTCGAAGCCCAGGAAATCACCGCCGAACTGGCCGAATCCTTCAACCTTCCTGACACTGACGGCGCCCTAATTGCCGGAGTCGTACGCAGTAGCCCGGCAGACAAGGCAGGCGTCCGACCAGGCGACGTATTACTTGCGGTCAACGGCCAGACGGTCAGCAATCCCCAGGTCATGCTTGACCTGATCGCCGATCTACAGCCGGAAGAACGGGCCAATTTTCGCCTTCGCCGCGACCGCAGCATTCTCGAACTGCAAGTCCGGATTGGCAAACGCCCTCCCCTGCGCGCTGAATAAGGAAAAAAGGGATGTGCCAACTGCTCGGCATGAACTGCAATGTCCCGACCGACATCTGTTTCTCGTTTTCGGGTTTTCAGGCCCGCGGGGGTGGCACGGACGTTCACGCGGACGGCTGGGGGATTGCTTTCTTTGAAGGCAAGGGCACACGTCTATTCCTTGACCCACAAGCTTCGGCGACATCACCGCTGGCAGCACTGGTTAGCCAGTACCCCATCCGCTCAAAAAATGTGATCGCGCATATCCGCAAGGCCACTCAGGGCTCGGTCGGTCTGGAAAACACGCACCCCTTCATCCGCGAACTTTGGGGCCATTACTGGATTTTCGCCCATAACGGTAACCTGATCGATTTCGCACCGACGCTGGATGGCAGTTTCACGCCGGTCGGCAAGACGGATAGCGAACGGGCGTTTTGCTGGTTGCTGCAGAATTTTCGTCAGACGTTTGGCGACAACATGCCGGGCGACGACGAACTTTTTGCCCGTCTGCACGAGCTCACGCTGGAAATCGGCGCTCACGGCGAATTCAACTTCCTGCTCTCGCACGGCGACAGCCTGTTCGCCCATGCGTCGACCCGATTGAGTTACATCGTACGCCAGGCCCCATTTGCCGAAGCTCATTTGAAGGATCAGGACATTACCGTCGATTTCAGCGAAGTCACGACTGAAAATGACCGAGTCGCTGTCATCGCCACGCTACCCCTGACGGACAACGAAACCTGGACAAGCATGAAGCCGGGTACGCTGTGGCAATTTCATGACGGCCAACCGGTTGCCGAACGGGAGACCCAAGCTGGCCCTGAGCGGCGCTCGAACTGAGGGCACACGACCTGAGACAAGTGGCTGGCCTGAGCACGTCAGGCCAGAACGCCTATTTTTCGCCCAACTTGCGGAAATCCGCTTCCGCCTTGTCCAGCTCAGCGTCGAGATCAAGGTCGTTCTTGCTCTGCTCGGCAGCACTGATCGCAGCAGCGTCAACCTCTGCCCGAGTTGTCCCTTTGGAAACCCAGCTTGCTGCAAATATCCCCAGCTCGTAAAGCAAACACATCGGCAAAGCCAGAGCCAGTTGCGAAATCACGTCCGGCGGTGTTACGACAGCCGCAACGACAAAGGCCCCGACAATGAAGTAAGAGCGCCATTCGCGCAGTTTCTCCACCTTGACCACGCCCAGCTTGACCATCACGACCAGCGCCACAGGCACCTCAAACGACAGGCCAAAAGCCATGAACATCGTCAGCACGAAAGAAAGATATGCCTCGATATCCGGCGCCGGCGTAATACTCTTGGGCGCAAAGCTGGCAATAAAGTGGAATACCTGACCAAACACAAAGTAATAACAAAACGCCATACCCAGCAAGAACAATACGGTGCTGGAAATGATCAGCGGAATTCCCAGGCGACGCTCGTGGGCATAAAGACCAGGTGCCACAAAGCCCCAAGCCTGAAATAGCACGTATGGCAAGGCAAGAACGAACGCCACCATCCCGGTCACTTTCAGCGGCACCATGAACGGCGTGACCACACCAATGGCAACCATCTTGGTACCTTCCGGCAAAGCACTCGTCAAAGGCGCCGCCAAAATGTCGTAAATTGCGCCAGGCCCAGGATACAAGGCCAGACAACCCATCACGACAGCAATTGCAATCAGGCTGCGCAAAACCCGGTCACGCAATTCAACCAGATGGGAAACGAATGACTCTTCCTGTGCGGTCTCGCTCATGCCTTGCTGCTACCTTGATTGTTTGGCGTTACCGCCGACTCAGTGCTTACCGAAGGCGCAGGCACCGGAGCTGCCGGGTTAGCAGGTACCGCAGCCCCGATACTCGACGAGTCCGTCACACTTTGTTCGATTTTGCGGGCACTGGCCTCCAGGTCGGCAATGGCCGATTGCACCGGAGACTCGAATGCCGAGCGCGCCGAATCGTATTCCTTACGCACGGAATCCTCGAAAGACCGCGCTGAATCGGCAACTTGCGCCTGCAACTTCTTTAATTCGTCGAGTTGCATCTCACGGTTGATGTCGGATTTCACATCATTGACGTAGCGTTGTGCTCGCCCCAGGAGATGCCCCAGCGTACGAGCCACCTTGGGCAGGCGCTCGGGACCAATGACCAGCAGCGCAACAATGCCAATCACCATCAGTTCGGAAAAGCCGATATCAAACATAAATTCTCAATGTGGCGAAGCCAGAATCAGCTCTTCGTCTTTTCCTTGACTTCCACATCAATCGTTTGCCCCGTCACTTGTTGTGCCGGCTTGTCGGCATCTGCAGTCGGTTCGGGATTGGCGTCTTTCATGCCATCCTTGAATCCCTTGACGGCACCGCCCAGATCCTGGCCGACATTGCGCAGCTTTTTGGTCCCGAAAACCAGCAGAACGATGACCAGAACGATCAACCAATGCCAAATGGAAAATGTACCCATGATTTATGTCTCCTAAAGTCGTTTGAGCATCGGCCCGACCGGTTCCGGCCCTCCGACAATATGCATGTGCAGATGCGGCACTTCCTGCTGTCCGATATGCCCGGTATTGATGATCGCACGGAAGCCATCCGGACTGCCTTGGGCAACTGCGATTTCATTTGCCTTGACCAACATCCGCCCGAGAATTTCCGCATCTTCCGGCTGCGCCGTTGCCAGCGAGGTGATGTGCTTTTTCGGCACCACGAGAATATGCACGGGCCTTGCTGGATGAATGTCCTTGAAGGCCAGAATCAAATCATCCTCATAAACCTTCTGCGATGGGATCGTACCCGCGACGATCTTGCAAAACAGGCAATCGCTCACTTGTTCGCGCTCCGCGCGGCCTTCTCGTCGATGCCGGAAATCCCCTCGCGGCGGCGCATTTCTTGGGAAACGTCCTCAATGCTGAGACCGTAATACGCCAGAAGAACCAGCACGTGATAAATCACGTCGGTCGACTCCCAGACAATTTTCAGGCGCTTGCCTTCCTTGCCGGCCATGATCAGCTCGGCAGTTTCCTCACCGATTTTCTTCAAAATGGAGTCCGGACCTTCGGAAAACAACTTGGCCGTATAGGACTTTTCCGGATCGGCGTTACGCCGGGAAGCCAGGGTATCGGACAGACGGTGCAGAATGTCATGCGTACTCATTGGTAGATATCCTTCGGATCTTTCAAAACCGGATCAACGGGAACCCAACGTTCCCCCTGCAATTCATTAAAAAAACAACTGGCACGGCCCGTGTGGCAGGCAATACCGCCAACCTGCTCGACAGTTAACAACAAGACATCCCCATCGCAATCAGTGCGAATTGAACGGACCTGCTGATAATGACCGGATTCTTCGCCTTTTCGCCACAAACGCGCGCGAGACCTGGACCAGTATACCGCGTTGCCAGTACGTACCGTCTCCTGCAAGGATTCACGATTCATCCAGGCAAACATCACAATCCGTCCGGCCTCATCCTGCGCGATGGCAGGAATCATGCCTTCAGCGTCCCATTTGAGGGCGTCCAGCCAGGTGAGTGCGTGATCGAGATCAGCCATTACAGTCGCACTTCAATCCCGCGCTTAGCCATGTATTCCTTGGCCTGACGCACCGTGTATTCACCAAAGTGAAAGATGGAGGCCGCGAGAACTGCGTCGGCACGTCCTTCGCTCACACCATCCGCCAAATGCTGCAAATTCCCCACCCCACCGGAAGCAATCACGGGAATCCTGACCGCATCCGATACCGCCCGGGTCAATGCCAGATCAAAGCCGTTTTTCGTTCCGTCGCGGTCCATGCTGGTCAGCAGGATTTCACCCGCACCCAGCATTTCGACCTTCTTCGCCCAGTCGACCGCAGAAATCCCGGTATCGTTGCGCCCGCCGTGGGTAAAGACATTCCAGTGCCCCGGTGCGGTTTGCTTGGCGTCAATCGCCACGACGATGCACTGCGAGCCAACCTTGCTTGACGCATCAAAAACCAGGTCCGGGTTCTGCACCGCCGCCGTATTCATCGACACCTTGTCGGCACCGGCATTCAACAAACGCCGCACGTCTTCGACCTTGCGCACGCCACCGCCAACCGTTAGCGGAATGAAAACCTGTTCGGCACAAGCTTCGACAATGTGCAGGATGATGTCACGCTGATCGGAAGAGGCGGTGATATCGAGAAAGGTTACCTCGTCGGCCCCCTGCTCGTTGTAACGGCGGGCAATCTCGATCGGATCACCCGCGTCGCGCAGACCAACGAAATTCGTCCCTTTGACCACCCGGCCAGCCGTAACGTCGAGACAGGGAATGATGCGCTTTGCCAGCATCAGGCCCCCAACTCGTCAGCGAGATCCTGGGCCGCCTTGAAGTCGAGCGAACCATCATAGACCGCCCGGCCAGCGATGGTGCCAATCACGCCTTCGCCTTCAACCTCGCACAAGGCGCGGATATCGTCGAGATTGGAGAGACCACCCGAAGCAATGACCGGAATGGTCAATGCCTGCGCCAGACGCACCGTCGCTTCGATATTCAGCCCGGACAGCATGCCATCACGGCCAATGTCGGTATAAATGATCGACTCGACACCGTAGTCTTCGTATTTCTTGCCCAGATCGACCACGTCATGCCCGGTCAGCTTGGACCAGCCATCTGTCGCCACCTTGCCATCCTTGGCATCCAGCCCGACGATGATGTGCCCGGGAAAAGCGACACAGGCATCACGCAGGAAACCTGGATTCTTGACTGCCGCTGTCCCGACGATAACATAAGACAGCCCGCCATCGAGACAGGCCTCAATGGTATCCAGATCACGAATACCGCCGCCCAGTTGAACCGGAATCTCGTCACCCACCTCTTTCAGTATCGCTTTGATTGCAGCAGCGTTTTTGGGCTTGCCGGCAAATGCGCCATTCAGATCGACCAGATGGAGGCGGCGTGCGCCCTGGTCTAGCCAATGACGTGCCTGTTCAGCTGGACTTTCGGAAAAGACAGTAGCCTGTTCCATCAGGCCCTGTTTGAGGCGGACACATTGTCCGTCCTTCAGGTCGATTGCGGGAATGATCAACATGGAAGCTTAAAGGAGAGAAAAATTCGGCAAATGCGAATCTGTGAGGTGAGTCAGAAAACAAATCCGGGAAATTGATTCAGGGACGCCAGGCAACAAAATTCTTCAGTAACTGCAGTCCATCAGCGGCGCTTTTTTCCGGGTGAAATTGAACGGCGAAGATATTATCCCGGCCTACCGCGCAGGTAAAGGGCACGCCGTAATCGGTTGTTCCGGTCGTCAGCTCAGGATCCATGGCTTGCACACAGTAACTATGCACAAAATAGAACCGTGAACCATCGGCAATGCCATTCCAAAGCGCATGAGGCTTTTGCCTGACCTCGTTCCAGCCCATGTGCGGCACTTTCAGGCGTACGCCATTGCGGTCAACCATCTTTTCTTCAGGAAAACGCCTGACCTCGCCCGGAAAAATCCCCAAGCCGGCAACGTTGCCCTCTTCACTGCGCTCGAACAACATCTGTTCGCCAACGCAGATACCCAAAAAAGGCTTTTCCCGTGCAGCCTCGATCACTGCCGCGTGCAAACCCCGTGCATCCAGTTCACGCATGCAGTCTGGCATCGCTCCCTGACCGGGAAAGACCACCCGCTCGGCACGAGCCACTTCAGCAGGATCTGCCGTAACAATCACAGGCACATCACCCGCGACATGCTCCAAGGCCTTTGACACCGAGCGCAAATTACCCATGCCGTAATCAATGACGGCGATACTCCGCGAGGCCATTACAGACACCCCTTGGTCGACGGCATGGTGCCGGCCATGCGCGGATCAGGTGTCACCGCCATGCGCAATGCCCGGCCAAAGGCCTTGAAAATGGTTTCCGCCTGATGATGGGCGTTCTGACCACGCAGATTATCGATGTGCAGCGTCATGCCCGCATGATTGACCAGACCATGGAAAAACTCAGAGAACAGATCAACATCGAACTGACCGATCATCGCCCGCGTAAAATCGCAATGCATTTGCAGGCCCGGACGTCCGGAGAGATCAATCACCACCCGCGACAGCGCCTCGTCAAGCGGCACATAGCTATGTCCGTAGCGGGTCAGCCCCTTCTTGTCGCCCCAGGCCTTGGCCAGGGCTTGGCCGAGCGTGATGCCGATATCTTCCACCGTATGATGGGCATCGATGTGCAAATCGCCTTTGGCATCGATATCCAGATCAATCAGACCATGACGCGCGATCTGATCAAGCATGTGATCAAGAAAGGGAACACCGGTGGCAAATCTGCCCTGACCAGTGCCGTCAAGATTCAGACGCACAGTGATCTGCGTCTCCAGGGTATTACGGGTAACTTCGACTTGCCGCATGCTAAGTAGGAAAACCAGTGAAGTGCAGGGACGCTGCGAAATGTTTGGAGAGGTTGAAACGGAGGGCCATGATACCATTTCGCCCATCTTTTACGCTGTCTGCAAAAACATCATGAGTCGTTTCTGGAGCCAGGTCGTCCGCGACCTTACCCCGTATGTGCCGGGCGAACAACCCAAGATCGCAAATCTGATCAAGCTGAATACCAACGAGCATCCCTTTCCGCCCTCCCCGAAAGTGCTTGCAGCGATTCGCAACGAACTTGGTGAAGACGCCTTACGCTTGCGCCTGTATCCCGATCCAAACGCTGACCTGTTGAAAAACGCCATTGCCCAGCGCTATCAGGTCAGCGCCCGCGAGGTATTTGTCGGCAATGGTTCGGATGAAGTGCTGGCACATGTCTTCCAGGCGCTACTGAAACACGATGCACCGATTCTGTTTCCGGACATCACTTACAGCTTTTACCCGGTCTATTGCGGCCTCTACGGCATCGCCCAGCGCCCCATACCACTGGCTGACGACTTTTCGATCAATCCCGCCGATTACTGCGGTCAACCGGCAGAAAACACGGAAATCGGTCGCGAAAAAATCGGCGGCATCATTTTCCCCAATCCAAACGCGCCGACGGGCCGACTGCTGCCCCTCGCCGCCATTGAGCAAATCGTCAGCGCCAATCCGGATTGTGTGGTCGTAGTCGATGAGGCCTACATCGATTTTGGTGGCGAAACGGCCATTCCGCTGACCCAGCGCTTCGACAACCTGCTGGTGATTCACACCCTGAGCAAATCCCGCTCGCTAGCCGGTTTGCGCGTCGGTTACGCCATCGGCCACCCCGACCTGATCGAAGCGCTGGAACGGGTCAAGAACAGCTTCAACTCCTACCCGCTTGACCGCCTGGCCATTGTGGGTGCCGTCGCCGCCATTGAGGACGAGGCCCATTTCCAGCAATGCAATCAGGC
>JAVEXE010000003.1:0-1323 GCA_034004105.1 Azonexus sp. | reverse complement strand
CCAGTCCAGCCACCTTCCAGCCGATCAGGGTCACCACCAGGACGTTCGGTCCTGGTGCCGCCTGAGCGATGGCATACAAATGGGTGAAGGTGGTGTCGTCCAGCCACTGGTGATGCTCGACGACCACCCGATGCATTTCCGGCAACAAGGCCGTCGCCCCACCGAAAGCGACAAACGAGAGCAGCACGAATTCAAAAAACAGACTGGCGACAATCATGGCTTGGCTTGCCCCAGACGCCACCAAGCCAAACCGCCGGATAAGCCGAGGCCGAGCAGCATCACCCACAACATCGGCCAGCGCAGCCAGGCAATCCCGACCACCACCAGCACGGCAAACGGCAGGAACCAGACTTTGTCCTTCAGTGCCTTGCCCATCCGCCACGCCATGGCAAACAGCAAACCCGCGCCCACCGCGGCAATACCTCGCAACATCGACTGGGCCAACGGCAACTCACCATAGCGATCGTAGAGCAGCGCGAGCAAGAGAACGATGGCAATCGGGCCAGCAAGCAAGCCCAAGGGCGCGACGATTGCGCCCGCCAGCCCGCCGTAGCGTTTGCCGACCACCACCGCCAGGTTGACCACATTGGGCCCCGGCAAAAACTGGCACAAGCCGAGTTGCGCGTTGAATTCTTCGGCACTCATCCAGCGCCGTTCTTCGACCAGCATCCGTCGCGCAAACGGCAGCACACCGCCAAAGCCCGACAAACCCACGGACGAAAAGCCGAAAAAAAGCGCCCGGAGATCCGGGCGCGCTGTCATTTCTGGATTTTCGGGATTTTTCACGGTCGACCGCAAAATCGCTGCAAAATCAGTCTTCAAGCCGGAATTCAGCAGACTTGGCATGGGCCGGCAGCCCTTCGCCATGCGCCAAGGTTGAGGCGACGCGCCCCAAGGTTTGCGCGCCTGCTTGCGAAACCTTGATCAGGCTGGTGCGCTTCTGAAAATCATAGACCCCCAAAGGCGACGAGAAACGCGCCGAACCAGAGGTTGGCAACACATGATTGGGCCCGGCGCAGTAATCCCCCAGCGACTCGGAGGTGTAATGACCGATGAAAATCGCGCCAGCGTGATGGATTTTTTCGACCCAGGGATCAGGGTCGTCCAGCGCCAGCTCCAGGTGCTCGGGCGCGACACGGTTGGCAATGGCCACCGCCTCATCCATATCACGCACCAGAATGAAGGCACCGCGGTTGGTCAGCGAGGTCCGGATGACTTCCTGGCGAGGCATGGTCGGCAGCAATTTCTCAATGCTCGCCTGCACCCGCTCGATAAAGGCCGCGTCAGGACAAATCAGGATGGACTGCGCCAGTTCGTCGTGTT
>JAVEXE010000137.1:2403-6033 GCA_034004105.1 Azonexus sp. | reverse complement strand
TCCATCAGGATGCGCGTTGTACCGTCCGGCCAGGTCAGGCGGAAGTAGCGGCGGAAGCTGGCATCGGCCGAGGCAGGGGTGATGGAAACGGACTGATTCGGGAAGCGACTGGCGACCCAGTCAGTAACAAGTTGATCGCGCGACATCGAGTAGGGGACGGTTCGTTGTAAAATGGCGCGATTTTAACACCCGGGCATCGGCCTTTCCGGTCCCGTCTCGTCCAGAATGCTCCGATGACAGGTTTTTCCCTACGTCCCATAGCCGCGCTGGTCTGCTGCCTGTTTGCTGGTGTGACACAGCAGGTGATTGCTGATCCGGGCGCCAATGCCTCCCAAAAATCCGCTGCCGATCGGGGCAGTGTCGTCAATGAGGCCGAAACGGGGTTGCGTCTGGCGCCACGCCTGAATCTGCTTGGGGGGCAAACCACGCCGCCTCGGTTCACCGCTCAGAGTCCATTGTTTCAGGATGATTTGCCGATTTACCTCTCTGCCGATCGTCTTAGGGGGCGGGTTGATGAGGTAATGGTTGCCGACGGCGGTGTTGAATTGCGCAAGCAGGGCATGCTTTTGCAGTCGGATCAGTTGCAATATGAGATGTTGAGCGATGAGGCAGATGCGCTGGGTAATGTCCGGTTGACTCAGGAAGGTACGCAAGTTGACGCTGCGCGTTTGCGCATGAAATTGACTGAGCAAACGGGTTTTGCCGAACAGACGCAGTACTCGGTGGTCAAGTCCGTTGACAGCAAACTTTACGCGAGCAAAGCAACGGTAGTCACCGTGGCCAGTGTCAATGGTGCAAACAGCGGTGCACCGATGATGCTAAATATCCCCAACGTTTATGGATTGCCCACCGAGCAGCCGGCGCAGCGCCAGACCTTGTCCAGCGGTACGGCGGAGCGGATCGAGTTTGCCGGTGAGAACCGGATGAATCTGTTCGGCAGCACTTTCACCACCTGCAAGGCGAGCGATCCCGATTGGTATCTCAAGTCCGGGCGGATCAACCTGGACTATGACGAAGGCTATGGCGATGCAGATCAGGCCTCGCTCTGGTTCCAGGGGGTGCCGCTGTTTTATACGCCCAAGGCCTGGTTTCCGCTGAATAATCAACGTCGCTCGGGCATCCTGACGCCTTCGTTCAAGCAATCGACCAAGACCGGTTTCGACGTCACGATGCCTTATTACTGGAATATCGCACCCAATTACGACGCGACGTTTCATCCGCGTCTGATGAGTAAGCGCGGTTTCCAGTTGGGGCTTGAGACCCGCTATCTGGGTCATTCCTCCAGTGGCGACTGGCGGGCGGAATACATGCCGGAAGATCGCATGGAAGGACGGGATCGTTACGCCTTCACCATCAAGCATCACCAGGCCTTTGGCCGCGGTTTCTCCGGCTCGCTGAATCTCAACGGCGTTTCCGATGATTTGTATTGGGAGGACTTGTCGTCGCGTTTGTTGCAGACCTCTCAGGTGCAATTGCCTAAACAGGCGGTCCTGGGCTATGCCCCCAGCCCTTGGCTGCAGACCTCGTTACAGGTTTTGCGCTACCAGACATTGCAGCCCGATCCGGCAAATCCCGTGGCTCGCCCCTATTTTCTTGAGCCACGGCTGGATTTGATTGCCTATCGCCCGAATTTCCTCGGTCTCGATTTTTCCGCTATTGCCCAGTACTCCCGCTTTACGCACGAGGATGCCCTGAACAAGGATCGCGGCGAGCGCCTGGTGTTCTATCCACAATTGAGCCTGCCAATTATTTCGACTGCTTTCCAGATAACGCCGAAGCTGGGTTTGCATATGAGCAGTTTTGCCATTGACCGTGCAGGTCTGACCGGCGGCGGGTCGGACCGGATTTCGCGTGTTTTGCCGACCTTCACGCTGGATTCAACAGTCGTCTTTGAACGTGAGGCAGATTTGCTTGGTTTGCCGATTATTCAAACGCTGGAGCCCAGGCTGTACTACGTGAATATTCCTTACCGGGATCAGCGTCGGATACCGGTATTTGATAGTGGTTTGAGCGATTTCAATTTTGCCCAGATCTTTGCCGAAAACCGTTATAGCGGTTACGACCGGATCAATGACGCGCACCAAATCACGGCGGCGCTCACCAGCCGCGTCCTTGACGCGACAACGGGTGCTGAGCGCTTCAAGGCAATGATCGGGCAGCGCTTTTATCTGGAAAAGAACCGTGTGGTCCTCACCGATCTACGGGGGAATCCGATCGAAACAGCGCCTCCCAAAGGTGGTGGCAACCTGATTGCTGCGGTCAACGGACTGGTTGCCCCAAAAACCTACGGGGAGGCGACCTGGGAGTACAACCACAAAGCGCGTGAGCACGAGCGCTTTTCGGTCGGTGCCCGCTATCAGCCCGACTTCGGCAAGGTGCTTTCCGCCAGTTATCGCTACACCCGCGACCCGCTGACCAACAAGGCGCTGGTCGATCAATTTGATGTGGCGGGTCAGTGGCCTATTGCGCCCCAGTGGTACGCTGTCGGGCGTTACAACTACTCCCTGCGTGACAACAAGATGCTCGAAACCATTGGTGGCCTTGAGTACAACGCGGGCTGCTGGGCGGTACGTGGCGTTGTGCAGCGTCTTGCGGCCGTCTCGGGAGCCCCCAACACCAGTTTCTTCCTGCAACTGGAATTGCAGGATTTCGCCAGCATCGGTTCCAACCCGCTCGGCTTGTTGCGCCGTAGTATTCCGGGTTATGGTAAAACCAATGAACTGCCTTCTGACCGCAGCCTGATACCCAACTTGTGATCGCCATGTCGAAAATCTTACGTTCCCTGCTGTTTTCCCTGTCTTGTCTGATGATGCCCCTGGCGCAGGCTGCCGCCCCGGTTGCCGTTCAGGAAGCCGACTATATCGTTGCCGTGGTGGGTGACGATGTAATTACCCGCAACCAGTTGCGTTCTCGTCTGGCGACAGCCTTGCGGCAACTTGAACGTCAGGGAACGCCTTTGCCGCCTCAGGAGGTGCTGGAACGGCAGATGCTTGAACGGATGATCATGGACAAGGCGCAGTTTGCCTTTGCCAAGGAAAGCGGCTTGCGCATCGACGATCAGCAACTTGATCAGGCCATTGGCCGGATTGCTGCCAACAATCAGATGAGCGTGGCGCAGTTTCGCTCGGCGCTGGAAAAGGACGGCGTCGATTACGCTCAGTTCCGGCAGGAAATTCGTGAAGAGATGATCATGGTCCGGCTTCGTGAGCGCGAAGTCGAAAGTCGTCTGGTGGTATCGGATAGTGAAATTGACAACTATCTGGCCAACCAGGCGGCAAATGGCGGTGGTGGTCAATATCGCTTGGCGCATATCCTGTTGCGCGCACCGGAGTCGGTGACCCCGGAGCAGTTACAGCGTTTGCGCAAGCGTGGGGAGGATGCGCTGGCGCGCGCCCGTTCAGGAGAGAACTTCGCCGAGTTGTCAGCAGCTTTCTCGGATGCCCCTGATGCCTTGCAGGGGGGGGATATTGGCTGGCGTCCGCTGGATCGACTGCCGACCCTGTACGCGGAAGCGGCTGTCAAGCTGAGTGAGGGTGGGGTGAGCGAGCTGCTGCGTTCGTCTGCAGGTTTTCACATCGTCAAGCTACTTGAGAAACGGGGCGGGAGTCAGCCGGCTTCGGTTCAACAGAC
>JAVEXE010000137.1:0-2303 GCA_034004105.1 Azonexus sp. | reverse complement strand
CCGGGTGTGCTCGACGCTGCCAACGGTCCTTATGTGCTGGCCTTGCTCGACCGTGCGCTGGCAGGTTGCCAGTCCGGTGAATTTGCCGCCATGGCGACCGCGCCGGTGCATAAAGGGGTCATCAACGACGCTGGCGTGCCATTTACCGGCCATACCGAATACCTGGCCGAAAAAACTGCTACGCCGCTGGTGGTGATGATGCTCGCGGGCGACACGCCCAATGGCCCGCTACGCGTTGCCCTCGCAACGACCCATTTGCCGCTGAAAGACGTGCCGGTGGCGATTACTGCCGATCTGCTCGAACGCACGCTGCGCATCCTAGATGCCGACCTGCGCGGTAAATACGGCATTGCCGCGCCGCGCATCCTGGTCGCCGGGCTCAATCCGCATGCTGGTGAGGGCGGTTACCTCGGGCGGGAGGAGATCGAAGTCATCGAACCCGTACTGGCAAAGCTGCGCGGTGAAGGTTTGCAGCTCTCCGGCCCGCATCCGGCTGACACGATGTTTACCCCGCCGGTCTTGGCCGGTGGCGACGCGGTGCTGGCGATGTACCACGACCAAGGTCTGACCGCGCTCAAGTACGCGACCTTTGGCAATGGCATCAATGTGACCCTGGGCTTGCCAATCATCCGCACCTCGGTAGACCACGGAACAGCGCTGGCCCTCGCCGGGACGGGCAGGGCGGATGCCGGGAGCCTGTTTGTTGCCGTGGCGGAAGCCGCGCGTATGGCGAAAGCCGCTGCTGGTAGGAAAAACACATGAAGGGACACATTGCCCGCAAGCGTTTTGGGCAGAATTTTCTCGTCGACCACGGGATTATCGGTGCCATCGTTTCAGCCATCAATCCGGCGCGCAGCGATACGGTGGTGGAAATCGGCCCCGGACTGGGCGCAATTACGGTCCCCTTGCTGGAACGCGTCGATCACCTGCATGTGGTGGAAATTGATCGCGATCTGATCGCCCGCCTGAAAAAGCAGCATCCTGCCGAGCGGCTGAGCATCCACGAAGGCGACGCGCTGGCTTTCGACTTTGCCAGCATTGGTAGCGACCTGCGGCTGGTGGGGAATTTGCCCTACAACATTTCGACGCCTTTGCTCTTTCATCTGGCCGGTTACGGTCAACAGGTGCGCGACATGCATTTCATGTTGCAGAAGGAAGTCGTCGAGCGCATGGTCGCCGAGCCGGGTTGCGCCGATTACGGCCGGCTGTCGGTGATGTTGCAATACCGCTTCTGGCTGGAGTGGCTGATCGACGTGCCACCGGAAAGCTTTGATCCGCCACCCAAGGTCGATTCCGCGGTGGTTCGCCTGATTCCCAAGCCGCCAGGCTTGTTGACCGCAAAAGACCCGGAGCGTCTTTCGACGCTCGTTCAGGCTGCCTTTGCCCAGCGCCGCAAGATGCTGCGCAACAACCTCAAGGGCATACTCGATGACGCGGGCTTCGCGGCGCTCAATATTGCGCCAACGTTGCGGCCTGAGGATCTGCAGGTTGAGGACTACGTGCGGATTGCCAACTGGCTCGCCAGCTAGCCAGGGCATCGAGTACGGACTCCAGGGTGTGAATGAGGGTCACGCCCGTCTGCGGCTCCAGACGTTTGACACCCGCTCCGCCGGCCCAGATTTCCGTTTGCGGCGGCAATAGCTGGCGCAATTGCAGCAGCAGTTCAGGAATCTGCCGGCTGGGAAACGCGATCGAGAACGACAGCGCGACTATATCCGCCTGATGTGCGCTGGCGGCGCGGGAAATTTCGGTCAACGGCATTTGCGTGCCCAGGGGAACGCAGTCCGTACCCTCCAGCGTCAGCAGGGCTTCGACCATCAGAAGCCCGAGTACATGCAATTCTTCCGGCACACTGGTCAGGATGATCCGTGGCCGATCATGGCGGCCAGGCAGGTTGGCGATGCTGTGCCGGATCAGCCGTTTGGTCAGCTCCGTGAACAAATGTTCCTCAAAGACCTCGATCCGCCCCTGTTCCCAGGCTTCGCCCACGAGGTAGGTCAGCGGTGCAATGGTGTCCTGGACAAAGCGTTGCAGGCCTTCCCTGGCCAAGCGTTGCTGCATGGCCTGTTGAAAGCCGGTCGCATCGTGTCGGTGGATGTATTCAAGCAAGCCTTGCAATTCCTCCTGTTGAATACAGGGCGCGGTATCGGTTGGCTGTCCGCCACGCTTCGGTGGTAGGGCCAGTAACTCCTCAAGCGGCGCCGCAATCAGCTTTCCGGGGCGATAGCCTTGATCCATGAGGCGTTTGATCAGGCGCAGGCGATCGACTTGTGCCGGGCTGTAGACCCGTTCCCCATGGCTGT
>JAVEXE010000136.1:2801-6109 GCA_034004105.1 Azonexus sp. | reverse complement strand
ATTAATAAGATTTTCTCGATGATTTTCCTGATTTATAGTGCAAGCCTGATGGCAAGAAACTGCAGCAATACTTGAGGAGAAGGCACCATGATTGCGCTGATTTGGATTGTTTTTACTGTTCTGGCTCTGTTATGGACGGGTTTGGCCGCATTCAGCGTCAACGTCGCTGATTGGGTGGTGAATTTCCTGGCGTCAAATCAGTTGGGCGATGCGGCGGCTGATTTGGCCGGAATTCCGCTGCCTGCCTGGTTGACTCCCTGGATCGACCCGGTGCTACTTGAGGCTTTGAAAGTCTCGTCAGTCGAGTTTGTTCAGGCGGCGATGACCTGGATGCCTTCTGCGGACGCCTTGAGTGGCGGGATCGGCTGGCTGATCTGGACGATCTGGGGCATTGGCTTCATGGTCATGCTGATGCTCACGGCGGTGCTTCACTGGTTTGTCAGTCGTGCAAAATCATGACCCGGAACGGAGTCAATGGGCACTGTCGTCAAGGTGTTTCACATCGTCCCGGTCGCGTTGGTTGGCTAAATGTCGCTCGCGGATCAGGTACATGATGCCGCTGACAAACAAGCCGAATAGCGTGAGAACCCAATAGATCGACATATCGGCGCGAATCATGACGTAATACAGACCCGTCATGATCAGGATGGAAAGGTTTTCGTTGAAATTCTGTACGGCAATTGAATGGCCAGCGCCCATCAGGATGTGCCCCCGATGTTGAAGCAGGGCATTCATTGGAACGACGAAAAATCCTGACAGAGCGCCAACCAGGATCAGCAGGGGTATGGCCAACCACATGTCGCGCACAAAATTCATGATGAGGACGATCAGCCCCATGGCAATACCCAAGGGAATGACGCGAACCGCCTTGCGTAATGTAATGAAACGCGCTGCAACGATGGCGCCACCCGCAACGCCAAAGGCGACGACCCCCTGGAGCATCGAGGATTTGGAGAGATCCAGACCGAGTGCGACCTCAGACCATTTGATGACAATAAACTGCAGCGTTGCGCCTGCCCCCCAGAAAAGCGTGGTAACGGCCAGCGAGATCTGGCCCAGACGATCACGCCAAAGCAGTTTCAGACAGTGATTGAATTCGTGAATGAGATAAATCGGGTTTTTCTTCAGGGGTTTGTGGTCGACTCCGGTATTTGGCACAAAAACATTGAAAATTGCTGCTATCAGGTACAGGACGCCGATAATGGCCAGTGCCATTTCACCTGCGGTGTCGAGGAAAGGAATTTCCAGCGCCAGCAGGTAGCCACTGAGCGTGGGTTGTATCAGCATGCCACCGATAACAACGCCAAGAATGATGGCACCCACGGTCAGACCCTCGATCCAGCCATTGGCAACAACCAGCAGACGATGTGGCAGGTATTCGGTCAGGATGCCGTATTTGGCCGGGGAATAGGCGGCTGCCCCCAGCCCAACCACGGCATAGGCTGCCAGTGGGTGTATATGAAACAACATCAGGGCACAGCCAAATATCTTGATGCTATTGCTGATCAACATCACTCTGCCTTTTGCCATGGAGTCTGCAAAAGCACCGACAAATGCAGCGAGGAGGACATACGAGAGGGTGAAGCAGGTTTTCAGCAGCGGCTCGTATTCAGCGGGGGCCTGCATGTCGCGCAATGCAGCAATCGCGACAATCAGCAAAGCGTTGTCGGCAAGCGCAGAAAAGAACTGCGCGGCCATGATGATGTAAAAACCGAATGGCACAGGACCCCGTCTCTCATTGTTTGTTATGACTTTGGTCGAGGTTTATATCACGGAAGTTATATTCTTCCGATGACTTGGCGCAGGGACGGTTCATTTTTTCCTGTCTTTTTGGTCGACCGGAAAATTGACAAGAAAACCAATGTCTTAAGGCTTTCGGGTGGTGAATGTGGTTGAATAGCAGGCTTCGTGATTCTGGAGTGTTCTCATGGCCGATCGGCGCTTGCAGGTTTTTCATGCCGTAGCCAAGCATCTCAGCTTTACCCGGGCTGCTGACGCCTTGTTCATGACTCAGCCGGCGGTCACTTTCCAGATCCGGCAGCTTGAAGCGCAATACAACACGCGCTTGTTTGAGCGCCGCCACGGCAGCATTTCATTGACCCCGGCTGGCGAGATTCTGCTTGAGTTTGCCCAGCGGATTCTTGCCTTGTCGGATGAAATGGATACGCGGATTGGCGAACTGACCGGCGAGATGCGAGGCCCGCTGCTGGTTGGCGCGAGCACAACCATTGCCGAGTTCATGCTGCCGCGAGTGTTGGGAGAGTTCAATGCGCTTTACCCGCAGGTTCGGGCGCGTTTGATTGTCGGCAATTCGGAAGCGATTGAGAGTCAGGTGGCAGAGCAGTCACTGGATGTCGGCTTGATTGAGGCGCCGGCAAAGCTGTCTGGTTTAAGCAGTCAGATGTGTTGCGAAGATGAATTGCAGGTGATTTGCACACCGGATTATCCCCTGGCGGAATTCAACCGGCTGACACCGGCAGAACTGGCAGATTACGAGTTCATTTCGCGGGAGCCAGGCTCCGGGACGCGGGAAATCACCGATGCTTATTTCGGTCATCATGGGGTCGCGCCAGATTCCTTGAAAACGCAAATGGAACTCGGGAGTCCTGAAGCTTTGAAAGGGGTTGTGTCCACAGGTCTGGGCTTCGCGATTGTTTCCAGAATCGTGGTGGAGAAGGAAATTCGCTTGCGGGAACTGGTGAGCATTCCCCTGGATCCCCCGTTGAAACGTGGTTTATACCTTGTACATCCCGAAGATCGTTTTCAGTCGCGTCTGCTCAGTACGTTCATTGAATTTTCCCGTCGAAAAATGAAGGAAATCACTGCATGAAAACCTCGCGTCCCATCCGGGCCAGAATTTCTCCCAACGCTTTATTAAACAATTACCGACAGGCCAAGGCACATGCGCCGGATGCCTGGGCTTGGGCAGTGGTCAAGGCAGATGGCTACGGCCATGGACAAATGCGCGTGGTTGATGCCTTGCGTAAAGAAGCTGATGGTTTCGCCTTGCTGGAGTGTGAAAATGCCGCTCTGCTGCGCGAGGCTGGCGTACGTCAACCCATTTTGCTGCTGGAGGGGATATTCCAGCCTAACGATGCCAAGACGGTGGTTGAGCACGGTCTGCATAGCGTTGTTCATTGTCTCGAACAGATCGACATGCTGGCCTCGGCAGCTCGTCCGGACCGTCCGCTCAGTATCTATCTGAAACTCAACACTGGCATGAATCGCTTGGGTTTTGACGAAGCGGGGTTGAAACAGGCTTGGGAAAAGCTGAAGTCCATTCCTGCGGTCAACCTGACTTTGATGAC
>JAVEXE010000136.1:0-2701 GCA_034004105.1 Azonexus sp. | reverse complement strand
CGACGAATCACCGGTTTGATTCGCTGGCACCGGTCAGTCGCCTGCAGATTCTTGGTGAAATCGAGGCGCGGGAGGCGGATCGGATTCCGACGGGAATTGGGGAATTCGACCGGGCGCTGGGTGGCGGATTGGTGTCGGGAGGTGTGGTTCTGATCGGCGGCGATCCTGGCATTGGCAAGAGTACCTTGCTGCTGCAGGCCCTGGCGCATCTGGCACAGGCACATAAGGTGATTTACGTGACCGGCGAGGAATCCGGTCAGCAAGTAGCCTTGCGGGCGCGACGGCTGAATCTGGATTGCGCCCGCCTGCCGTTGATGGCCGAAATCAATCTGGAGCGCATCCTGAGCACCCTGCAGAGCGAGAAGCCGCAGGTGGCGGTCATTGATTCGATCCAGACCCTGTGGTCGGATCAGCTCTCCAGCGCGCCGGGGTCGGTGGCGCAGGTGCGGGAATGCGCGGCGCAATTGACCCGGCTGGCCAAACAGGCCGGGATTACGGTGATTCTGGTCGGCCATGTGACCAAGGAAGGTGCGCTGGCCGGGCCGCGGGTGCTGGAGCATGTGGTGGATACCGTGCTCTATTTCGAGGGTGATACACACTCCAGTTTTCGACTGGTTCGGGCGGTGAAAAACCGCTTTGGTGCGGTCAACGAACTGGGCGTTTTTGCCATGACGGAAACCGGATTGAAAGGGGTCAGCAACCCTTCGGCGATGTTCTTGTCTCAACATGGTCAGGAAGTGGCGGGCTCTTGCGTGATGGTGACACAAGAGGGCACGCGGCCCTTGTTGGTGGAAATTCAGGCCCTGGTCGATAGCGCGCATGGCAACCCGCGTCGTCTGACGGTGGGACTGGATGCGCAACGCTTGGCCATGTTGCTGGCGGTGTTGCACCGTCATGCCGGCATGGTGTGCTTCGATCAGGATGTTTTTGTCAATGCGGTAGGCGGGGTCAAGATTGGTGAACCGGCAGGCGATCTGGCGGTGATTATGGCAATTACTTCTTCATTAAAAAACAAACCCTTGCCAGAGAAACTTATTGTCTTTGGTGAGGTTGGCCTGGCCGGTGAAATCCGGCCTGCACCACGCGGTCAGGAGCGTTTGAAGGAGGCGGCCAAGCTGGGCTTCACTCGGGCGCTGATTCCGGAAGCCAACCGGCCAAGACAGCCCATTCCGGGCATGGAGGTCATTGCAGTGAAACGGGTTGAAGAAGCAGTGCAAAGAATTCGGGAGTTGTCCTGATGTTGGGCCTGGCCTGGCGGATGTTGAAGCGCGAGCTACGTGCCGGCGAATTACGGCTGCTGTTTTTTGCGCTGTGCGTGGCGGTGGCTGCGGTTTCGGCAGTGGGGTTTCTGACCGACCGCGTCGGGCGGGCACTGGAAATGGAAGCGCGGCAGATGCTGGCTGCAGATCTGGTGCTGGTTGCCGACCAGCCCTTGCCGGATGAACTGCAGGCAGCAGCGCAATCGCGTGGTCTGAAGACAGCGCAGGCGATGGTTTTCCCGAGCATGGTTTTTGCCAATGGGCGGGCACAGTTGGTGGAAATCAAGGCGGTCAGCGACACATATCCGCTGCGTGGGCAGTTACGTACCGCGCCACACCCCGATGCAGCGGAAGTTGCGGTCGACCGGGGGCCGAAGGCAAAAACCGTCTGGGCCGATGCGCGCTTGTTCATGACACTGGGTCTTGCGCCGGGTGATCCGGTTGGCGTTGGCCAACTGCAGATGCCGGCGGGTGCGGTGCTGACGCATGAACCGGATCGCAGCCTAAATCTGTTTGCCGTGGCACCGCGTTTGATGATGCACCTGGATGACGTTGCGGCCAGCGGTCTGGTCCAGTACGGCGCGCGGGTGCGTTATCGCTTGCTGGTGGCTGGGCCGGAAGATGCCCTTGCCGATTGGCAGCGCTGGGTCGAACCTCGCCTGACGCGCGGTCAACGCTTGGAATCCATCGATAATGCCCAGCCAGCCGTGCGCAACGCGCTTGATCGGGCGCAGCGCTTTTTAGGCTTGGCGACGCTGTTGACCGTCATCCTCTCGGCCATTGCCGTGGCGCTGGCAGCGCGGCGTTACATGCAGCGCCACCTTGACGCCTGCGCGGTCATGCGCTGCCTGGGAACAACGCAGGGTGGCTTGTTGCGTCTGCATTTGCTGTCTTTTTCGCTGATGGCGCTGGCAGCGGCTTTGATTGGTGCGGCAGTGGGTTTTCTGGCGCACTTTGCGCTGGTTTCAGCGATGGCAGGCCTGATTTCTGCCCAGTTGCCGCTGCCGGGGGTTAAACCCGTGCTGGAGGGCGGGCTGGTGGCGGCTGTGTTGCTCTTTGGTTTTGCCTTGCCGCCCTTGCTGCAACTGGCGCGGGTGCCAACCTTGCGGGTTTTACGCCGCGAACTCGGGCCACCAGCGCCGCTGGCGATTTTGGGTTACGTGGTCGGTTTCGCGCTGCTGGCGGTTCTGATCATCCGGGCGGCGGGTGATCTGCGCCTGGGTTTGCTGGCGGTGGGCGGGTTTGCCGGTGCGCTGCTGTTATTCAGTCTTTTTGCCTGGCTGGCCGTCCGGCTGGCCGGACGTTTGCGCGGTGGGGTTGGTTTTGGCTGGCGGCAGGGCCTGGCGACCCTAGCGCGTCATTCGGCAGCCAATACGCTGAAGATCGTCGCGCTGGGCATCGGTTTGATGGCCTTGTTGCTGCTTGGCGTGACCCGGCAGGAG
>JAVEXE010000135.1:0-6124 GCA_034004105.1 Azonexus sp. | reverse complement strand
GTATCACGAATGGGCGGCTGCCTGCGCCGCCGCCCGAGAGGGCAACAACGTTGTTGCCCTCTCGGGCTGAAACCCAATCGTCATTCACCGGCTCGGAGCAGATTTACAGCAAATTTCGGACTTGACCCCGCGAAACCCGGGGCGATTCAAAGGCCCATGGCTGCTAGGTGTGTGAGATTTTTATATCGCTTCCCGTCTCTTTGACGGCCAAGATGGAAAATAAAAACCGCAGAGGCGGTCATTGGCATGGAATGCAGGGACGAGCGGAACCGCTATCACTGCCTGAGTGGACGAGAACTCTCTTGAGTCCTGCGATCCGACGGCCACCGATATCAGCTGCCGTTTGAAAATGTGACGCACCGGAATCCGATGTCACCACTCTTGAATGCTGTTTGTTTTGCGTGGCCAGCTACCACTTTGGCCGCGAGGCATGACGCGTCACGGTTGATGGGCGAACGATATCGACCGGGAAATCGGATGTCAATGGAGGATCAGGCAGTCATATCCTGCGTACGAGGACATACAGGGATGTAGAGGGAATGACAAGGTCTGCGCGGGACGTTTTCTTGGCTGAATTATTTTTTTGCCAGGTGCAGCAGGAATGCAACGCCGCTACGTAACGCGCGCCACTTATCGCAGCGCATTGTCAGGATGCGCGCTGATGCTGACAAAATTCGCATTGATCAACATGCTCACTTCTCATCCGATTCGAGCAAGGAGCTGCTCAATCAGATCACAGGCCTGTCGCTGCCGCAGTGCTCTCGCTTCGCGTAGTTCGGGTTCATCGCCCTCGCCCAGCTCAAACTTGGCAACGGACACAGGTCCATCCTTGCGATAGCCCTCGGTTTTATCGTCGCCTGCAAATCTGCCGCGCAGAATGGCGAGCGCATCCTGGACAACGGCACCATGCTTGCCGCTACATTCATTGCGAAAGTCATCAGCCACGGCGTTAATACCTGCAGGCGCATGTTCGATGCAGTAAATCAGGTCATGTGCATCTTTTCGCTCGAACCGCTGGTCGAATGCAAAGGATTTCAGACAGGTGAAGCTGACAAGGTTTGCGTGCTTGATCTTTTCGGTGGCAATGCCATTGCCTCCCAATAGTTCGGCCTGGATTTCGGTGACCTGGTGCAGATCGAAGACGATAGACGAGTGCGGAATGTTCAGCGCCGATATGGTGCCTTCGGTTGGGAGTGGCTGAACCTTGCCACCGGCAATTTCCGGTGCGTCCGCCAGCAGTTCCAGCACCATCAGTGCTCCGTGCTCGGTACGGGTCTGCCAGCGCCAGGAAAGCTTTTGCTTGTTTTCGTTTTCGGCACGCTCGAAACCCATCCGCTTCAGGTTGTCCTCCAGCGTGTGATAGGCATCGGTATCTGCCAGAATCTGCAGATCGATCACAACATCCACGTCCATGGTGCCGGCATGCGCCGGTACTACTGGAGGGCTCGCCGGTACGAGGTACCGTGGCGCAAGTCCTCCAACCAGATAGACGGAGTCCTTCCACGGCCCGAGTCCGCGCAGCAGTGTCACGAGGACGCGCTCGCAATCAGCCGTGTACTGGTCGCAGTACCCATCAAGTGTTGTAGGCTTTGCCATCAGAAACCAATCCTTTCCTTGCGGAAGTGCTCGGCCATTTCCTTGGCTCGACCTTCTCCGCGTAGCAGGTCCAGATAGATATGGATCGGACTGGCCAGCCACAGACCATCGATTTTTTCACGGAATAGCAGTTCGCCAGACGATTTGGCTTCGATGACCGCGAAGTTTGCACCGTCATTGACAGCGCGCGCGCCGAGATCGGTAATCGCCGCATCGACGTTCTGGCCACTCACTACCCGCGCGCGCACCTGCGAGACATTTGAAAGGAACGGCGCATAGCGCTGCGCTGCAGCTTCGTGAGTGATTGCATATTGAACATCGTGCAACTCGAAGACTTCGCCAATCCGCGCAACCAAGGTGTCTGCCTTCATGCCCGGCACGTAGTACCGGCGCAGAGGCAGTGGTCGACTGCCAGCGAGTTGCTTGGTCCATGCGTCGAGCAAGGCTGCCGGCTCGCGAAGTTGGCGCTCCTTGCTTGGGCCTTGCCCGCGCGCCACCAGCCAGTCGAAACGCTCAAGCTCAGTCAATACCTGCGAAGCTGTTGCAGGCGACACCATTGCCTGTTGCGCCAGATCGTTTACACCAAACCATTCCTGATGCCGAACCAAAATGGCATGCAGAACTTGCGCACGGCGGCTTGAAAACAGCGCACGAACCGATTTTTCCAAGGTCTTGGGCGGTGGCCTGTCGATGTAGAGATAGGCACCAGGCGCCGGCAGGAACAGACTCCCGCCACTATCGTAGTAGCCGACACACTCCCTTTTGAGCAGATCCTTCGCACCAGGAGAAATCAACTCGGCAACCAGGAGCGACATGGGAGCTTCCCCATCCCCTTTAGTCGGCGTACGGCCTGCCTCCCGGAACTGCCAGATTACTTGGCGAACATCGCGCGGGAACACAACCTTCCTGGATTCGATTTGCAGGATGAATGACTTGCCGGCAATGTGCAGATTGACCTGGGCGCCAAGCGCACGGCCGCCATGCTCGCTGACGGACTTTATGTCGGCCTCCGTCTTGGGAAGCTCTCGCAATGTATCAACGAACCGTTCAATTAACTGTCGTTCGGTCAGGTTGGATTCAAGCATTGGCGAAATATCCTCATTTACTGCCCAGTAAATATCGACATCCTATCGAATATCTAAAAAATGCCGATATTTACTGTACAGCAAATAGGCCAATGAGGGCAACCCGCATCAGCGGCAAACACAGGCCGAAACAGACTCACCTACCAAAATAATGCATAGAAACGACAAATTCGGCCTGTATCCAACACCAAAACGACAAGATGCCCGAGGTCAAGTCCGAAATTTGCTGTAAATCTGCTCCGATCCGGTTGATGACGAATGGGTTTCAGCCCGAGAGGGCAACAACGTTGTTGCCCTCTCGGGCTGCGGCGCAGGCAGCCGCCCATTCGTGGTACTCCTGCATATCCAGATACTTTCGCTCCAGCCAAGCCTCGTTCTGTTCGGCCAGCAGCGCACCAATCAGCCGCAGGGCCGATTCGTCGTTCGGGAAGATGCGAATGACGCGTTCGCGGCGACGTATTACGCATGCAACAAATCGTTGCAATACCTTGCTGATTTCCAAACAATCTCCCGGTAGTCTGGCGTTGCGTTAACCAGTTCCGAATTCAACCCGTCGAGGAGAGCGCCATGAAAACAATCAGCAAGTTGGCCGCAGGAATCGCTGTGCTGGCACTGACTGCGGTCCCGTCAGCCCATGCCTTCGATCGTGACAACAACCCGCCTGGACCGCGTGGTGGTCCTGGAACGAACTGGGAAAATCCTCCCGGACCGCGCGGGGGGTTAGGGGCCAGTCCGGATATTCGCTATCGTCATACGCTGTGGCTCAAAGGCTTCATGTCGCCCGCGGAGTGGACCGGCTTCATCAACATGCCGGTCACCAAGCGCATCGCATACTGTAACAAACGCAGAATCCACAAGGACTTCTGCTGGTTCGATCGTGACGACAATCCGCCTGGACCTATTGGCGGTCCGGGCACCAACTGGGAAAACCCACCCGGTCCCATTGGCGGCCCTGGTGCGAGCCCTGACCGCAGGTAAGGATATGTCGACCGCATCGCAAGCTTCCGACAGCCTCACAATGATGAAAGCGGGAAAGGGCACTCAGGATGCAGACCCAAGTCGATGCCTTGACTTAGGCATGCAGGAGACGTTTGGCGGGTAACGAGCACCCGGGTGAGACTGGATCAACTGGGGCGCCAGCCACTTAGCCTTACAGCAAGTTGAAAGCGACGTCGTACGCGGCGAGCGCCTTGGCCGTCGCGCCGGTCGGTTCGGCGGCTTTGCCGGTGCCGAATTCCTGCTGCCAGCTAGCGTGGTTATCGGCGATGTACGCAATAGCCCGGTGGCGATTGTCGAGTGCATGCGTCATGAAGTTGTCTTCGGCATTCAGCAAGTCGGCCGACCGGGCGAAATGGGCGCTGAAGGCGTCGATAGCCACCACGGCCGCTTCACGCTTGCTGCTCAGCGTATTTTCTAGCCGAGCCACGTCCAGATGCGCCTGCTTCGTCGCAGGATCGATGTCGATGCCCAGTTCACCAAGGCCACGCACCCCCTCGGCCGCACCATGAAATATGCTGTGCAGACTCTGTTCAAGAGCGTTCATCGCCACTTCGGCCGCCTGGATCTCGTCGAGTACCCCACCGTTCGCCACGGTATCGTCGAAGCGGTCTTCCCAGGCGTTGTACTCGTCGATGAAGGTCTGCAGGCGTTCGATGATCGTTGTATTGCCGTCGCTGGCATCGAGCTCGGCCAATGCACCGCCAACAGTTTCCATGTGTTCAAGCGCCGAACTCATGGCATCGAGTTCGGCGTACTGCACCTTGAAATCCACCTCCCAGCGATTGATCGTCGACATCATCGAAAAGGCAGCTTCGGGATCGCGCAGGCCCAGGTTGCGGCCATCAGGCGATAGTGAACCGCCTGCGGCCCCCAGGATTTCGGCAAAATTTGCCGCCCGCTCATCGCGGCCGGTGCCGATCAGGGCAGAAAGTGCATCCCCCCGAATCGTGGCCAGTTGCAAGGCAATGTTTGTATTGGAAATATTCATTTGCCGCTCTCCTTCTCAAACGCGTACAGGCCAAGATAAGCAACAAACAGACCTGATTTTCACGGCCTGCTTCAAACGTCGGCGCGAGCATGACGGAACCGGTCCAGCATATTCCGAAAGGTGTAACATCAGCGCGTCCGTCCGGGACCCGACAGGAGGAACATGCTCTCTGCCACAATCAGTCGCGCCTTCCTGTCGAGCCTCCAGATCCGGATCGCTTTTGTCGTCGTCGCGCTGGTGCTGGGCGGGGTTTGGGCTTATGCCCTGCTGGTTGCCGAGCGACAGGAGCAACGTCTCCAGACGCTGCTGGCCACCCAGCAAGCCAATGTGCTGGGCTATGTTGCAGACCACATCGACAGCGTCGTCCGCCTGCGGCTCGAAAGCCTCGCCCTGACGGCAACGACGATTCCCGCGGACCAACTCCACGATCGGGAAAAGCTCGTGGCAACACTCGCCGCACGCCCGATTCTCAAGATGCTTTTCAATTCCGGGGTCATCCTCGCCCGCCCGGACGGCATCGGTGCCTTCGCCGACTATCCGACCCTGCCGGGCCGCAGCGAAATCGACTTCAGCAGTCTCGACTCGTTTCAGCATGTGCTGTTCGATGGGACGCCCGCGATGGGACAGCCCTTCCGCGGGCGTTTCCTCGAAAAGGGCGTAGTGACTTTCGCCGCACCGATACTCGACGGGCGGAAGGAAATTGCCGCGGTCCTGATCGGCATCACGACACTCGACGAGCCAAACTTTCTCGACCTGATCAACAAGGGTCTGCCGCAGGGCGGCGGCGACATGGTCGTGGTCGCTCCCGGGCAGAACCTGTTCGTCACCGGCACCGATCCGCAAGCCTTCATGCTCCGTCCCTTGCCGGTAAACGACCAGAACCGCGACCTATTCCGGAAAATCCGCGAAGGCTTCGAGGGCTCCCTGGTGAGTGACCAGATCGACGGGATCGAGCGACTGATTTCGGTCCGTCGCATACCGACCGCTCACTGGGTGGCGATCGCGCGCCTGCCGACCGAAGCCGCATTCGCGCCAATTCGGGAGCAGCGGCGCTTCATCCTGGCCGGTGCGGCGGCGCTGTCCTTGCTGATCGGATCGCTCACGATCCTGTTGCTAAGGCGTGCCATGGGGCCTTTGCAGCAGGCGGCCAACCGGCTCGATGCGATGACCCGCGGGCGAGCTCCGCTCGCACCGCTCCCGGAGGGCAACCGGGACGAGGTCGGCCGCCTGGTGCGCAGCTTCAATCGCCTGCAGGCGCGCATCGCCCACGATTCGGCGGCGCTGCAACTGACCAGCAGCGTCTTCGAAAACACCCTGCAGGGCGTGGTGATCGCCGACAGCCACGGCAACATCATCGACGTCAACCCGTCCTTCTCCGACATCACCGGCTACGAACGGGACGAAGTGATCGGACAGAATCCGCGCATTCTCAATTCCGGCCGCCAGGGCCCGGACT